>NZ_QNFZ01000056.1 GCF_003313395.1 Nonomuraea lactucae | reverse complement strand
CCTCGGCCACGGGCTCGGTCGCTGCGTCCGCCGGCCGGACGTCGGCCGCGGGAGCGACCTGGAGCGTCTTGCCGGAGCCGCCGGCCTTGCCGGCGTCGGCGGCCTTGGCGGCGTCGGCGGCCTTCTGCGCGGGCGCGGAGTCCTCGGGGGCGGGAGCCGCCTTCTTGACCGACACCTGCGGCGGCTTGGCCGGGTTGTGGTCGATGCGAGCGTACGCACGTGTCGCGAACGGCGCCGGGTAGTTCTTCTTGCCCGGGCCCTTGCCCCACTTGGTGATGACGTACTGCACCTTGATGTGGCCCTGGCCGCCGTTGCCGTCGACGTGCAGCGAGCTGGAGTTGAACGTGCCGCCGGTCAGGTCGGCGAACGTCTTGGCGTCCAGGTCGAGCATGACGCCCCTGCTGGACGGCTCACCCGGGCCGCGGTCACCGACGAAGAAGGGCATCGTCTTGCCCTTGTAGATGACATAGCCCTCGGTCAGCAGCGGCCAGCTCGGGCTGGCGGCCATCCCCTTCTGCATGGGCTTGCCGCTCGCCGGCAGGCCGGTGTCACCGGCGCGGCCGGAGCTGTCGTCCCAGAAGTACGAGGCGGTGGTGGCGCCCTTGAGCAGCACCTGCTTGTCCTCGGGGACGTCGGCGTGGGCGGGCGTGCCGCCGATGGTCAGGGCACCGGCTACGGTGGCGGTGAACAAGGCGATCGAACGCATGCCAAATCGGACAGACATGGGAGCTGTGGGGTCCTTTTGCTGGGTAACTGGGGGCAGCGCTCACTCAGGGGGCGTAGCCGGGCAGCAGGCCGAACGGTCGCTACGCGCGGGAGCGCGAAAAAGTCTGGGTAAGGTGGCCGCTCAGAGGGCGGCGGATGACGCTACGCAGTCGGGGGGTACGCGGTAGTGCATCTGGGAAGGTGTCCTCTCCATCTCGCCTACCGGGTTAGCTGACGGGTTCGGGCGTGGAGATGCCCTACCGACCTGAGCGGTCGGACTCACCCCAAGAGGTGGGTCCCCGGTTCCCGCGTGCGCGGGATTCGGCGCCGGCCAGTCGCCGCTTCCTTGTGAAGGGCAGGTCACTGGCTGGTAACGCGGTTGACTCTAGCCCGCAATTCGGACAAGTGCAAAGGAAAGCCCATGAATCGGGCGAAGATCTACCTATGACGGCAAAGAAAGAGGGGGCACGGCATGCCGTGCCCCCTCATCGAATCCCGGCCTCAGCCGCCGCTCTTCCGCCTGAAGGATCGCTTGCTCGCGGCCGGTCCGTGCGCCCCGTGAATCTTGGATGGGTCGGCGCCCCTGTCACCCGCGCCCGAGCCCGCCTGCTGGGCACGCTTGCGCTCCAGCGCCTCACGGAACTTGCGCTTCATCTCGTCCTCGGGTGTTTCGCTGACTTCCGGTTCCGGTGATTCGGTCATGAGGACCTCCTGGTGTTGGGGACATCCAAAGCTTCGCACGCCCCTGCTCATGGCGCGAAACGGGCAGTGCCCGCAATCGGGACACACACCAGGCTGATCCACTGGCCGTCCCAAAAAGCGGGTCGAGCCGGGAATGCAAAACGTCATGGAACGGCAAAGCAGGTCAGGGCAGCATCTCCAGCTCCTCCGGAGTGAGGACGAGGTCCGCCGCGGCGGCCGAGTCGACGGCGCTCTCCGGCCTGCTGGCCCCCGGGATGGGAATCATCACAGGACTGCGGGCCAGCTCCCACGCGAGGCACACCCGCTGCGGCGACACGCCCCGCTCGGCGGCGACCGCGGCGAACGCGCCGTGCCGGTCGCCGAGCCCTCCCGCCCGGCCGATGCCGCCGAGGGGCGACCAGGGCAGGAATGCCACGCCGAGCTCCTCGCACAGGTCGATCTCGGGCTCGCTGGTGCGGAACCGCGGCGAGTATTCGTTCTGGACGGAGGCCAGCCGCCCGCCCAGGATCCCGTGGGCGAGCCGGATCTGGTCGGGGTTCGCGTTCGAGATGCCCGCCATCCGGATCTTGCCCGCGTCCAGCAGGCCGCGCAGGGCGCCGATCGTCTCCTCGTACGGCACCGCGGGGTCGGGCCTGTGGTGCTGGTAGAGCCCGATCGCCTCCACGCCCAGCGCCTTCAGGGACCGCTCGCACGCCTCGACCAGGTAGGACGGCCTGCCGTCGACGTCCCAGCCACCGCCGGCCGTACGGGTGTGGCCGCCCTTGGTCGCGACCAGCGCCGCGCCGGCGTCGCCGCCCCAGCTCGCCAGCGCCTTGGCCACCAGCCGCTCGTTGTGGCCGACCTCCTCGGCCGTGGGCGTGTAGGCGTCGGCGGTGTCGATCAGCGTGACGCCCGCGTCGAGCGCCGCGTGGATGGTCCTGATCGACTGGCCTTCGTCCGGCATGTGCCCGGCCACCGACATGGGCATGGCCCCGAGGCCGACGGCGCTGACGGTGATGTGTCCAAGAAGTCGCGTGTTCATACCCCAATCCTCCACCGTGTCCGGCACGAGGGAGAAGGGCGCGCACGGGGATACCAAGCAAGGGCTTGTTTGCAGCTCGGTTCCGGATCTACGGTGAGTGCCCGGAGCCGACGAGGGAGAGCAGGCGCATGGCGACGTTCCAGGTCGGGGCGGTCAGCGTGACCGAGGTGGTCGAGACCGACATGCCGGTGCCGGTGCCGCTGGCGTTCCGCGGCCTGGACGGTGAGGCCGACCGGCTCGACGCCCTCCGGGACCGGTTCCCGCCCGCGCTGTTCACCCCCAAGGGGCACCCGCTGCTCGTCTTCCGCAGCCACGTGCTGCGCACGCCGCGGAGCGTGATCGTGCTCGACACCTGCTGGGGCAACCAGAAGGAGCGCCTGCTGGACCCGTACGCCCACCTGCTGGACACCGGCTACCTGGACGGCCTGGCGGCGGCCGGGGTCGGGCCCGCGGACGTGGACTACGTCTTCTGCACCCACCTGCACCAGGACCACGTCGGCTGGAACACCCGCCTGGTGGACGGCGCCTGGGTGCCCACCTTCCCGAACGCCACCTACCTCTTCGTCGCCGCCGAGTACGACCACTGGACCGCGGTGCCGCCCGGCGCGCACGGCCACGACTCCTTCGCCGACAGCGTGCTACCCGTGGTGGCGGCCGGGCGTCATCGCCTGGTCGGGCCGGGCTTCGCCATCGACGACGCGGTGCGCGTCGAGCCGCTGCCCGGCCACACCCCTGGCCACTGCGGCCTGCACGTGACGTCCGGCTCCGAGGAGGCCGTCTTCACCGGCGACCTGTTCCACGTCGCCTACCAGTTCGCCCGGCCCGGCTGGCACATCGTCTCCGAGCACGGCGCGCGGCGGGCCACCGCCACCCGGGAGGCCTTCCTGGCCCGGTACGCGGACACGCGGGTCCGGGTCGTACCGGCCCACTTCAACCTGCCCGCCGGCGGCTACCTGGAGAAGCGGGCCGACGGGTACGGCTTCGCCCCCGCCTGAGGCGAGGGCGAAGCACCGGCTCCCGCACGCAGGTCACGGACCCGGCGGGCTCACTTCACGGTGAGCGTCTCGGCGACCGGGCGTGGCGAGTCGGGCGTGCAGGTCACGCTCACCCTCCCGACGCCGGCCGCGTCGGCCTCGACGGTCGCCTTGCCCGCGTAGAGCTCGTACGTGCCCGCCTTGCCGGGCGTCCACGTCCCTTCGAGCTGCACGCCGATGATCTCTCCGGCCCGATAGCGCGTGCCGGCCGCCGTCAGCCGCAGCGTCGTCGGCTCCGGGCCGGTCAGGTCCATGTCGATGCTCCCCTTCCAGTTCCCGATCTCCACGGGCGTGTCGATGGGCGCCTTCAGGGCGAGGATGATCCGCACCGGCGTGCCGGCCGAGATGGCGGCGGGGGTGATGGTCAGGAAGCCGGTGACCGTGCCCTCCAGCTGACCGGCCTGGGGGACGTCACACCGGTACGGGGCCTTGAACTCGTACCCGAACGCCAGGGCCTGCCCGACGATGGCGACGAGAGCGACGCCGGACAGGGCGGTCGTCGCGAGCTTGCGGTTGGTGCTGAACAATGCCGGCGTCTCCTTTCAGTCGGACTGCGCCACCACGGCGGGCGCGGGGCGGGGCAGCGGACGGTCCCGCACGGCGAGGGTGATGACCCGGTGCACGATCCATTCGAGCGGTCCCCGCCGGCCCCACTGCCGCCAGGTCGTGGAGAACAGCACGAAGAACGCGAAGAAGCTCACGTACAGGTGGAACGACAGGGGCGGCTCCCCGAAGGGGATCAGCAGGGCGAAGTGGCCCACGTAGCAGGTGAGTGCGAGGCTCCCGGTGGCGGCGATCGGCCAGAGGACGCGCTGCCAGGCCGGGCGGTCCATCACGATCAGGAAGCCGCCGAGCAGGGTGGCCGCGATGCCGATGCTCATCGCCACCATCGGGATGCTCATGGCGTAGAGCTGGTGCGGCGGCGCCATCAGCAGCGCGAGCGCGGGCACCGAGCCGGTGCCCGGCTGGCCCGGCACGCCCTGGCCGTGCAGGAGCTCGCGTCCGCCGAGCGGCGTGGCGACGAGCCAGGACACGAAGCAGGACAGCACGACCGCGGCGAGGCCGAACGTCAGCAGCCGCAGGCGGATCGCGTGGTCGTGCAGGTCGAGCCGGCCCGCCGCCATGCCGGCCAGCAGCAGCGGTAGCGCGTACAGCGCCTGGGGGTGCGTCAGGTAGAACAGCGCCCAGGACGGCCACTCGGCCGGGCTGACCAGCAGGGCGAAGCCCGTCACCGAGGGGTAGGTGTAGAACTCCCTGGCGAAGTCGCCCGCGAGGTTCAGCACGAGCAGCGTGACGACCGGGCTGGCCACGGCCAGCGTGCCGGCGGCGATCATCAGGGTGCGCGCGCCCAGCTTGAGCACCGGCAGGAGCAGCAGGAACCACACGCAGTACCACAGCAGGATCGGCTCGCCCCGCCAGTCCATGAGGAGGGCGAACGGCAGGAGGGCGGCCGAGCGCATCGCGAGCCGGCGACGCGCCATCGTCAGCCTGTGGCCCTCGGGCGGTCTGCGGCCGCCCGTCATCAGGGCGGCCGACACGCCCGCGCAGACGACGAACAGGCTCATCGGGCGGGTGGGCAGGTTGTGGGCCAGCCAGTCGAGGACGCCCGAGGGTTGCGCGGGCGGCAGGATCGGGACCAACCAGCCGGTGGGCAGGATGTGGACATAGATCATCGCCAGGATGGCGATCGCCCGTACCACGTCGAGGCCGAGCAGCCTCCCCCTGGGTAACGGGTGGGCTTGCGTAGTCGCAGTCAATTCAGTTCCCGTCCATCACCGTGATGTGCGGCAGGTCGCTCGTCCTCAGCCGGCTGACGAGGTCGTCGAAGTGGGGGTCGTGCCGGTCGAGTCCCGAGGCGACCATGTCCGAGAGCACCTCGTCGGTCCCGCCGCCCAGCCGTGACAGCCTGGCGTCGCGCCAGAGCCGCTCCAGCGGGAAGTTCCTGGTGTAGCCGCGGGCGCCGAGGATCTGCATGGTCGTGTCGATGATCCGGCAGACGCTCTCGCCGGCGGTGAGCTTGAGCGCCGAGATCTCGTGCGCGGGCATCCGCCTGTCCCGCTGGGCGCCGGCGACGAGGTGTTCGAGCCGGCTCTCCAGGTTCCACAGCTCGGCCCGGCAGGCGGCCAGCCGGTGCCGGACGGCCTGCTTGTCCATGACGCGCTGCTCGCCGAGGCTGCGCCGGCGCGCGTAGGCCACGGCCAGGCGCAGCGCGACGTCCGCCGTGCCGATCAGCTGCGCGCAGATGGCCAGCCGCTCGAACTGGAGCAGGTGCGTGGCGTAGAGCAGCCCGATGCCGCGGTTGCCCAGCAGCGCGTCGGCGGGCAGCTTCGCGTCGAAGGTGACCTGCCCGACGTCGCAGGCGTGCAGCCCCATCGTCTCGAAGAACCCGTCGACGCTGACCCCCGGGTGGTCGAGCGGCAGCAGGAAAAGGCTCAGGTCGGCGACGTGGCTGGGGCTGTCCATCCTGGCCAGCACCACCATGTAGTCGGCCCGCCCCACGTTGGAGATGAAGCGCTTGCGCCCGGTCAGCCGCCAGCCCCCGTCCTCGGCCACGGCGGTCGTCTGGACGTTGACGAGGTTCGACCCGCTCTGCTCCTCCGTGGCGCCGAAGCAGCCGATGGCCCGCCCGTCGAGCGCCTCCTCCAGCAGGCCGAGCTGGCGCGGCCCGCCGGCGAGCCAGTGGAGCGCGCCGATGAAGATCTCGCTGTGCCCCATGGTCGCGAGGGCGAGGCCGCTGCTGGCCTGGCAGAGCTCCTGGCACATCGCCACCAGCCGCGGCAGCCCGCCCTCGGGGCCGTGCTCCCAGCGCCGCCTGAACAGGCCCGCGGCGCCCAGCGCGGCCGGGACCGCCCTGGGCAGGTGACGCTCCTGCTCCCAGCGTTCGAAGTCCTTCTCGTCGTACGCCGACAGCATGTCGCGGATCTGGGCCCGGAAGTCGCTCTCCGAAATCACGCCACCGGCTCCAGCCAGGCCGGGTGCCCCGTGCCGTGCACGGCGTCGTGCAGATCGGCGGTCAGCATGGACGTGATCGTCCCCCGGGTCCCGCCGCCGATGGGCCGCCCGTCGACGGAGTGGACCGGGACAACGCCCGCGGCCGTGCCGGTGAGGAAGCACTCGTCGGCGAGGTAGAGGTCGCTGCGGACGAGGTCGGCCTCCCGGGTGGGCACCCCCCGTTCGGCGGCCAGGGTGAGCACCGAGTCGCGGGTGATGCCGGGCAGCGCCCCGCTCGTGGCGGGCGGGGTCAGCAGGGTTCCATCCCGCACGACGAACACGTTGTGCGCCCAGCCGTCGGCGACGTACCCGTCCTTGTTGAGCAGGATCGCCTCGTCACAGCCGGCCGCCCTCGCCTCGGTCTGCGCGAGCATGGCGTTGAGGTACTGGCCGGTGGCCTTGGCGGCGGGCGGCAGGGAGTTGGCGGTCATCCGGTGGAAGCTGGAGATCTTGGCCTTGACCCCGCCGGTCTCCGGCGCCCCGACGAGGGGGCCGTGCTGGAAGGCCATCACCGCCGTGTGGAACGGCGCCGCCAGCGGGTCGGCTCCCTGGCCGAGGAACATGATCGGCCGCAGGTAGCAGTCGCCGAAGCCGTTGGCCAGGACGACGTCGAAGCAGGCCCGCTTCAGCTCCTCCACCGAGAAGCGCGAGGGCACGCCGTAGATGGCGGCCGACCTCCGCAGCCGCTCCAGGTGGTCGGTGAGCCGGAAGACCACCGTTCCCCGGTCCGTGGCGTGGCTGCGGATGCCTTCGAAGAACCCGATCCCGTAGTGCAGGCCGAGGGTGCTGACGTGGACGGTCGCGTCTTCCCATGCCACGAGCTCGCCGTCGAGCCAGACCGATTTGCTGTTCATGAAAGACGTGCCTCCTTACGTGAGCTCGGCCACGGTCCGCCGGTCGAGCTGCCCGTCGCTGTGGAGCGCGCGGCACTGCGCCCGCTGGACCTTCCCGGAGGTGGTGCGCGGGATGGTGCCCCTCCGGACGATCCGGATCGACGTGAGGCGCGTGCCGAGCGTGTCGGTGACGGCGGAGCGGATCTGCCGCGCCAGCGCGGTGGCCTCGTCGGGCGAGGTGACGAGTGCGTGATCGACCTCGGCCAGCATGGAGAACCGGCCGCTGTCGATGGAGTCGCGGAAGACGGCGCACGCCCCCACCCGGGGCCCGCCGACGTCGTGGCCCACGGCCTCGACGTCCTCCGCGAAGATGTTGCGCCCGGCCAGGGTGATGACCTCGTCGCGGCGGCCGAGCACGTACAGCTCGCCGTCGTGGACGAACCCGGCGTCGCCGGTGTCCCACCACTCCCCTTGCCGGGGCACGAACCCCTCGGCGGTCTGGTATCCCTCGAAGAGCCAGTCGCCGGCGAGGTGGATGGGCGCCGGCTCGCCGCCGGTCTCGGCGCGCAGCCGCACACCCCCGAGGGGCGCGCCGAGCGAGACGTGCCCGCCCGGCCCCTGCGTCGGGCCGCCGAAGAGCGGGCGGCTGGTGCTGCCCACGATGCCCTCGGCCAGGCCGTAGCTCGGCCGGATCGCCTCCCACGGGAATCCGAGCGGCCCCGCGACCGCGTGGAAGTCCAGCAGGGTCTGCCAGTGCAGCCGCTCGCCGCCGCTGAGAGCGGTGCGCATGCGCGACAGGTCCAGCCCCTCCTCGTACGGCACCGAGGCGGCCAGCCGGTAGGCGAAGTTGGGGGCGGCGGTGATGGTCGCCCGCGCCTGGGACAGGGTGGTCAGCCAGCTCGACGGCTTGCCCGCGAACGTGCTGGGCGCGGCGATGACCATCTCGGCCCGGCTGGCCAGGCCGCTGAGGAACATGGCGACGAGCCCCATGTCGTGGTAGAGCGGCAGCCACGAGACCACGCGGTCGCGGTCGACCTCCAGCTCCATGTGCGTCGTGATCATGGCGAGGTGCCCGGCGAGCTGGTCGCCGCGCAGGACCACGCCCTTGGGCGCGCCGATGCTGCCGGAGGTGAACTGGATCAGCGCCCTGTCCGGGATCGCCGCCTCCGGGACCGCGTGCCGCTCGTGATCGGGCGCGGTCAGCTCCACCAAGGACAGCGTCTTGGCCCCGGGTGGCACGGGCAGGTCCGTGGAGTCCCCGTCGGAGACGAAGAACGGGCTGCCGATCGCGTCGAGGACCGGGACGAAGTTGTCCAGGTATCTCTGCAGCGCCGCCGCCCGGGGAGGCGGCGGCACGGACACGACGCAGCCGCCGGCCATCCAGATGCCCATCACCGCGGTGATGGAGTCGAGGCCGTTGTTGACGGTCATGGCGACCGGGGTGCCCGGTGTCACCCCTGCCCTCCGCAGCCGGTAGGCCGTGGAGGCCGCCCGCGCGGCCAGCTTCGCGTAGGTCAGGCGGGTGGTCGCCTGCCGGTCGACGACGGTCAGGCCCAGCCGGGTGCCCCGGAAGGGCCTGACGATCTCCTCCAGGCTGAGGTGCTCAGTTGGGTAGTCGGGCCCCTGGAGGACCGTCACTTCCCCGCCGTTCTCCAGGGTGCCTGTCTCCTGGCGGTCGGTCTCCGGCGCCGAGGCCGTCATGTCACCCGGCCGGGCTGCGCGCCGACGGCGGCCTCCTCGGCCTTCAGCTCCTCGACGGCCCGCTGGTCCGCGACCAAGGCCCGGTCCATGATGTCCTGGACCTTGCGGTCCGCGAGAGCCCGGCGCTCCAGCTCCTCCTGGATGTAGGAGACGTGCCAGTTCTCGTCCTTGATGATGCCGCGCAGCGTCCTGCGGATGACCGACGGGATCTCCCGCACGTCGAGATGCTCCACGTACTGCTCGACCCCGCGGCGCTCGGAGACCCAGGTGAGCGCGAGCATCTCGTCCAGCGTGCGCGGGATGCCGAAGTGGCTCGCCAGCCGCGTCTGGTAGGGCTCGTCCACCTCGACGATGTCGCCGCCGAGGTCGTTGATGGCCTTGGTCCAGAGCCAGGCGTGCACGGCCTCGTCACGCAGGTGCCTGCTGAGGTCGTTGCGCAGTTGCAGGCTGTCGGCCAGCCGGCTGAGCCGCAGGATGACGCCGGCGCCGTGGACCTCGGCCGCACGGTACTGGTTCAGCAGCCACATGGGCTCCAACTCGTCCTGCGGAATGTCATGAGTGATCATGCGTCGCTCTCCTCCAGGCTGACTAGCAGGATCTTCGCGACACTGCCGACCGTCTGAAAGTCCTCCATGGAAGTGAAATCCAGCTGCTTTCCCGTCTCGGCGTGCAGCGCCGCGAGCAGTTCGGCCGCGTCCAGCGAATCCAAGCCCAGATCCGAAACCAGATGGGTTTCCGGAGAGATATCCCTGAGCGGGATCGAACGCCCTCGGCTAATCAGTTTGGAAACGAGGTCGACTGCCTCTCCTTCGGTCATGTCCCGACTTCCTCGCATAGATGACCAATTCAGGCACAGAGTTCCATAGAGAGTGGCGCGGGTCAAGACACTTCCCGGCCGCTCTTTCTATATGGACTTTTTTCGCCCGGAGCCCCGATCGGACAGCCCGGTGAAAGGTGGTTGAAAGGCGCGCGCCTTATCGTGCGGGCCGCCGGGCCTCGCCGCCTCGCTGGTCAAGCGGCTCATCGACAGCCGAGCGACCGCGCCACAGCCCGACAGCCGACTGAAATGCGACTGAAAAGCGCCGTCCATAGCGTGGCGCCGCGGTAACAACTGGACACGGCGGAGGAGACGATGCGGGAAGTGTCAGGCGATGGCGTTTTGAACGCCGCCCGATTAAATCACGTCGAATTCTATGTGGCCGACGCCGGCGCCGCAGCCGGCGACATGGCCGCCCGGTACGGATTTGAGACCGCCGGGGCCAGCGACCCCGGCGAAGACGGCCCGGAGCGGTCCGTCGCCATCCGGCAGGGCACTATCACCCTCGTTTTCACCTCCGCCTCCACACCCGCGCATCCGGTCTCCGAATACGTGGACGAGCACGGCGACGGGGTCGCGGCGATCGGGCTGCGCGTGGACGACGCCCGGGCGGCGTTCCAGGAGGCCGTCTCGCGCGGGGCGCGTCCCGTGGCCGAGCCGGCGCCGCTGGGAGGCGGTGTGGCCGCCTCCGTCCAGGCGTTCGGCGACGTGGTGCTGAGGTTCGTGCAGCTCCCTGAGGGGGCGGACGGCGGCGCGGTTCCCTGGCTCGCGCCCGCCGCGCCCGCGGGCGCCGGCGGCACGGGCCTGGAGGTGCTGGACCACTTCGCGGTCTGCCTGCCGTCGGGTGACCTCGATCCGCACGTCGATTTCTTCGAGACCGTGATGGGCTTTGAGACGATCTTCGCCGAGCACACCGTGGTGGGCGACCAGGTCATGGACTCCAAGGTGGTGCAGAACGCCGCCGGCGACGTCACCCTGGTGCTGCTGGAGCCCGGCCACAAGGGCGGCGCGCCCGGCCAGGTCGACGAGTTCGTCAAGGCCAACAGCGGTCCGGGGGTGCAGCACATCGCCTTCTCCACCGAGGACATCGTGGGGACGGTCGGCACGCTGAAGGACCGGGAGGTGGAGTTCCTCGATCCGCCGGCCAGCTACTACGAGCTCGTGGACGCCCGGCTCAACGTCACCCGGCACACGCTGGCGGAGCTGCAGCGGCTCAACATCCTGGCCGACGAGGACCACGACGGCGAGCTGTTCCAGTCGTTCACCCGGCCGGCCACGCCGCGCCGCACGTACTTCTTCGAGGTCATCGAGCGGGCGGGCGCCACGACGTTCGGCAGCGGCAACATCAAGGCTCTCTACGAGGCCGTCGAGCTCGAGCAGTCACGGCAGAGATCCTGAGTCATGCCGGGGCCTCCACTGACCATCAGCGACGTCGAGCGGGCCGCCGCCAAGGCGCTGCCACCGGAGATCTGGGACTTCTTCTCCGGCGGCAGCGGCGACGAGGTCACCCTCCGCGCCAACCGGACCGCGTTCGACGAGGTCTTCGTGACCCCGCGGACGCTCGTCGACGTCGCGGCGCCCGCGATGTCGGCGCGGCTGCTCGGCACGGACGCGACCATGCCGGTGGCGGTGGCGCCGATCGCCTACCACAAGCTGGCGCATCCGGAGGGCGAGCTGGCCGTGGCCCGGGCCGCCAAGGCCCTGGGCATCCCGCTGACGGTGGGGACTCTCAGCAGCTGCCGGCTGGAGGACGTGGCCGCCGTCGGCGGCCCGCTCTGGTTCCAGCTCTACTGGCTCCGGGACCGCGGCCAGATCCTCGACCTGCTGGGTCGCGCGGAGGGCCTTGGCTACCAGGCCGTCATGCTGACGGTCGACTGCCCGCCCTTCGCGCGGCGGCTGCGTGACATGCGCAACGGCTTCAGCCTCCCTGAGACGGTGGTGGCCGCGAACATCGCCGATCCCCACGAGCGGGTGGCCCACACCGGCGAGGCGGGGGCCTCGGCCATCGCCGCGCACACCGGCGCGCTGATGAGCCCCACGCTGACGTGGCGCGACGTCGCCTGGGTCAGGGAGCGGACCAGCCTGCCGCTGGTGCTCAAGGGGGTGCTCGACCCGCGCGACGCGGCGCTGGCTGCCGAGCACGGGGTGGACGCGCTGGTCGTGTCCAACCACGGCGGGAGGCAGCTCGACGGCGCCCCGCCGAGCATCCAGGCGCTTCCCGCGATCGCCGACGCGGTGGGCGACTCGTGCCAGGTCCTGCTGGACAGCGGCGTGCGCCGCGGCGCGGACGTGCTCAAGGCCCTCGCGCTGGGCGCCGCCGGAGTGCTGGTGGGCCGGCCGGTCCTGTGGGGGCTCGCGGCCGACGGCGAGCGGGGCGTCGAGGCGGTCGTCACGATCCTCCGGGACGAGCTCGCCAGCGTGCTGGCGCTGGCCGGCTGCCCGGACCTGGCCGCGGCCCGCGGGCTCCGCGTCACCTGGAGAGGAGCACGATGATCGGAGACGTCGACGAGGACCACCGCCCCGGTGCCGAGCCGCCGCTCGCAGACCTGCTGGCCGCGCACCTGCACGGCTCGCTCAGCGACCCGGCGCTGGAGGGCATGAACCTGCTCAACGAGCTGGTCTCGCGCTTCCCCGAGGCCGTGTCGTTCGCCGCCGGGCGCCCCTTCGAGGAGTTCTACGACCTGGAGGACCTGCACCGGCACGTACGCACCTTCTGCGCGCACCTGGAGACCGAGCTCGGCCAGACACCCGCCCAGGTCGTCCGGACCATCTTCCAGTACGGCCGGACCAAGGGCTTCATCCACGACCTGATCGCCCGCAACCTGGCCGTGGACGAGGACATCAGCGCCGACCCCGACGCCATCGTGGTCACCGTGGGCTGCCAGGAGGCCATGTACCTGGTGCTGCGGGCGCTGCGCGCCGACGAGCGCGACGTCCTGCTGGCCGTGTCGCCGATGTACGTCGGCATCACGGGCGCGGCCCGGCTGGTCGACATGCCGGTGCTCGGCGTGTCGGGCGGCGCCCACGGCGTCGACCTGGCCGACCTCCAGGCGACGATCGACCGGGCACGCGCGGACGGCAGGCGGCCACGGGCGCTCTACCTGGTCCCCGACTTCTCCAACCCGTCGGGGCTGAGCCTGCCGGCGGCCACCCGGCACCGGCTGCTCGAACTGGCCGAACGCGAGGACCTCCTGCTGCTGGAGGACAACCCGTACGGGCTGTTCTCCCTCAGCGACGAGCGGCTGCCGACGTTGAAGTCGCTCGACACCCGGCGCCGGGTCGTCTATCTGGGCTCGTTCGCCAAGTCGTGCTTCCCCGGCGCCCGCGTCGGCTTCGTCGTGGCCGACCAGCTCGTTTGGGACGGCAAGAGCGAGCGCGGCGGCTACCTCGCCGACCAGCTTTCGAAGATCAAGAGCATGCTGACCGTGAACACGCCCCCCTTCGCCCAGGCCGCGGTGGGGGGCCGGCTGCTGGAGAGCGGATTCAGCCTGTCAGCCGCCAACGCCGCCGAGAAGGCGGTGTACCGGCGCAACCTCCGGCACCTGCTGGACGGCCTGGCGCGGCGCTTCCCGCCCGGAAGCGGGGTGAGCTGGAACACCCCGGGCGGCGGATTCTTCGTCGTGCTCACCGTGCCGTTCACGGTGAACGACGACCTGCTGGAGCGGTGCGCGCGCGACCACGGGGTCCTCTGGGTGCCGATGCACCACTTCTACGACGGCCGGTCCGGCATGAACCAGCTCCGGCTCTCGTGCAGCTCGCTGAACACCGAGGACATCGATCGCGGGCTGGACCGCCTGTCCGCCTTCATAGCGGACTCGGGCGACCGGTTTCGATAACGAAGGAAGGGAACGATCATGACGTTTGCACGCGACCCGGTATACGTGGTCCCCGAGGAAGAGGCACGCTCCATCGAGAGCCTGACTCTGAAACTGGCCGAGCAGTACAACGGGCCGGAGGACGAGGAGCTGCTCAGGGAGCTGCCCATCCTCGCCGCCGAGCTGCCGGTCGATCAGCGCAGGTATCTCCGGTCGTTTGCCCTGGATGACCGGCTGGGTTACTGCGTCATCCGGGGCCTGCGGGTGGACGATTCCCGGATCGGCGACACGCCGCCCCACTGGCGGGATCGCCCCGACCCGTCACCGGAGTTCCCGGAGGAGATCCTCCTGCTGCTGCACGGCGCCCTGCTGGGGGAGCCGTTCGCGTGGCGCACTCAGCAGGACGGCCGGTTGGTCCACGACATCTTCCCCATCAAGGGCTATGAGACCGAGCAGATGGGCGTGGGCAGCACCGAACTGCTGACCTTGCACACCGAGGACGCGTTCCATCCGTGGCGCGCGGACTTCCTCCTGCTGGGCTGCCTGCGCAACCCCAGGGGGATCGCGTCCATCATCTCCGACATCGATGTGGACGAGCTCGACAGCGCGCACGTGGACATCCTGATGCAGGAGAACTTCATCATCCGTCCCGACGACTCCCACCTGGCGGTGAACAACATCATCTCGGAGTCCGACGGCGACATGTTCAGCGAGATCGACAGGCTGAAGAAGGACGACGTCCGGGTCGCCGTGCTGTGGGGCGACAGGAACGCGCCGTACATCAGGATCGATCCGTACTTCATGGAGGTGCCGGACGACAACCCCGAAGCTGCGGAGGCCTTCCGCGCCATCGAGGACCTGATGGAAAGGAGCGTCCACGACGTGGCCCTGGAGCCCGGCGACATCCTCGTCATCAACAACCACCGGCTCGCGCACGGACGGCGCCCGTTCACGGCGTCGTACGACGGGCGGGACCGCTGGCTCAAGCGCGTGAGCGTGACCACCGACATGAGGAAGTCACGCGCCAAGCGTGGCGCCGCGACGGCGCGGCTGATCTAGCACCGGCCTGAATCAGCACCGTGCTGATCTTGCGCTGAGCGCACCACGACAAGAGGATGACTTTCACCTATGCCTGCCGAAGTGCGTGAGTCCACACATCAGGGAGATGCCCGCCGGCGGATGCCGGAGACGGCGCGCGGCATTCTCATGGTTCTCCGTGTCCTGCCCGACGTGGGCCGAGCGCGCACGTGGACGCTCGGGGTCTGCATCGTGCTGACGGCGGGCCTGCCCATCGTGATCGCGGTGCTCACGGGCCTGCTCATCGGCCAGATCGTCTCGGCCGCCGAGGCGGGGCCCGCGTCGGCGGAGGCCGGCGCCGCGATCACGACGCTGATCGCGATCGGGGTGCTCGTGGTCGTCGAGCGGGCCATCGGCCCGATCATGGCGGCCACGGCCTCGACGCTGGGACGCGATCTGGATCGGTACCTCCAGGAACGGGTGCTCTCGGCGGTCAACCGCCCCGGCGGGATCGCCCACCTGGAGGATCCGGACGTGCAGGACGAGATCCGGATCGTGCGCGGCCTCGGGATGAGTGCCTACCGCCCGAGCCAGACCGTGGAGGCCCTGCCACAGGTGCTCTCCGACTGGCTGCGGGCGCTCGGCTCCGCGGCGGTGCTGTTCGCGTTCCAGTGGTGGCTCGGGCTGCTGTGGCTGGTCCTCTGGCCGGTCGTGGTGTACCGCATGCAGCGCGACTACGCCAGGATCGGCCAGGAGGGCTACAAGCAGAGCACCGAGCTGCGCCGGGCCGAATACACCCGGGACCTGGCCCTCAACACGCCCACCGCCAAGGAGGTGCGCGTGTGGGGGATGCTCGACTGGCTGATCTCGCGCTTCGACAGCACCTGGCGGGCGGCGATCACACCGGTGCGCGAGGCGCGCCGCCCCCGCCCCGCCACGGTGCTGGGCTCCAGCGGAACCATCCTCGCCATCAACGCCCTCTCGTACGGCCTGCTGGGCTGGGCGGCGGTCCGGGGTGACCTGGAGCTCGGCGCCCTCGCCGTGTTCGTGCAGGCGCTGATCGGCGCCAACTCCTACGCCCTTGGCGACGAGCACTTCTACCTGTCGTACGCGTCCGTCACGGTGCCGAAGCTCCTCACCCTCGAACGGCGCCTGCTCCAGAACCGGCCGCGGGAGCCCCGCGCTGCCCTCACGGCGGTGGCGGACACCGCCCCGCGGGAGGGCATCCGGTTCGAGCAGGTCACCTTCCGCTACCCGCGGGCCGAACGGGAGGTGCTGTCCGGGCTCGACCTCGACATCGAGGCGGGCCGCTCGCTGGCCATCGTGGGCGAGAACGGCGCCGGCAAGACCACCCTGGTCAAGCTCCTGAGCGGCCTGTACGAGCCGACGCAGGGCCGGATCACCATGGACGGCGCCGACCTGGCGGCCCTGGACCCGGCCCAGTGGCGGCGGCAGGTCGCCGTGCTGTTCCAGGACTTCGCCCGCTACCACCTGCCGGTCCGCGACAACATCGGGCTGGGCGCGCCGGAGCACGCCGGCGACCTGGACAAGATGCGGCTGGCGGCGGACAGGGCGGGCGCGCTCGACGTGATCGAGGCCCTCCCCCACGGCTGGGACACGGTGCTCTCCCGGGAGTACGAGAACGGGGTGGACCTGTCCGGCGGGCAGTGGCAGCGGATCGCCCTCGCCCGCGCCATGTTCGCCGTGGAGGCCGGCGCCCGCGTGCTGGTGCTCGACGAGCCGACGGCGGCGCTGGACGTGCGCGCGGAGGCCGACCTGTACGAGCGCTTCCTGGAGCTCACCGAAGGGCTCACCACCTGCCTGATCTCGCACCGGTTCTCCACGGTGCGCCGCGCCGAGCGGATCGTCGTCCTCAGGGACGGTGTGGTCGCCGAGGACGGCGGCCACGAGGAGCTGCTCGAACTGGGCGGCCACTACTCCTACATGTTCAACCTCCAGGCCGAGCGATTCCGCACGGACTCCGTGGTGTCCGGCGAAGGAGGCACGGATGCGTGACACGCTGCGCGCTTTCGCCACGACGATCGGCTTCGGTTTCCGGGCCGCGCCGTGGCACGCGACGTTCCAGATCCTCACCGAGATCGCCCTCGGCCTCGTCGGCCCGTTCATGGCCTACGGCGTCAAGCTGCTGATCGACGCCGCCGCGGCCGGTGACCTGCGGCTGGCGCTGGTGGCAGGCACGGTGCTGAGCGTGGCCACGGCGACGCTCATCGTCGCCATGTCGTACAACGCCCACTGCGTGTTCACCGTCATCGAACGGACCCAGGCGCTCGCCGACCGCAGGCTGATGAGCCTGATCGGCGGCATCCACGGCCTGGCCCACCACGAGCGGCCCGAGTATCTCGACCAGGTGTACCGGCTCCGGGAGGAGCGCGAGAGCCTGGCGGAGATGACCAACGCCTCGGCGGGCTTCGCGGCCGCGCTGATCGGCCTGGTCACCACGGCCGTCATGCTGGCCAGGGTGCATCCCGCGCTGCTCGCGCTGGCGCTGGTGGCCCTGGTGTCGATGTACCTGAGCAGCAAGGCCAACGACATCCGGGTGGAGGCCCAGGAGGAGACCAGCGAGCCCGAGCGGCTCCGCCGCCACCTGTACGACGTGGGCACGACCGCGTCGGCCGGCAAGGAACTGCGGATCTTCGGCCTGACCGGGGAGATCGTCCGGCGTCACCACGAGGTCTCCGACGAGGTGCTGAACGCCCGCAACGAGGCGGACTGGCGGGCGGCGAGGCTGAAGTCCATCGACGCGCTGATCAACGCCGCCGGGTTCGTGGGGGCCATCACCCTGGTCCTCACGCTCGCGCTGAACGGGCGGGCGACGCCCGGTGACGTCGCGCTCGTCGTCGGCCTGGCCCTGGAGATGGGCAGCGTCATCGCGAGCTCCGTCGGCTACGGCGGCGACTTCCTGTGGGTGCTGAAGCAGGCGCGGCGCTTCATCTGGCTGGAACGCTACGCCGAGTCGGCGGCGAAGGAGCCGGCCGATCCGGCACCGGCCCCGGCCGGGCTGGAGCACGGCATCGACCTGATCGACGTGACGTTCCGCTATCCGGGGGTGGAGCGCCCCATCCTGGACGGCGTGTCGGCGCACCTGCCGGCCGGGGCGGTCGTGGCCCTCGTCGGTGAGAACGGCGCGGGCAAGACCACCCTGGTCAAGCTGCTGTGCGACTTCTACCAGCCGGACGGCGGGCAGATCCTCGTGGACGACGTCGACCTGGGGCGCATCCCCACCGAGGAGTGGCGGGAGCGCGTGAGCGCGGCGTTCCAGGACTACGCGCAGTTCGAGTTCCTGACGCGGGAGACCGTGGGCGTCGCCAGCCCCGCCAAGATCGGCGACGACGAGGCCCTCAACGGCGCCCTCGCCAGGGCCGACGCGGACACCGTGGTCGCCGCGCTCCCCCAGGGGCTCGACACGCAGCTCGGCACCACCTGGACCGAAGGGGTGGACCTGTCCGGCGGCCAGTGGCAGCGGCTCGCCCTGGGCCGCGGCCTGCTGCGCTCCGACCCGCTCCTCGTCGTCTTCGACGAGCCCACGGCGGCGCTCGACCCGCAGACCGAGCATGCGCTGTTCGAACGGTTCGCCGAGGCGGCCCGCTCGGGCCGGCAGCACGGCGCGGTCACGCTGCTCGTCTCCCACCGGTTCTCCACGGTGCGCATGGCCGACCTCATCGTCGTCCTGGAGCAGGGCCGCGTCCGGGAGGTCGGCAGCCACGAGGAGCTGATGAACCGCGGCGACCTCTACGCCGAGCTGTACGAGCTGCAGTCCCGGGCCTACCGCTGACCCAGGAGACCGCTGAGCTTCGCGCCTGCCGCTGACCCCAGCAGACGCGAAAAAGAGGGGGCCTGCCGTTACCGGCAGGCCCCCTCCGCTGTCGCCGGTCAGCCGGCGTTGGCGGAGGCCCTCGCGTTCATCTGCTCGACGAGGCTCTTGGGCCGCATGTCGGTCCAGTGCTCGTTAACGTAGTCGAGGCAGGCCTGGCGGCTGTCCTCGGGGTGCGCGACGGTCCATCCGTCGGGCACCTTGAGGAAGGACGGCCAGAGCGAGTGCTGCCCCTCGTGGTTGACCAGCACGAGGAAGCGGCCGTCGGGGTCGTCGAAGGCGTTCATGCGATGTATCCTTTCGGGTCGTTCAGGGAGTCGGGTCGTTCAGTAGATGGTCCGTGAGTCCGCGTGGCGCCTGCTCGCGCGCGACTTGCGCAGGTCGCGGGCGACGTTCAGCCGCTTGAGCCACCGGTCCGTGCCGTCGAACCTGGCCTTGAACGGCTTGCGCCCGTGCACCGCCCGGTAGTTGTCGAGGAAGAGGATCTCGCCCGGCTCCAGCGAGTACCCGGTGATGGCGGCGTCGATCTCCTTGATGAGCGTCTGGAGCGCCGCCGCCTCGGGGGCGGCGCCCGGCTCCTCCATGAAGTACGGGTCGAGCCGCAGGTACGGCTGCTCGGCATGGCCGAAGAGCACGGCGATCGGCTCCGGGTTCTCCTCCAGCCCCATGATCCAGTCGTAGCTGCGGTCCAGGAGCCACTGGGTCTCCTCGTCGGCCGCCCGCTCGCCGCGGTTCTGCGGCAGGTGGGACCTGTCGGCCCTGATCGGGAACCGCTCCTGCCGCATGATCTCGGCGACCTCGGGGGTGAGCTCGATGTCGTCGATCGACGCGCAGGTCGTCTCGATCCCGTCGGGGTTGCGCATGCACATGAGGCCGACGTAGTCGGTCCGCAGCGGGTGGAAGGCGTCCTCGGTGTGCCAGGTGAGCAGCTCCTCGCTGCCCGAGCCGAGCTGCTCCAGCCGGTGCTCCTTGATCGGCATCACGTCGTGCATGAGCCGGCCGTCCTGCTGGGTGGCCCAGGCGATGGGGTCGCCCAGCAGGGCGGAGCACAGGTAGAAGTAGAAGTCCTCGCGCAGCGTGGCCCGGCTCCCGATGCAGTGCTTCCAGTGCGCCGGGGTGGGGCCGATCCGCTCGTCGTCGATCGGGTACCCGCCGATCACGCACAGGGCGTCCGGCTCGGTGAGGCGGAAGTGGTTCAGCTGGGTCCGTAGATGTCGTGGCAGCTCGTGGGCGTGGATGGCGGCGTTGCCGACGAACTCCGGGTCCTCGACCGAGTCGTAGGAGGCCGTCAGCTCGTCGACCAGCGATCCGATCGCCGCGACGTCGGTGGTGGAGAGCTCAACTCTGAACATGGTCCGCACCCTGGTGGTCGTGGTGTCCGCGGAGCGCGCGGCCCAGCTCGTCCAGCCCGCGCTCGAAGGCGCGCGTCGGGCCGCCGAAGCCGAGCCGGACACGCTGGGGGTCGCCGAAACAGACGCCCGGGACGAGCAGCACCCGGTGGCGCCGGGCGAGATCGTGGCAGAAGTCCGTGGTGTCCACGAAGCCGATGAGCCGCGGGAATGTGGTCACCCCGCCACGCGGCTCGACCAGGTCGACGAGGTCGGCGTTCCGCCGCGACCACTCCCGGAGCAGGCCGAGGTTGTGGCCCGCCTGGTTGAGGCGGCCGGCGAGGAGCCGGTCGGCGCCCCTGGCGACTCGGCAGGCGAGGAACTCGACCAGCGGCGACAGGTGGAGCGTCGTGCGGTCGCGCAGGTCGAAGGTCCCGTGCAGCACGTCGGGGTGCGCGATGCACCAGCCGACGCGCAGCCCCGGCAGGCCGTACCCCTTGGACAGCGTGCCGATGGAGATCGCGCGGGGATAGTCCAGGACCGGGTCGCGCAGCGGCTCCTCGCCGTAGGTGAGCTCGCGGAACGCCTGGTCCCACACCAGGTAGGCGCTGGAGTCCGCGGCGATGCCGACGAGCTCGTCCCGCTCCCGCGCGGTCAGCGAGGCGCCGGTCGGGTTGTGCGGGAAGTTGACCACAATCGCCTTGGTGCGCGGCCCGACCAGCGTCCTGAGCAGGTCGAAGTCCGCCCGATAGGAGTCGGACGCGTCCATCCGCCACGGCACGACCGTGCATCCGAGCGTGCGGGCGATCGAGTGGTGGGTGTGGTAGGCGGGATCGAGCACCACGATCTCGTCGCCCGGGTCGAGCAGCGTGCTCATCACGAGGTAGATCGCCTCGCTCGCCCCGTGGGTGACCATCGCCCAGTCGGGGTCGCCGTTGCCCCACTGGTCCGCGATCGCGGCCCGTACCTCCTCTCCGCCGAGCGTCGTGCTGTCGCGCAGCACGATCTCGTCGAACTCCGACGAGTCGATGTCCAGCAGCTTCCGCAGATCGGCGACCGAGTAATCCTCGACGCCACTGCTGCCGATGTCGAAGTCCACCGAGAAGTAGTAGTGCCGCATCCAGTCCTCGAGCGCCGCGGATTCGTATCTCATGCGCCGGCTGTCATTTCGTGTGGCTCCATTTCTCTGTGACCGGCCGCTGCACAGCGGCAGTTAAATGGTATGCAGAAACGGGCGATTCCTGAAGAGCGCGGGGCGTCGATTCTCTCCCTTTTCCGGGCCCGGCCCGCGTAGTACGTTTTCCACAATTGCTCTTCGATCCGCAAAGCGAAGGACGGCAATGGACGCGATGGCACGGACCGGCGGGGCGAAGCCCGCCGCGTCGACCAGAATCACTGACATCGACGGGCTGCGCGGATTCGCGGTCCTGGGCATCCTGGCAGTCAACATGCTCGACCTGGCCGACCCCGGGCGGGTGTTCGGCGTGAGATCGTTCACCGGGCCGGTGGACACCGCCGTGGAGGGCTTCATCACCGGCGCCGGCCTGCTGACCTTCCTGACGCTGTTCGCCTTCCTGTTCGGCTACTCCTTCAGCCTGCAGCTGGCGGGGGCGCAGGCCGAGGGGGCCAGCGTGGTGCCCCGGACACTCAGGCGGCTGCTGACGCTGATCGCCATCGGCGCCGCGCACCTCGTCTTCCTCTGGCGGGGCGACATCCTGATGCTGTGGGGCCTGCTCGGCCTGCTGCTCCTGGCGCTGCACGGCATCCGGGCCAGGACGGCGCTGATCCTGGCGCTCTCCCTGGCCACGCTGGCCCTGCTCTACCAGGGGTTCAACGTGCTCACGGCCGAACCCGAGGCGGCGGCGCCGGTGATGACCGAGGAGGCGCGGGCCGCGCTGGCGGCCACCCTGGCCGGTGGTCTCGACTACGTCTCCTTCAACCTCGGCACGTTCGCGGTCGAGGACCTCTACCTGCAGTTCCTCGAGGTGCCGTCCATGTTCACCGTGTTCCTGCTGGGCTACGCGGCGGGCCGGGCGCGGTGGCTGGAGAACGACGAGGTCCTGGACCGGTGGCTGCCCCGGATCCAGCTCATCGGCTTCGCCGTCGGCGTGCCCACGGCGGTGGCCCTGGCGTGGGTGGAGGTGAGCGACGGCGACTTCATGTCGATCCCCGGGCTGGCTGGCACGTTCGGCGCGCCGTTCCTCGTCGCCTTCCTGGCCGCGACGCTGCTGCGCATGTCGCGGCGCGGCAGCCGGGTGCTGCGGGTCCTGGCGCCGGCCGGCGTCATGTCGCTGTCCAACTACCTCATGCAGTCGGTTCTGATGTGCCTTCTCTTCACCGGGTACGGCCTCGCGCTGGCCGGCCGGGTGCCGCCGCTCGGAATTCTCGGCGTCACGGCGGTGATCTGCGTTCTCCAGGTCCTTTGCAGCGCCTGGTGGACGCGCCGCTTCCGCTACGGGCCGGTCGAATGGGTGCTGCGCTCCGCCACTTATGGGCGGCTTGCTGACATGCGCCGCTGAACGAGCACGCGTAAATAGAGCGCGCATTTCTCGGGATGCGCGCTCTATTTTGTTGCCCGGCGTTTTCGCGCTGTTCTCGTCCGCCCCCTGGGATTGTTTTCTAGTCGGCGTCCGCCCCCCGCTCGTCCGCCCCCCGCTCATCCGCCTGCCGCCCGTCCGACTGCCGCTCGTCCGACTGCCGCTCGTCCGTCGCCAGGCAGTGCTCGACCAGCCGCCGCAGAGACTCGACGTACCTCGCCGCCACCCGTTCGACGGTCTCCGTCCGGTGCAGGGCGGTGCTGTAGTTCCACTCGAACACCATCCCGCCGTCGCCGCTGCGCGACGCCTCGATCTGCAGGACGTGCGCCCGGGGCTGGTCCTCGCCGAGGCTCGGCCCGCACAGGTCACCCGGCAGCTCCCGGGCGAGCAGGCCGACCGCGTCGTCCTCGACCGCGTCGAACCCGCCCAGGTAGTTGTAGCTGACCTGCGGCCCCGGCAGCTCGCGGAGACGGCGCACCCCCTCGTCACCGGGGTCGGCCAGGTGGCGCAGCGCGCCGTAGCCCACTCCCCGGTGCGGAGCGGCGCGGAGGCGGTCCCGCACCCCCCTCAGCAGCTGTCCCGGGTCCCCGACGTCGGGGCTGGACAGGACGACCGGGTAGACGGAGGTGAACCAGCCCACCGTGCGCGACAGGTCGATGCCGTCGGCCACCGCCTCGCGGCCGTGGTTCTCCAGGTCGATCGTGACCTGGCCGGTCCCGGCCCACTCCGCCAGCGTCCGGGCGAACGCCGCCAGCAGGATCTCCACGGTCTGCGTGCCGTACGCCCTGTTGGCGCGGGTGAGCAGCGCGCTCGTGGTGTCCGGGTCGAGGTAGACCTCGACCACGTCGGTGGTCGCCTCGCTGTTGTCGCCGGCCATGTCCAGCGGCACGGCGAACCCGGTGTCGAGCTGGTCGATCCAGTACGGGAGCTCGGCCTTGACCTCCGGCGACTCGGCGAAGACCGGCAACTGCCGGGCCCACTGCTGGAAGGACGTCGTCTTCGGCGCCAGCGCCCCGTCGGCGGCGCCCGAGGCGGCGATCGCCTCGTACGCCAGGTGCAGGTCCTCCAGCAGGACGTTCCACGAGACCACGTCCATCACGAGGTGGTGGACGATGATCCCGAGCCAGGCGGGCCGGTCGCCGCGGTCGAAGCAGGCCACCCGCAGCAGCGGGCCGTCGGCCAGGCTCAGCGACGTCTGCAGATCGGTCATCCGCGCTTCGACCGTGCGTTCCAGCTCTTCCTGCCCGAGAGCGGCGGCGTCGACGACCGAGAAGATCGGCGTGTCCTCGCGAGGGGCGTTCGCCTGGACCCAGGCGCCCTGCTCCGCGTCATAGGCGAACCTGATGCGCAGCGCGTCGTGGTGGCTGACGAGGGCGTCGAACGCCCGCGACAGCGCGGCGGCGTCGGTTCCGGGAGCCAGCTCGAACAGGCCGGCCCAGTTCCAGTGGTCGCGCTCGGCGATGTCGTGGCCGGCGAACCAGTGCTGGATCGGGGTGAGCGGCACCGGCCCGGACACTGTGCCCTGCTCGGCGAGCACCTCGCCCGCCCCCTGCTCCACTACGAGCGCCAGCTCTCCGATCGTCTGGTGGCCGAACACGTCGGCGATCTTCAGTTGCAGGCCGGCGGCGCGGGCCCGGGCGATGATCTGCAGGCTGAGGATGGAGTCGCCGCCCAGCTCGAAGAAGTTGTCGTGCAGGCCGACCCGCTCGACCCCCAGGACCTCCGCCCAGATCCGGGCGAGCGCCGCCTCGACGTCGGTGCGCGCGGGCACGTACTCGACCGCCTGCTCCAGGCTGGGGTCAGGGGCCGGCAGCGCCTTCCGGTCGACCTTGCCGTTGGCGGTCACGGGGATGGCC
>NZ_QNFZ01000053.1 GCF_003313395.1 Nonomuraea lactucae | reverse complement strand
CGGCCGCGCAGCGCTTCCACCTCGACGCGCCCGGCTGGTTCGCCGCCGGCGACCCGCCGCCCCCCGCGCTCGGGCCGCTGGCCCGGGCCGTGTGGAACGACCGTCCGGTCACCGCCGCCTACAAGGAGCGCGAACGGACGCTGGAGCCGTACGGTCTCGTGCTCAAGGCGGGCGCCTGGTACCTGGCCGCCCGGGTGCGGTCGCGGTTCCTCATCTTCCGGGTGGACAGGTTCGGCGACGTGCGCCCGCACGACGCCGCCTTCGACCGCGACCCGGGCTTCGACCTGGCCGCCTTCTGGGCGGGGCAGTCGGCGGCGTTCAGCCGCTCGCTGCTGCGGGAGACGATCACGCTGCGGCTGAGCGAGTCGGGCGTGCGCCTGCTGCGCCGCATCGCCGACCCGGCGGCGCTGGAGGACGCGCTCGCCTCGCTGGAGCCCGACGGCACCGTGCGGCTGGGCGTGGAGTCGGTGGAGATCGCCTACTCCCAGGTGCTCCGGTTCGGCCCCGAGGCCGAGGTCCTCGGCCCGCCCGAGCTGCGCGCGCTGGTGGCCGGGGCCGCCGCCAGGATGGCCCGGTTGTACGGCTAGAGGAGCCGGTGCGGCGGCGGGCGCGGGACCGAGCGTGCGGGCGGGCCTGGGGCGGCTAGTCGCCGGCCCGTACCGACAGGCAGTGCTCCACGAGGTCTTGGAGGGCCGCCACGTACCGCGCCGCGACGCGCTCGATGGTCTCGGTCCGGTGGACGGCGGTGCTGAAGATCCACTCGAACAGCATCTCCCCGTCACCGGTGCGGGACGCCTCGATCTGCAGCAGGTGCGACCGGGTCTGGTCGGCGCCCGTGCTCGGGCCGCACAGGTCGCCGGGCAGCTCCCGTACCAGCAGCCCCACAGCGTCGTCCGCGACGGCGTCGAACCCACTCCGGTAGTTGTAGCCGACCTGTGGCATCGGCAGCTCCCGGAACCGGCGTAGCACCTCCTCCCCGCCCTCGGCGAGGTACCGCAGCGCGCCGTACCCGACGCCCCTGCGAGGCGTTCGGCGCAGTTGCTCCCTGACCGACGAGATCACCGCGCCGGGATCGCCGAGATCGGCGCCGGAGAGCGCCACGGGGAAGACCGAGGTGAACCAGCCCACCGTCCGGGACAGGTCGATCTCCTCTTCCAGCGCCTCGCGGCCGTGGTTCTCCATGTCGACGGTCACCCTGCCGGTGCCGGCCCAGCCGCCCAGCGCCTGGAGCAGCGCCGCGAGCATCAGCTCGATGGCCTGCGTTCCGTAGGCCCTGTTGGCCCGGGTGAGCAGCGCCGCGGTCACGTCCGCGTCCAGCCGCGCCTCGACGACCTCGGTCGTCGCCTCGGTGTTCGCCCCGGCCATGTCCACGGGCACGGCGAAGGCGGGCTCCAGCTGGTCGATCCAGTACGGCAGCTCCGCCCGCGCCTGCTCCGTGGCGGCGAAGGCCTGGAGCGTCTCGGACCACTGCTTGAACGACGTCGTCTTGGGAGTGAGGGCGCCCTCGGCCGTGCCTGTGGCCGCGATCGCCTCGTAGGCCAGGTCCAGGTCCTCCAGCAGGACGTTCCACGACAGCACGTCCGTCGCCAGGTGATGGACGATGATTCCCAACCAGCCCGGCTGATCGCCGCGGTCGAAGAACGCCACCCGCAGCAGCGGGCCGCCGGCCATGCCGGACGAGGTCTGCAGCGCGGTCATGTGCTCCGTGACGAGGCGCTCGAGCCGGTCTGGCTCCAGCCCGGCGGCGTCGACGGCCCAGAACACCTGGCCGTCCTCACGCGGCGCGTTGTGCTGGCGCCAGGTTCCCAGGTCCCCGTCTCGGGTGAGCCGGAGCCGCAGCGCGTCGTGGTGCTCGACCAGCGTGCCGACTGCCTGGGCGAGCACCCGGGAGTCGGTGCCCGCCCTGACTTCGAACAGGCCGGCCCAGTTCCAGTGATCCCGGTCGGCGATGTCCTGCCGGGTGAACCAGTGCTGGATCGGGGTGAGCGGCACCGGCCCGGACACCGTGCCCTGCTCGGCGAGCGGGTTCGCGGGGCCCTGGCGTACGAGGGGCGCGAGTTCGCCGACGCTCTGATTGGCGAACACGTCGGCGATGCTCAGTTGCAGGCCGGCGGCGCGGGCCCGGGCGATGATCTGCAGGCTGAGGATGGAGTCGCCGCCCAGCTCGAAGAAGTTGTCGTGCAGGCCGACCCGCTCGACCCCCAGGACGTCAGCCCAGATCCGGGCGAGCGCCGTCTCGACGTCGGTGCGCGCGGGCACGTACTCGGCCGCCTGCTCCAGGCTGGGGTCAGGGGCCGGCAGCGCCTTCCGGTCGACCTTGCCGTTGGCGGTCACGGGGATGGCC
>NZ_QNFZ01000054.1 GCF_003313395.1 Nonomuraea lactucae | reverse complement strand
GCCCGGCCGGAGCTGGCGGAGGGGCCGCTGCCGCTGGAGATCATGCTGCCCGCGCTGCCCTGCCGCGGCGGGCCCGAGCTCGCGGAGCGGCTGTTCGGGCCGCTCGGCTGGGAGGTGTCCGCGCGGCCCGTACCCCTGGACGAGGGGTTCCCCGAGTGGGGCGACTCGCGCTACGTCCGGCTGGAGCTGAAAGGGTCGGTGCGGCTGGCCGACGCCCTCAACCACCTGTACGTGCTGCTGCCCGTGCTCGACGACGGCAAGCACTACTGGATCGCGCCTGACGAGGTGGACAAGCTGATCCGGGCGGGCGAGGGCTGGCTGCGCGGCCACCCCGAGCTGGGCCTGATCACCCGGCGCTACCTGGGCCGCCGGTGGACACTGGCCCGTACGGCGCTGGCCCGGCTCGCCGAGCTCGGAGACGAGACCGAGGAAGAGCTGGAGCCCCCGGTCGCCGAGGAAGAGCCGCCCGCTGAGACGCCCCGCGAGACGGCAGGGGAGACGCCTGTGCGGGAGGTTGCGGAGGGGGCGACCGAGGCAGAGGCCGAAGCCGATGGCATCGGCGGGGCTCCCCCGTCCAAGCCGCGCCCACTCAGCGTCCGGCGGCGCGAGGCCGTGCTCGAAACCCTGGAGGAGCTCGGCGCGACCAGCGTGATCGACCTGGGCTGCGGCCAGGGAGAGCTGCTGGGCGCGCTGCTGTCCCGCCCCCGGTTCGCCCGCGTCGGCGGAATGGACGTGTCCACGATGGCGCTGACCATCGCGGCGCGCAAGCTCAGGCTGGAGCGGATGCCCGAGGCCAGGCGCGCCCGGCTCACCCTGTTCCAGGGCTCGCTGACCTACACCGACAAGCGGCTGGCCGGCTACGACGCGGCCGTGCTCATGGAGGTGATCGAGCACGTCGACCCGCCGCGGCTGGCCGCGCTGGAGCGGGTCGTGTTCGGGCACGCCCGCCCCGAGCACGTGCTGGTGACCACGCCGAACGCCGAGCACAACGTGCGCTACGAGTTCCTGACCGGGATGCGCCATCCCGACCACCGATTCGAGTGGACCCGCGCCGAGTTCGCGGACTGGTCCTCGCGCGTGGCCGCCCGGTACGGCTACCGCGTCACCGTCGAGCCCGTGGGAGAGGACGACCCGGAGGTCGGCCCACCCACCCAGATGGGAGTCTTCACCCGTGATCAGCGTTCCTGAGCTGTCCCTCGTGGTGCTCGTCGGCGTGTCGGGCAGCGGGAAGTCGACGTTCGCCGCCAGGCATTTCAAGCCGACGCAGGTCATCTCGTCCGACTTCTGCCGCGGCCTGGTCTCCGACGACGAGAACGACCAGTCGGCGACGCCGGCGGCGTTCGACCTGCTGCACCACATCGTCGGCACCCGTCTGTCGCGCGGGCTGCTCACCGTGGTTGACGCGACGAACGTGCAGTACCCCGCGCGCAAGGCGCTGATCGACCTGGCCAGGAAGCACGACGTGCTGGCCGACGCCATCGTCCTCGACGTCCCGGAGGAGGTGGCGATCGGGCGCAACGCCGGCCGCCCGGACCGCGACTTCGGCGCCGGTGTGGTGATCCGCCAGCGCAAGGACCTGCGCCGCTCGCTGGGGAAGATCTCCCGCGACGGCTTCCGGAAGGTGCACGTGCTGCGCGGGGTGGAGGCCGTCGAGAACGCCGCAGTCACCTTCGAGAGGGCGTGGACCGACAGGCGCGAGCTGACCGGCCCGTTCGACGTCATCGGCGACGTGCACGGCTGCCGCGCGGAGCTGGAGGCGCTGCTCGGGCGGCTCGGCTGGCGGGGCCTCGCCCATCCCGAGGGCCGTACGGCGGTGTTCGTCGGCGACCTGGTGGACCGCGGACCCGACACGCCTGGAGTGCTCCGCCTGGTCATGGACATGGTCGAGGCGGGCACCGCGATCTGCGTGGCGGGCAACCATGAGCAGAAGCTGGTGCGCGCGCTGGACGGCCGCAAGGTCACGGTCGCGCACGGCCTGCGGGAGTCGTTGGACCAGCTGGCGGCCGAGCCGCCCGAGTTCGTGGCGCGGGCCCGCGCGTTCATGGACGGGCTCATCAGCCACTACCAGCTCGACGGCGGCCGGCTGGTCGTCGCGCACGCGGGGCTCAAGGAGTCCTTCCACGGGCGCGCCTCCGGCCGGGTCCGCGCGTTCGCCCTGTACGGGGAGACGACCGGCGAGACCGACGAGTACGGCCTGCCGGTCCGCTACCCGTGGGCCGACGACTACCGGGGCCGCGCCATGGTCGTCTACGGCCACACCCCCACGACCCGCCCCGAATGGCTCAACAACACCATCTGCCTCGACACCGGCTGCGTGTTCGGCGGCGCGCTGACGGCGCTGCGCTACCCGGAGCGGGAGCTCGTCCAGGTGCCGGCCGAGAAGGTCTGGTACGAGCCGGCCAAGCCCCTCGGCGGCCCCGCCCGCGAACCCGGCATGCTCGACATCAACGACGTCCAGGGCACCCGGCACGTGGAGACGCGCTTCGGCGCCCGCGTCAAGGTGCCGGAGGAGAACGCGGCCGCCGCGCTGGAGGTGATGAGCCGGTTCGCGGTGGACCCGCGCTGGCTGGTCTACCTGCCGCCCACCATGGCCCCGCCGGAGACGTCCAGGCTCGAGAGCTACCTGGAGCACCCGCACGAGGCGTTCGAGGAGTTCGCCGCGGCCGGGGTGACCGAGGTGGTGTGCGAGGAGAAGCACATGGGCTCGCGCGCCGTGGCCGTGCTGGCCCGTACCCCGGAGGTGGCCGAGGCCAGGTTCGGCGTCGTGGACGGCGGTTCGGGCTGCGTCTACACGCGTACCGGGCGGCCGTTCTTCGACGACACGGCGCCGCTGGTCGACCGGCTGCGCGAGGCGTGCGAGCCGCTGTGGGAGGAGCTCGGCTCCGACTGGGTGGTGCTCGACTGCGAGCTGCTGCCCTGGTCGGCCAAGGCCGGTCAGCTGATCCGGACCCAGTACGCCTCGGTGGGGGCCGCCGCGCGGGCGGCCCTGCCGGAGGCGGTGTCGACCCTGGAGGCGGCCGCCGGGCGGGGGCTGGATGTGGGTAGCCTGCTCGCCCGTGCCCGGCGCCGCTCCGCGAACGCTGCCCTTTTCCGCGATGCCTACGCACGGTACTGCTGGCCGGTGGACGGCCTCGACGGGGTGCGGCTGGCGCCGTTCCAGATCCTCGCCTGCGAGGGCCGCACCACGGCGCTGGAGCCGCACGCCTGGCACCTGTCGGTCCTGTCCGGCCTGGACTCGCCGCTGATCACGCAGACGCGGCACGTGTTCGTGTCGCTGGACTCGGAGCGCTCCCGTACCGACGCGGTGGCCTGGTGGGAGGCGCTGACGGACGCCGGGAGCGAGGGCATGGTGGTCAAGCCCGCTGCTTACACGCCGGGCCGGGTGCAGCCGGGCGTCAAGGTGCGGGGACGGGAGTACCTGCGCATCATCTACGGGCCGGACTACACGGAGTCGCTGGATGTGCTGCGCCGGCGCTTCCTGGGCAAGAAGCGGTCGCTGGCGCTGCGGGAGTACGCGTTGGGCCTGGAGGGGCTGGCCCGCCTCGCGGACGGGGAACCGGGCTGGCGCGTGCACGAGCCGGTCTTCGCCGTCCTCGCCCTGGAGTCGGAGCCCGTCGACCCGCGGCTGTAGAGCGATCGCGCGTCAGGGCTTGCACCATTCCCTGACGGCCTCGACGATCTCGGCGGCCTGTTCGTACATGACATCGGTGAAGCGCTCCTGCGCGTCGCTCACCAGCTCGCCGCCGGGTCTCCGATGTGGTCTACCGCGCTCTCAAGTCCATCGGACGACATCCGCCCCTTCTGATCAGAGCTCTGCGAGTCCGGACTTGACGAAATAGGAGCATCGTGGCGCTCAGGGCGGTGGCCTCATCTGAATGCCGTAGCGGGGCGCCGCAGCCAGGAGTCTGTCCACGTCAGGCGGCGCTTCGGATGGAGGCGGTACTTCGCGCACCGGTGCACGCTCGCCCACCTCGGCGAAGAACCTGTCGATCCCGCCAGGGGTGTAGATGAAGAGCACACGCACAGTGCTCGTGGGCTCGAAGGTCTCCAACGTCCCCTCGGGAATGTAGAAGAAGGAGCCGGGGCCGCCTTCCACCGTGTCATCGCCGATGTGAAGGCGGAGCGTTCCCTCCAGGACGTAGACGCATTCGCCCCCCGCGTGCGTGTGGGGCGGTGGCCCCATCCCCTCCGGGATGGTCATGTGCATGACCGTCAGCCCGCCGTTCGTCTCATCGCTTGCCGCCTTGACCTCGTAGAGGCCACCGAGCACCCAGAACGCATCGCCCTCGCCCGGTTTGCGCACGACTACCTTGTCTGCCATCTCGGGCCCCTTCCTCAATGGGCCGCGGAGGAAGCTCCCCTGTCTCCAGCCGAGCAGCCGCCTTGCGATCAAGTCAAGGTCCTTTGCCGAGTGCTAGATACGCGGGGATGAAGGAGTGCCATGGGCGAGAACACCATGGCCGACGCTGCTCGACCTCGCCACCAACGAGCAGCGCACGACCTCACGCGCATCGCGCGCCCTCGCCGCCCTGCCCGACGCCCTCCTCGGCAGCCAGACCCGCCGCCGATCCAGCCGCGGACCAGCAGGGCCACGCGCTCGACGTGGTGGGTCATCGGGAATGCGTCGAACGCGCGCAGGTCCTCCAGCCGGTAGCCGCGCTCCGCCAGCCACGCGAGGTCGCGGCCCAGCGTCGCCGGGTCGCAGGAGACGTAGACGATGCGCGGCGCCTGCAGCCCGGCGATCCGGTCGACCACGTCGCGGCCGAGACCGGACCGGGGCGGGTCCCGCGACCTGAGTGCCACCGTCGCGCACCGCGACCTGAGTGCCACCGTCGCGCACCGCGACCTGAGTGCCACCGTCGCGCACCGCGACCTGAGTGCCACCGTCGCGCACCGCGACCTGAGTGCCGCCGCCGCTGCCGGGCTGGCGCTGGCCGATCCCACGGCGCAACCGCAGAGCGACACGGTGATCAACCTGCTGGCCGACGCGATGGCCGCCCCGGGGTCGGTGCTTCAGCGCATCCGATGGGGCGGCGAGAGTGTCACGCCCATCGGTTCGGCGCTGCTGCGAGCCGAACAGTGGCAGCGGGCAGTGGCCCGAGATCTGCTGGCCCGTCCAGGGGCGCAGGAGATCGACGAGGGCCTGCACACCGCGTGGGAGGCGATCTGGTGTTGGCGTGCCGCTCCGGCGGAGCTCCTGCCGATGGTCGCCGACCGGGCCCGCGACCTGGTGTCGGCCGCGCCGTCGTCGCGGCGCAGGCGCAGACTCGGGCAGGTGGATCCGCTGGTGGGCGCGGTCAGGCTGATCGCCGACTGCGGGCGGGCATCGGCGGCGCATGCCGATCTGCTGGCCGCGATGCTGACCGGCGACCCCGCCGAGCCGTGGCCGCAGGTGGCCGCTCCGGCCGTGGAAGGGCTTGCCCGGCTCGGCGACGGCCGCTGCCTGCCCTGGCTGGCCGCAGCCCTGGTCGAGCAGCACGGCCACGTCCGGCATCTCGACGTTCGCAGCACGATCCCGGCCATGGTGGCGCACGCTGAGGCGCTCATCCCCGCCCTGCAGACCTTCCTCGGCCCCTCGATGCGTGGGGGCATGAAGAGCGTCGCCTGCATGGACGCGCTGGTCTCCTGGGGAGCGGCGGCGGCGCCACTGGTGCCGGCGCTGCTCGACCGCTTCGCCACGGGATACCTTTCCGTCGCGCTGCCGCTGTTGGGGGCGATCGGCCCGCCCGCCGCCGAGGCCGTGCCGCAACTGCGCGCTCTGCTCGGCGACGAGCATCGCGGGCATGAGGCGGCGTGGGCGCTGTGGCGGATCACCGGCGAGCCCGGCCGGGTGCCGGCCCTGCTCGCCGAGCACCTGGCACGCTTCGGCGGTCACGCGGCGGACGACACGGCCCCGCTGCTCGAACAGCTCAGCCCCGCCGCCGCGATCGCCGTCCCCGTCCTTCGTGAGCACTTCCACGACCCCAAGGCAGGCCACCTTTACGATCGGGTGGCGATCGCGCGTGCGCTGTGGGCGATCACCGGCGAGCCCGCAGGGCTCATCGCCCCGCTGCTGTATGCCATCACGGCCAGGCCGCTGCCCAACCATGGATACCGTCGGCCAGCCCCCGAACTGCGCGCGATCCAGGCGCTGGGCATGATGGGGCCGGTGGCGGCCGAGGCCATAGCGGCGCTTGAACTCATCGCGCACGGCCCGGCCCGCGTGACCGAACGAGACGTCTGGGCGGACGAGCGCTACCAGCACGCCGCCCTGCACGCGCTGGCCCCCGTCGAGGCATGACACCTTGAGGTGCCTCGCAGATTCCGGACAGTCGGCCGGCTTCCGGAAGGTGCACGTGCTGCGCGGGGTGGAGGCCGTCGACAACGCCGCAGTCACCTTCGAGAGGGCGTGGACCGACAGGCGCGAGCTGACCGGCCCGTTCGACGTCATCGGCGACGTGCACGGCTGCCGCGCGGAGCTGGAGGCGCTGCTCGGGCGGCTCCTCGTTCCACCCCATCCGTGACCGGCTCCGCCATGGTGGTGCAGAGCTGTGGCCGCGGCGGTGACCAGCCCGTTGGCTTCCGGCACGTTGAGCAGGGCGTGTGCGGCGAAGGCTGTCACGAACTGGGTCGATCGGCCGTGTGCGACGGTTGGCTGGCGCGGCGCCAGGCTTGCGCTGAGGTCATAGTCGCACCACAAGCCATCGGGCCGCTGCATCTGGCTGAGGTAGTCCACGCCTACCGAGATCAGGTCGTCGACGGTGTGGTCCCGGTGGGGTGCAGGTCGTGGCGTGGGCGTGGCTTGAGGTTCGGGTCGAGGGCCGCCAGGCCCGCCGCTCGGGCGTAGCACATCGGGGAGAAGCAGAAGGCGACCGACGGGGAACTCAGCGGCCCGGTGACGGACAGGAAACTGGGTGAGACGGCGAAGGCATCGGCATTGAGGTGGTCCAGGAGCACGGCGAGCGGGCGCAGATCGATGCCAAGTTGTTCCAGGAAGGTCACCAGGCCATGGAAGCCGCGCGCGGTCGACCACGACCATGAGATGCAGCGGAAGTAGAGCTTGCGGCTGACGGTGCCGTGCTGGGCCGATACCTGCAACCAGGTGTGGAGACTCGCATCGCTCACCCGGGTTCTGAATGTGTCGGCCACGGCTCGTGCTGCGCCCAATCGGGGGTCGGTGCGATCGACGCTGTCGAGCAGGGCCGAGGTCTGGGCGTGGGGGAGAGGCCGCGCCGGTTCTCCTCCAGGCCGAGCCTGTGGTCGGTGACGTCGGCAACGAACCGCTGTGCGCGCCCAGTCCAGCCGCAGGGAGATCTCCAGGGGTGGCCCGGTCACGGTCATGGCTGATGGCCAGTTCGGATGCGCGGCATACTCCAGCCAGTTCTGCTGGTCCTGCTCGGACGTCAAGCGGGCGGCACGGGCCGGTGGGGTGTGAACTGCGGGGGACTGCGGTGTCATCGCGAGACGGCCGTCCGCACCGCGATGATCGGCAACACCTGCTTGATGTTCTTCTTCAGCGGTGGACAGGCGCTCGCCGTTGCGTTGCAGGCGCGCGAGCGGGCAGGCGTCTCCGTGGCAAGCCGGCCGGAAGGCGCAGGCTTGGCACCCGGTGTCGACCTCGGCGCCGGAGGCTACCCAGACAGACATGCGTTCATCGCGCAGGTGCAGGTCGCCGTCGCAGGTGAGCTGCCCGACGAATTCTTCGGCTCACGCCGGGCGACGGTGCACTTGTACACCGATCCGTCGGAACCGATCACATACGAGCGGGGGTCAGCGGCGTAGCAGGAGCTCCCATATGGCCGCATGCTCTGCTGCCATGAAGTGAGGGGGGAATCCGGAGGCAGCGGCAGAGTCGGTGAAGCCTAGCTCGAGTTCCTCGGCGGATCGCTGGTCACATGTCTCGATCTCTTCGTCGTGGGGTCCGCCCCACTGGCCGACCGCATGGAACCAGATCGAGAATCTGGGGTCGTTACCGAATCGCTCGCCCATGTAGCCGAGGAAGTTGGGCATCTCCTGGGCGACATGGTCCACCGTCGCCGTGAGGGCCGCGCGCAGGCAGGATCGCGACGACGCCAAGACCGCGCTGCTGTCGGCGTGCCTGACCACGCCGAAGCCCGCTGACCAGCCAGGGCTCGGCGTCATCGCACGGCGTCGGGGAGACGGGCTCCGCAAAGCTCAACGACCTACGATGACGACCCCGGGCCGGCCCTGATCGTCCTTGGCCACGAGGATGCCACGGTCTCCGCCTGCCTTCGCGGCGGGTGTGCCGTCGTCTCGTGTAATCGACGGAACTTCCGGGCCGTTGGGAATGAAGTGGTCCTGCGCGTTGAGCCGGATGCGGGTTCCGGATTGCCAGACGTAGGCCAGCGGCTGGCCGTCCAGCGCGATTATGGCGTGCTTATGCGGGTACTGATGGTCGTTGTCGCACCACGGTATCCACATGTCCTGGGCCAATGTCTGCCCTGGCGGGATGACGTAGTGGTTCTGCCGGGAAGTGGAGCCGTCGTACTTCCATACGTCCAGTGTCTGGTTCGTCTTGTTGAACCACATTCTGACGTTGGTGACGCCGTGGTTGTCCTCAGCGATTCTCCGCCCGACTTCCCCGGCGACATCGTCGAGGTTGTCGAGGATCCATTGGCCGATGACCGCGATGAGCGGCCCCCCGACAAGATCAGTCATGCCTCTGCCTCCTTGTGTCGATCCGAAGTCGGCGATGCCTTTCCCTCGGCGACGCGTTGTTCATGTCGCTGCCAACCCTGCAACCACTTCCATGCGGCCGTGACAACAGCGGTCATAGCCGCGATCATGAACGCGACCAGCTGATTGTGATCAAGGTGCGCCCCAGGCACCGCTTGTGCAACGACTCCGGCCATCCAGCCGGCCGCCACTGCGAACACCGGTGTGAGCACAGCCACGAAACGTCCCGCCAGTGAGCTCTCGACGGCGGGTGACGACACCGCTTCTTCTGCCGGGCGGGCAGCAACAGCGGCGGGTGCCGTTTCATCGGATCTGGCCATGATCACTCCAACCAATGCCGAGAGGTCCCTCGCATCTCGGCTGCTGTGGCCTCAAGGTACGACGCTTCACGGCTCGCAAAAATGGTGGACAATGAGTATTGACAACATGCGCCGGCTCCTGCGGCGAGGTCGGTAGTCCAGAGAAGGGCGGATGGCGTGTCGCTGTCGATCGAGGACTATCGCCGACTGCTGGAACTGGTGACCGTTACCCTAGAAAACACCGAGCCGAATTTCCCGGGGAATGGCGTAACCTCTCGGATTCGCGAGTTGTTCGGTGCCGAGATCGTCGGCGCAGGAACCATAGATCTGGTGGGCCCGGGAAGTCGGCGTTGGGCCACCAGTCCATCGCCCGTCCCCTTGGACGGATCAGCAGGCTTTCACCAGATAGCCATTGATCATCCGCTGACCCGCGCCTACCGAAATTCTCAACGTGCGGCGCCACTCCGGCTCAGCGACGTCGAGGGAACAGCGACCGACTATACATCTCTCTACCGTCGATGGCTCGGGGCTGGAAAACCCCGCATATTGACTATCCCACTGACCGTGACACCGAAACGAGTAACCTCGGTCGCCGTAATGCGTTCCGGACCAGACTTCACTGACCGATCCATGTGCTTAGCCCGACACCTTCAGCCGGTTCTCGCTGGAGTTTACGCACTCCGCAATTGCACGCCCCGACCTCCCATCGAGAGCCCTGACCACCTTGACGAGGACATCGGCATTCGGCTGACCGCCCGCGAACTCACCGTGCTCGACCTCTTGGCGGGCGGTCTGATCTCGACGGCGATAGCCCGTCGCCTCGGCATCTCTCCCACAACAGTGGAAAAACATATCCAGAACATCTATCGCAAGCTGGACACTCACGATCGCATCAGCACCGTCCTGCGGGCCCAGTCCATAGGTGTACTGCCTCCTACGGCCCGTCCCGCCACGCGCCCGCCACCAGCCGTGAACAAGCGCGTCGTCAAGCCACCACCCCCGACGTGAACGATCTTCTCAAGCACTCACGTTGAGCTCCGCCAGCCACCCCAGCTGCTCCAGCCGATCCTCCACCGTCGGCGCGTTCAACCCCACGATCACCCGCGTCGCCCCCGCCTTCCCATACGCCCGCAACCGCTCCCGCACCCGCCCCGGCGACCCGCACAACGACAACGCGTCCACCAGCTCATCCGGCAACTCCTCCAACGCCACCCCCAACCCACCCTCGAAATACGCCTCCTGCACCCGCGCCGCCGCCTCACCGAACCCCAACCGGCCCGCCAGCCGGTTGTAGAAGTTCACCCCCCGGCTGCCCATCCCACCCAGATACAGCGCCAGCATCGGCCGCACCATGTCCCGCGCGTAGTCGGCGTCGTCGTCCACCATCGCCATCACCATCGGCGACACCTCCACCCCCGCCACCTCACGACCCGCCCGCGCCGCACCCGCACCCAACCGCCCCAGCATCTCCGCCAGATGCTCCGGCGGGAAGTGGATCGGCAGCCACCCGTCGGCCACCTCGCCGGCCAGCTCCACCGCCTTCGGCCCCATCGCCGCCACATGCACCGGTAACGGCCGCCGCACCGGACCCACCGCCATCGTCAACGCCTTGCCCCGGCTCTCCGGCAACGGCAGCACGATCTCCGGCCCGTCATGCCGCACCGGCCGCCCCTCCAGCGCCGTACGCACCACAGCCACATAGTCACGCAGATACGCCAGCGGCCGCTCGTACCGCTGCCCGTGCCACCCCTCCGCCACCTGCGGCCCCGACGCCCCCAACCCCAGCAGGAACCGGCCCCCCGACAACCGGTCGATCGTCGCCGCCGCCATCGCGGCGGCGATCGCCGTGCGCCCCGACACCTGCAGCACCCCGGTGCCCAGCCCGATCCGCTCCGTGCCCGCCGCCAGCCACGCCAGCGTCGCCGACGGATCCACCCCGTACCCCTCCGACGCCCACACCGAGTCGAACCCCAGCCGCTCGGCCTCGCGCACCAGCTCCAGCTGCGCCTCATGGGTGGCCGCCACCGGCCCCAACGTCCCGATGCTGAACCCCAGCCGCACAGCCGCCTCCTCATCGCCTCGCCGAACGCGGATCTTGGACCACCACACTGTCCCGCAGAACCCGCGCCCGCACCAGACACAAGACCACACACAAGACCACACACAAGGCCACACAAGACCGCATAGGCCGCACCGGGGGAGGGAAGCCGCCCCCATAATGGCGCGCATGGACCCCAGAACCGCCGCACAGCGCTTCGCCGACACCTGGCAACACGGATGGAGCCGCCACGACGTCGACAGCATCGCCGCCCTGTACGCGCCCGACGCCGAGCACATCTCGATGCCGTTCCGCCCGCCGCACCGGGGGAGAGGCGCCATCGCCGACTACATCCGCTGGTCCTTCGAGGGGGAGAGCGACCCGCAGGTCAGCTTCACCACGCCGGTCGTGGACGGAGACCAGGCCGCCATCGAGTTCCGGGTCCACGCCACCGACAACGGCGCCCCCGTCACGCTCGCGGGCTGCGTCTTCGCCCGCTTCGGCCCCGACGGCCTCGCCGTACGGACCCGCGACTACTGGCACACCACGGAGGGCCACCACTGACCCGGCGGCCCGAAGAACAGGGGAGCGGCCCCGGCTCTAGCCGGGCACCCTCATCACGGGAGTCATCCGAGCGGGCGCGACCTGACCGGGATCGGTCTGCGCCGGAGCCTGAGCACTGTGACCCTGAGCACCGTGGCCCTGGACAGGTTGGCCCTGCGGACCGTGGCCCTGCGCCACCGGAGCGGGCGGCCCGGCCGGCCGGGCCAGCTGGCGGGTCTGCTCATGCTCGGCGCGCCGCTCCACGCACCCACCCGGGCAGTAACCATTCGTCACGATGAGTCGACCTCGCAGCGTCGTGTAGGACTCACGACCCGTGGCGGGCAGAACCCCCTGACACACCGGGCACAAGACTGACTGAGTCCCCACGTGCTGCTCCTCTCGCGGCGCGATAGCAGATTCCCACCCTAAACCGCCACACCCTCGAGGGGACAGGAAATCAACAGAAGGTCAAGCGAACCGTCATGGTCACAGAGCGTCACGAGAGGCGTTACTTGACATAATGTTCATTATCAGGCATTCACCGACAGTGCCGCATCCGGGGTTTTCGCCGGACGCCGTGCCCTGACATCAGCGTCAAGGGAGCGTTACGATCGGTGCATGCCCAGCCTGGCGATCTCCACCCCGGGCCTCATAGCGCTCACCGCCGTCGTCACCGCCACAGTCATCTACCTGATCATCCTGGCCGTCCGGCTGACCCAACGCCCGCGCAACCGTCCCGCCCCCAGCCTCAACCTGGTCGACCAGGCCCGCGAACTGAAGGCCATGGGCCAGATGCAGGAAGCCGTCTTCCTCGTGCGCGGCGAGACCGGCATGAGCCACCGCGCCGCCGCCCGCTTCGTCAACCGCCTCTAACAGCCACAAACCATCCCATACCGGACAGAAGGTGGATTCTGTCTGGTATGGAAGACCTCGACGCCGGCCCCGAATACGCTTGATGACATGAGCCGAAGGGCCGTCACCATCGGATTGCTCGCCGCCGCCGCCCTCGTCCTGGCCGGAGCGGCCGTCGCGCTCGCGCGCGGCGTCCCCCCGGACGGAGCGGCCACCGGCGTCGAGAACACCCGTTCCCCCGAGGAGATCTCCAACTACTGGACCAAGGAGCGGATGGACGCCGCGACCCCCGGATAGTCGCCCCCGAGGCGGATGGAGCGGAAGGCCGCGAAGGCCTCCCGCCTCCCTGTGCGCCGCGACCCCTAACGCGGGGACACGTCGTTGTAGACGTTGATGGCGCCGTCGCCGTGGTTGGGCGACTTGTAGACGATGTTGACCGGGTTGCTGTTGCCGTCGACGTCACGATGGCTGTTGGCGCCGATGATGTAGCCCCAGCCCCGGCTCAGCTGGAGATCCTGCAGCCACGGCCCGCCGCTGGAGCCGTGGAACATGTCGTTGTCCATGTGCATCCGGTCGTCGAACACGCCGGCGCGGCGGGTGCTGTTGAGGACGAACCACAGATCGTTGCCGGTGAAGTCGGTGCGCTGGTAGCCGTCCTGCGGGAAGCCGAAGGCGTGGATGTCGCTGAACGCCTGCCCGTAGCCGAACCGGTAGCCCTGCGAGCCGACCCAGTCCTGCAGGTTGCCGCGCTGCGGCTGCGGGTTGAAGGCGATGGCGGCGATGTCGTAGCTCCAGTTGCGGTTGTTGAACCAGCCGTTGGTGGTGTTGGCGTAGCGCCAGGTCCACCGGCCGTGGGGTTCGCGTCCGTTGTCGGCGTCGGGGACGAAGACGAAGTTGCGGAAGTAGTTGCCGACTCCCCCGCCGCCGGCGTGGATGCAGTGGCCGGAGGTCCAGACGGTGTTGCGGTTGGCGGCGTTGATCACGCTGCCGCTGCAGTAGCCGCCGCTGCCGTCGTTGCGGGTGAAGTAGAGCTTGCCGATGGTGATGGCGGGCATGCTGCCCTGGCGGTTCCAGCGTTCGGCGCGGGGTCCGGCGAGCGGGCGGGCGCTGGGCGCGGCGGGCCGGTCGACCCTGCGGGTGGGGGCCGAGCCTTCGGCGGCGCG
>NZ_QNFZ01000063.1 GCF_003313395.1 Nonomuraea lactucae | reverse complement strand
GCTGGCTCTGGCGGCGTGTGGCGGCACCGGCACCTCCGCCGCCCCAGGGACCGGCGGCCCGGCCGCCTCCGCGCAGGCGGCCGGCGGAGTCAGGCTGGTCAAGCCTGGCAAGCTGACGACCTGCACGAACCTGGCGTACGAGCCCTTCCAGTTCAAGCAGGGCGCCAAGGTCGTCGGCTTCGACGTGGACATCGTCGACCTGGCGGCCAAGAAGCTCGGCGTGAGGCAGGAGATCGTCGACATCGACTTCGCGGTGATCAAGAGCGGCGCGGCGATGGCCGCCGGCAAGTGCGACGTCGCCGCCGCGGGCATGACCATCACGCCCGAGCGGCAGCAGAACATCGACTTCTCCGTCCCCTACTTCGACGCCACCCAGGCCCTGCTGGCCAGGAAGGGCACCGGCGCCACATCACTCGCGGACGTGCGGGCCAAGGGTCTCAAGCTGGGCGCGCAGGCGTCCACGACCGGCCTCGACCACGTCAAGAAGCACGGCTTCGACCCCACCGAGTACGCCGACTCGGCCAAGCAGCTTCTCGGCCTGCAGTCCGGCCAGGCCGACGTGATCGTCCAGGACCTGCCCGTGGTGCTCACCTGGCTGAAGAAACCGGAGATCGCGGCCAGGTTCGAGCTGATCGCCGGCCTCGACACCGGCGAGCAGTACGGCATCGGCCTGAAGAAGGGCGCCGACCCGGTCCTGCTCAAGACCATCAACGAGACGATCGCCACCGCCAAGGCCGACGGCACCTATGAGCAGATCTTCACCAAGTGGTTCGGCAAGAAGCCCGGCGAGCTGGGCTGATCGATGACCGACCAGTCAACGACGACCGAACCCAACGCTCCCGCCCCGACGACTGCCGGCGCCGCCCGGTTCAGTCCCCGCCGGCGCCAGCAGGTCAGCCGCCTCCTCCAGTACCTCATCCTGCTGACCGCCCTGGCCGCGGTCGTGCTGCTGGCGGACTGGGAGGGTCTGGCGCAGAACTTCGCCAAGCCCGACGTCGCCCAGCAGGCGCTGCCCGCGCTGTTCACGGTCGCGCTGGCCAACACGATGATCTACACCCTGGGCGGCTTCCTGTTCGGCTTCCTGTCCGGCCTGCTGCTCGCGCTGATGAGGCTGTCGACGGTGCGTGCCTACCGGTGGCTCGCGATCGCCTACATCGAGATCTTCCGTGGCCTGCCCGCACTGCTGATCTTCCTGCTGATCCTGTTCCTGCCGCTCGCCCTGCCCGGCCTGGAGGTGCCCGGCGGCACCTACGGCCAGGGGGTCCTGGGGCTGGCGCTGGTCGCCGCCGCCTACATGGCCGAGACGCTGCGCGCCGGGCTGCAGGCGGTGCCCCGGGGCCAGATGGAGGCCGCCCGCTCCCTGGGCATGTCACACGCCCGCTCGATGGTCACGATCATCATCCCGCAGGCCATCCGGATCGTGATCCCGCCGACCACCAACCAGTTCGTGTCGCTGCTCAAGGACTCCTCACTGGTGCTGTTCCTCGGCGTGTCCGGCGAGTACGTCGAGCTCACCAAGTACGGCAACGACCTGGCCTCCCAGCACGCCAACGCCACCCCCATCCTGGTCGTCGGCGTGACCTACCTGCTCGTCACCATCCCGCTGGGCTACCTCGCGGTCCGGCTGGAAAAGCGTCAAGAGAAGGGGCGGTGACCTCGATGGCCCCCGTTGTGGAGATCCGTGACCTGCACAAGGCCTACGGGCAGCACGAGGTGCTCAAGGGCATCGACCTCACCGTCGAGGCCGGACAGGTCGTCTGCGTCATCGGCCCCTCCGGCTCGGGCAAGTCCACCCTGCTGCGCTGCGTCAACCTGCTGGAACAGCCGAGCGCGGGGAAGGTGATCGTACAAGGCGTGGAACTGACCCACCGCGACGTCGACATCGACGCCGCGCGCCGCCGGGTCGGCATGGTCTTCCAGCAGTTCAACCTGTTCCCGCACATGACCGTACTGCAGAACGTGATCATCGCCCAGCGCCGCGTGCTCAACCGGAGCAGGGCCGAGGCCGAACAGATCGCCAGGCAGAACCTGGACAAGGTCGGCGTCGGCATGAAATGCGACTCCTACCCCGCACAGCTCTCCGGCGGCCAGCAACAGCGCGTGGCGATCGCACGGGCGCTGGCGATGAGCCCCTCGCTGATGCTCTTCGACGAGCCGACGTCGGCCCTCGACCCCGAGCTCGTCGGCGACGTGCTCACCGTCATGCGCCGGCTGGCCGCGGAGGGCATGACCATGCTGGTGGTCACCCACGAGATGGCCTTCGCCAGAGACGTCGCGGACCGGGTCGTGTTCATGGACGGCGGCGTGATCGTGGAGGAGGACGCCGCCGCCAGGGTGATCGGCGACCCGCAGCACGAACGCACCCGCACCTTCCTGCGCCGCGTACTCGACCCGACAGCACAGCCCGAGACCACCACGCACTGAGCCGAGGTCCTCTGCCCGGCTTGCCTGAGCGATCCAGCAGCAGGCGGCCGGGCACGTCGAAGCCGGCGCAGCGGCCTTTCGCCGATCCGGTAGGCCCGCAACGGGGCGGCGGGCCGTCACCGTCGCCGACCGGGCCATCCGACGCACCAACCCCATCTCGCCCACGAGATCGCCGCACACCCTGATGCCGAGCACGGCTTGCGTGCCGTCCTCCAGAGCGGCGGTCACCTTGGCGCACGCCGATCCGCTCCTGCGCGTCGCCGTCAGCAGGAAGACCTCCTGCCACCGGTCGTCACCCTGGCGGATGAGGATCTCACCCGGCGCGTAGTCGCGCCCCTCTCCGATGGCGAGCAGTTGTGCTCGCGTCTCCTCGTCGAGGCTCGCCATGAACGTTCCGCGTGGCCAGTGAGACGTGTGCACCTGGCGCCCTCCATCCCGGCCGTCCGCCATGGGCGACGCGATGCCTGGTTACGAGCCGTGGGGCGCTCCGGAGCCTACCCGCTCCCTCGCGCACGGACCCGGCTTACGGGGCGATCCGGGATCGTCTAGCGCTGGTGACGGCCTTCCCGCGGCACCGCGATGGCGGTCACCAGGAGGTCCCGGCTGGCCAGCCAGCGCCCCTCGAAGCCGGTGATCGGCCGCCCCTCGGGGGTGTGGCCCTCGAGCAGCAGCCGGGCGGTGAACGTGCGCGCCCGCGGATCCACCGTCACCGTGGCCTCGGAGAAGTCCAGCCACCGCCTCGTCAGCGGGAACCACGCCTTGTAGACGGCCTCCTTCGCGCAGAACAGCAGCCGGTCCCAGGACACCTCCGGCCGGGCGGCCGTCAGTTCGGCGATCCAGGCCCGCTCGGCGGGGTCGGACACGGCTCCCAGGACGCCGTCGGGAACGGCGGCGTTCGGCTCGGCGTCCACCCCGACCGTCATCACGTCCGCGCTCGGGGCCACCGCGCACACCCGGTAGCCATCGCAGTGGCTCATGCTGCCCACCACGCCGTCCGGCCAGGTGGGCGCGCCGCGCTCCCCCGGCAGGATCGGCACGGCCGGCAGCCCGAGCTTGGCCAGCGCCGCCCTGGCGCACGCGCGCACGGTCGCGAACTCGTCGCGCCGCTTGCGCACCGCCCGGGCGATCAGCGCCTCCTCCTCGGGGAACAGCATCGGATCGACCGCGTTCTCGAACGCCTCGACGGCCACCACCGTGTCGGGCAGGATCTCCTCGATCATCGCGACGCCCCCGGGGCCGGCACGGCCTCGTCGCGGGAGGGGAGGATCACCCGGGGGCGCGGTGGGAGACCGGTGCCGCGCGCCTTCCACTCTCGCGGGTAGCCGACCGAGACCTCCTCGAACGGCACGCCGTCGTGGCGGGTGCTGCGCGGGATGTGCAGGTGGCCGTAGACGACGGCGGCGGTGCGGTATCTCAGGTGCCAGTCGGCGGTGCGCTCCGTCCCGCACCACAGCGCGAACTCCGGATATCTCAGGATCCTGGTGGGCTCGCGCACCAGCGGATAGTGGTTGACGAACACGACCGGGAGCGCGGGGTCGAGCCCGTCGAGCCTGCGCTCGGTCTCGGCGACCCGCTCCGCGCACCACGCGTCGATGCCCGGGTGCGGGTCGGGGCGCAGCAGGATCTCGTCGGTGCACACCACACCCGTCTCGTACGCCCGGGCCAGCGCCTCCTCCTTGGTCGCGGTGCCGGCCGGGCGGAAGGTGTAGTCGTACAGCAGGAACAGCGGCGCCACGGTCACCGGCCCGCCCTCGCCGCGCCAGACGGGGTAGGGATCCTCCGGCGTGATCACCCCCAGGCTCCGGCAGAGTTCGACCAGGTGCCGGTAGCGCGCGGCGCCGCGCAGCTGGACCGGGTCCTCGCGCGGCGACCACAGCTCGTGGTTGCCCGGCGCCCAGACCACGGTGGCGAACCGGTCGCTCAGCAGCCCCAGCGCCCATTCGATGTCGCTCGTCAGCTCGCCGACGTCTCCCGCGACCAGCAGCCAGTCGCCCTCCGCCTCCGGGTGGAGCGTCTCGACGTACGCGCGGTTCTCCGCATGGCGCACGTGCAGGTCGCTGATGGCCAGCAGCCGGGGGACGGCGATCATGCTGTGATCATAAGCCTCCGCCCCGCCGCCCTGGCCGACCGGGTGGCCGGCGCCGGGAGCAGGATAGGTGGAGGAGGCGTGCATGGAGCGACGGCAGATCGAGTACTTCCTGGCGGTGGCGGCGCATGGCAGCTTCACGAGCGCGGCGCACGCCCTCAACATCACGCAGCCGTCGCTGTCGCACGCCATCGGGGCGTTGGAGCGCGAGCTGGGGGTGGAGCTGTTCAATCGTCTCGGGCGGGGAGTGCGCCTCACCTCGGCGGGCGAGGCGCTGCTCGAACCGGCCCGGCAGATAGTGTCCGACTTCGCGACGGCGCGCAGATCCGTTCAGTGGGTTCGAGGGCTGCGGAGCGGCCGGTTGGACATCGTCGCCCTGACGACTCTCGCGGTTGACCCGCTGGCTCGCATGGTCGGGGAGTTCCGCGGCCTGTATCCGGGGATCGACATCCGGATAGCCGACCCCGAGCAGGCGATCGAGGTCGCCGACATGGTCCGCTCCGGCCAGTACGAATTCGGGCTCGCCGACTTCTCCGTGCCCGCCCCCGGGCTGCGGACCCTGGAACTGCCCGAGCAGGAGATGCTCGCCGTGCTCCCGCCGGACGCGCAGGCGCCGAGACGGCGGAGGCTGACGATCAGCGAGGTCGCCTCGCTCGACCTCGTCACCACGCCGCAGGGGACGACGACGAGGATGATGACGGAGCAGGCGCTCGCCGGCGCGGGCGTCCCGCTGCGCATCGCCGTGGAGACGACACACCGGGCCGCCATCGTGCCGCTCGTGCTGGCCGGCGCCGGCGGCGCGCTGCTCCCTCTCCCCATGGCGGACGACGCCGCGCGGCAAGGGGCGCGGATGTTCCGCATCGACCCTCCGGTGACGCGCCGGGTCCGTCTGCTCTGGCGCTCGGAGCCGCTGTCGCCGGCGGGGCGGGCTTTCGTCGAGTTCGCGGACACCTTCCGCAGCCGTCCACGGCAGGTGGAGGCCCTGCCATAGACGGCGCCTATGCCGGGCAACGAAGAACGGTCTAGATCCGCCGCGGGGTTGCGTTGACGTTCGCTTTTCCGGCGCGACATCGTGGCGTCAGCGCACAGAACCCACTTTCGGGTCCGGACGGAAACCGTGAGACACCGACGCCGGACAGCGCGCAGACCCCTGCCGCCGGGTAACTCGCGGTTCTCCTGTCGTGTGAAGGGATTCGCCATGGGCCGGTGTTGCGGAGTGGACCACCACAGCGGGGAGTACACCGAGAGGCAGCGTGCTGATCTCGACCGTGTGCTGGCCTTCAACCGCAGACTCGCCGACGCCATCGAGAACTGCCATGACGTCTCACCTGTCGAGGCGCTCCTTGATCCCGACCCGCTGAGGTACATGTGGGTCGACGAGGGCGGCGGCCGGATCGCGGAGTTCGTCTCGCGAGCCGAGACCGCGCTCGCGACCGCCCCCCGCCTCGCGGGGCACCAGCGGCTGGCGGGCCGCCCGGTCCGCACATCGGGCTCCGCTGCCCGGCCGTCGGTCGCCACGGCGGGCGACGGCCGGGTGGTGCACGCCTGGACGGAGTGGGAGCCGGACGCGGGCGATCGGGTGCTGGCGATGCTGCTCGACGGGCCGTCCGCGGACGGCGAGCCGGTCGTCCTGTCGGCGGAGCCCGCCGACTGCTTCCGTCCCACCGCGCTGTTCGACGCCGAAGGACGCGCCTGGGTGTGCTACGCCCGGTCGGACGGCGGCGAGGTCACGGTGTGGTGCCGCCGGTACGAGGACGGCCGGTGGAGCGGCGAGGAACGGGTGAGCACGACCGAGCACCCGTCGTTCAATCAGGAGCTCGCGGCCCACGCGGACGGCGGCGTCGAGGTGTGCTGGCAGGGACGCCTCGGCGACCGCTTCGGCGTCTTCTCGCGCCGGTGGCGTGACGGCGCCTGGGGTGAGACGCGCCTGGTGAGCGAGGGCGTCGAGGCCAACGTGTGGGATCCGGCCATCGCCTCGGGACCGGGTGGCCGCACGACGTACGCCTGGACGGAGTACGCCGGGGGCGCGTACCGCGTCGTGCTGCGCACGGCGGACCCGCTCGGCGCCCTCTCCCAGGTCCGGGTCATCACCGGAGGCAGTGACTACGCGCTCCATCCGAGCCTGGCGGTCACGAGCGAGGGCACGGTGTGGTGCGCGTTCGACGTGATAACGATCCACGGGCACGGCGGATCCGGTCCGACCCGGCTGCGGCCGGCGGAGCGGCTGCCGGACACGCCCCGGATCGAAGGCATGCGCGAGAGCGGCGACTTCGTCCCCCCTGAGCTGCTGCCCGAGGTGACCGCCTCGATCCGGGTCGTGCGGGTGGACGACGACGGGGTGCGCGAGGCGGACGGCGGGCTCGCGCGGGGCCTCGACGTGGTTCCCGGCGGACTGCCCCGGCTGGCCGCCGACCCCGGCGGGGGGCTCACCGTCGCCTACCGGGTGCACCGCCGGCTGCCGTTGATGACCTACTACTGGGAGGTCGCGGCCCAGAGCCTCGGGCCGGACGGCTGGTCCGCGCCCACGACCTTCTCCGGCAGTGACGGGACGCTGGAGGAGCCGGCGATCGCGCCGCTGCCGAGCGGGGCGCTCGTCTCGTGGCAGACCGACGGCCGCCTGGAGCGAGGGCTCGCCTGGACGGAGGGTTTCGGCGGCCGTGAGTGCCCGTTCCTGCTCGAACACCACGGCGAGGTGATCTGGCACGGCATGCACGGGACCGGATCGGTGCGGTCGGCGACGGTGACGTCGTCCGGCCCGGCGCGGGCGGATCGCCGCCTCCCGCTCGTGCACAGCGCGGACCGGCGGGAGTCGCGCGCCTGGCTCGGAGCCGATCGCGAGCGGTACGCCACGCGGGTGGCAGGGCAGGAGTACACGCTGTTCTGGGGAGACCTGCATCGGCACTCGCTGATCAGCCGGTGCACGTCGGGTGACGAGCCGTCGCTGGAGGACTTCTACCGCTACTCGTGGGACGTGTGCGAGTACGACTTCTGGGCCGTCACGGACCACTCCGAGAACAGCACCGACTACCAGTGGTGGTCGATCCAGAAGGTGGCCGACCTGTTCCGCGTGGACGGCCGGTTCGTGCCGCTGTACGGGTTCGAGTGGACCGGTCTGAGCGGCCACCAGAACGTCATCTACGGCGACGTCCCCCGCGGCGCGCCGATCTTCTCCGCGTACGCCCAGGGATCGGACACGCCGACGGACCTGTGGCGGCAGATGCGGGAACACCCCGGCTTCCCGGCGATCACGATCCCCCATCACCCCGGATCGGCGATGGTGCCGTTCGACTGGAGTCACCACGACCCCGACCACCTCCGGCTGGTCGAGGTCTTCCAGGCGTGCCGGGGCAACTACGAGGACGACGGCTGCTTCCGGCAGTACTCCGACGGCACGCTGCCCGGCACGTTCGTCCTCGACGGCCTGCGCCGCGGCCACCGCTTCGGCCTCATCGCCTCCTCCGACCACGGGCACGGCGCCAGCTACATCGGCGCGTACGCCGAACGGTTGGACCGGTCCTCGATCTTCGAGGCGCTGCACGCCCGCCGGGTGTTCGCCGCCACCACCCGGGACCTCCTGCTGGACGTGCGTCTCGGCGACACGTTCATGGGGGGTGAGACCGAGGCCACCGGTCCTGTGGAGCTCTCGGTGTACGTGCGCGGCTACGGCGAGCTGGCCCGCGTGGACGTGGTCCGCGACGGGGAGGTCGTCCACAGCGTGCTCCCGGACCTCGGCCTGCCTGGGGACTGGATCGCGGTGCCGGTCCGCGTCGAGTGGGGCCTGAGCTCGGTGACCACCGACTGGAGCGGGACCCTCACGATCGACGGTGGCGAGGTGCTGCGGACGCCGTACTGGAGTCCCGAGATCATCGAGGTCGACCGCGACCGCATAACCTGGCAGGCGAGCACGAAGAGCTTCGGCGAGCCCTACGGCGCGCAGCGCGGAGGCGTCGAAGTCACCCTGCTCGGCCCCGCCGGGGCGACGGTCACCGTCAAGACCTCGCAAGGCGGGCACACAACGACACTGGGCACACTGCGCGCGGGCGCCGTCGAGGTGCCCGTGACGGACGGCAACGACGGCCGGATGCGCCTGCAGCACGGGGTGGGCGGGCTCACCTCACTCGGCGGCCACGAACACCGCCTCCACTGGACGGACGAGACGGCCGCGCCAGGCTGGTACTACGTCCGCGCCTTCCAGACCGACGGCGAGATGGCCTGGTCCTCGCCGATCTGGGTGGACAGGGCCTGAGAGCCCGATCGCCCGGCCAGCAAGAGACAGGGACGGAACTCATGAGACCCCTCTCCAGAAAACTGTGGACGCTCGCCTGCGTCCTGACGACGGCGACCACCCTTGTGGCCTGCAGCGGCACCAGCCCGGCCGGGTTCGCCTCCGGCTCCGGCGGCGAACGCACCGCGAGATTCGTCCAGCAGCCGTGGGGCGACCTGGTGGTGGAGACGCAGATCGCCGTCGAGGTCCTCACCCTGCTGGGATACCGCGCGAGCACGCAGGAGGTGTCGGTGCCGCTGGCGGGCCAGGCGCTCGCGGCCGGTCAGGCGGACGCCTACCTCGGGAACTGGTGGCCGAGCCAGAAGCCGGTGTTCGGGCAGCACCTCGACGCGGGCAAGGTGGAGGTCGTCGGGACCCTGCTGGAGGGCACGCAGTACTCCCCGGCCGTGCCCGGGTACGCGGCGGAGAAGTACGGCGTGCGATCCCTAGCGGACCTGGACCGCCACGCGGACGCCTTCGGGCGCAAGATCTACGGGATCGAGCCGGGCGCGCCGGGGAACCAGGTCATCCAGCAGGCCATCAAGGACGACGCGTACGGGCTCGGCGACTGGGAGCTCGTACCGAGCAGCACCGAGGCGATGCTGGCGGAGGTGGGCCGGCGCGCAGCCAAGCGGCAGCCGATCGCCTTCCTCGGCTGGAGCCCGCACTGGATGACGATCGATTACAAGCTGGTCTTCCTCGAGGACCCGCGGAAGGTGTGGCCGGGGGCGGGGCAGATCCGGGTGCTCACGCGCAAGGGCTTGACGGAGCAGGACCCGAACCTCCACCGCTTCCTGTCGCAGATCCGCGTGGACGCGGAGATGGCCTCGGGGTGGATCCGTGCGCTCGACAAGGAGAAGAAGTCGCCGCAGGTCGCCGCGAAGGAGTGGATGCGGTCCCATCCGAAGGTGATCGAGGGCTGGCTGAACGGGGTCACGAACGTGGACGGCGAACCGGCCGCGAAGGTCGTCCTGGCCCGGCTGGGCTCATGAGGCGCGCGAGTCCCTGGAGGAGTTCGTGATGATCGAAGCCGAGAACCTCACCAAGGTCTACGGCATCCCGCGGGACAGGGCGGTGCCGCTCCTGCGGCGGGCCGACCGCGAGGACGCCGTCCGGAACGCGGGCGGCTTCCTCGCGGCGGACGGGGTGAGTCTCTCCGTCTCCCCGGGCGAGATCTTTGTGATCATGGGTCTGTCCGGATCGGGCAAGTCGACGGTGCTGCGCATGCTGAACCGTCTCGTCGAGCCGACCGATGGATCGTTGCGGATCGACGGCCTCGACGTGTCGGCGATGTCGCAGGACGAGCTGCGCCCGCTCCGCAACCGGAGGATCAACATGGTCTTCCAGCACTTCGCGCTGCTGCCGCACCGGACCATCAGGGAGAACGCCGCCTACGGGCTCAAGATCCGCCAGGTTCCCGCCAAGGAGCGCCTCGAACGGGCCGACCAGGCCCTGCGGCGGGTGGGGCTGGAGCGGTGGCGGGACTCCCGTCCGCACGAACTCTCGGGCGGGATGAAGCAGCGGGTCGGGCTCGCCCGGGCGCTCGCCACCGACGCCGAGATCCTGCTCATGGACGAGCCGTTCAGCGCTCTCGACCCGCTCATCCGGCGCGACATGCAGGAGCTGCTCCTCCAGCTCCAGGCCGCGGACCAGCGGACGATCGTGTTCGTCACCCACGACCTCAACGAGGCGATGCGCATCGGGGACCGCATCATGGTCATGCGCGACGGCCACGTGGTGCAGTGCGGCACCGGCACCGAGATCATCTCGTCGCCGGCCAACGAGTACGTCAGCGAGTTCATCGCCGACGTCGACCGCTCTCGCGTCCTCACCGCCGCGAACGTCCTCCGCACGCCGCTGGTGACCGCCAGGCCGGACGAGAGCCCCGGTGACGTGCTCCAACGGCTGGAGAACGCCGAGATGAACGGCGTCTTCGTCCTCGACGGGGCCGACCGCGTCCTCGGAGTGGCCACCGACGAAGCCCTCGCCAGAGCCCTCCGCGACGGCGCCGCCACCCTCGATTCCTGCCTGGTCGGCGACTGCCACACCGTGCCGCCCGACCTGCCCATCGTCGAGTTCTGCGATCTCGCCGGCCGCCACACGGTTCCCATCGCCGTCGTGGACGACGACATGCGTCTCCTCGGTGTCGCTCCGAAGGCCGCGATACTCGCGGCCCTGGCCGCCCCGAGGAAGGTCGGACATGCCTAGGATCCCCATCGGCGACGCCGTGGAAAGCGGCATCCAGTTCCTGCTCGACCGCCTCGGCGGGCTGTTCGACGTCGTGTCGGCAGCGCTGACGCGGCTCGTCGACACCGTCTACGCGATCCTGGTGGCCCCGCATCCGTTGCTGCTGATCGCCGTACTGTCCGCCGTCGCCTGGTTCGCCGGCAGGCGCCTGCCGCTCGTCGTGTTCACCGTGCTCGCCTTCCTGCTGGTGGCGTCCATGCAGCTGTGGGTCCAGACCATGCAGACGCTCGCGGTCGTCATCGTCGCGGCGGTCATCGCGGTCGCCATCGGCGTGCCGCTCGGCGTCTGGGCGGCGAGCAGCGGCCGGGCGAGCGTGATCACCAGACCGGTGCTCGACTTCATGCAGACCCTGCCGGTGTTCGTGTACCTCATCCCCGCGGTGTTCCTCTTCGGCATCGGTGTGGTCCCCGGCGTGGTGGCCACCACCGTCTTCGCCGTCCCGCCCGCGGTCCGGCTCACCGAACTCGGCATCCGTCAGGTCGACTCCGAGGTCGTGGAGGCGGCGGTCGCCTTCGGTTCGCGGCCACGACAGGTGCTGCGCGAGGTACAGCTCCCGCTCGCGTTGCCGTCCATCATGGCGGGCGTCAACCAGGTGATCATGATGGCGCTGTCGATGGTGGTCATCGCCGGCATGGTCGGCGCCCAGGGGCTGGGCGCCGTCGTGGTCCAGGGCATCACCCAGCTCGACATCGGCTCAGGGTTCGAGGGCGGGCTCGCCGTCGTCATTCTGGCGATCTACCTCGATCGGGTGACCGCCGCGCTGGGATCCGGCGGCTTCAAACGCCGGCGCGCCCAAGGCGGCGGAACCGTGGACCTCGCCCTCCCAAAGCAGGTCGCAGACGTGTCGTAGGCCGCGGGCGAGGTGCCGGCGGTAGGTGCTGAAGGGGATTCCGAGCCGCTCGGCGGCTGCCTCCTGGGTGGGGACCCGGCGGAAGAACGTCGTGGTCAGCACCCGGTGCAGCTTGGTGTCGCGCGGGTCCTGGCCGAGGGTGTCGACGGCCTCGCTCAGAATCCGCCGCAGGGACTCGACCTGGTCGGCGTCGCCGACCCGACGGATGATCGCCTTGGTGCTCATGAGCGGGTTGCCCGCCAGTTCGCGCGGCCGGTGCCAGGCGCGCAGCGCCCCCCGGACGGCCTGGTCGAAATCCGGGCGCGACAGCACGACCAGCTTGTTCGCCAGGGCCGCCGGGCGGCGGGCGGCGGGCTCGGAAGAGCCCAGCAGCTCCAGCCACGACTTCAGCGGTACCGCCCGCCAGTCGTGCGCGAACAGCGCCTGGGTGCCGTCCGCCAAGCGCGGCTCGGCCGCCAGGTGGTGGTCGGCGTGGGTCATCAGGGGCTCCCAGAAGCCGGGGTCCGCCCAGAGGAGGTACGACCAGGCCAGCCGCTCCTGCTGGATGACTCCGGCCAGCACCCGCATCAACATCGTGTACATGGTGGGCGAGGGACGTTGGTGGGCGGCGGGATGCACCATGAACCGGGCTATGGCCAGGTGCTCCCCGGCGCGGACGGGCGCCACGGCCTGGCTGTGCGCCCACGCCGCGGCGACCACGGGATCGGCCGCGTTCTCGTCGTCGTTCGGCTCGGCCAGCCGAAGCCAGGCCATGAAGGCGACCGGCTCGCCGTCGCCGCGCCGGTGCACGTAGAAGGCTTCGGGCCGCCGCTCCAGCCAGAAGTCCACGATGGCCGCGGCGTGCTCGCCTTCGGCCTGGGCGGCGAGGCGCAGCAGCGCGGGCCGGTCCCGCGGGGTGTATCTGTCCTGGAGATCCTCGCCGCGCCAGGTGAGGAATTCCGCCGGCACACGACTGTGGCGATGCAGGTAACCCAGGTTCAGCGCGGCGGGCAGCGTGGCGGAGCCGGTGGCGGCGCGCACGCGCTCCATCAGGTGGGCGCGCAGGCGCTGGTGCAGGGCGTGATACCCCTCGGGGTCACGCCACCGCAGGTCAGCCATCACCACGTCGCGCGCCACCTGGTACGGCACCAGCCCCGAACTCGTCGACTGCACGAACGGCTGGCCACGCAGCCACGTGAACAGCCGCGTGGCATCCGCCTCGGGCACCTCGGTCAGCACGGCCCGCAACAACCCCTCGTCCGTCGTGCGCGTGTGCGCGCACACCTGCAGGGCCTCTCTGTGCGCCGCCGACGGCACCTGCCCCACCAGCCGGGCCAGCAACGTCGCGATCACCTCCGGGGGCGGCGTCCACGGCTCATCGCGTGCGGGCTCCTTGCGTAGCGGCCCACTGCGTAACGGCCCATTGCGTACGGCGTCGGCGGCCAGGCAGATCGCCAGCGGATGCCCACCCGCGAAGCTCAGGACCGCCTCGCGCATCCGCTCCGGCACCCCGCGGGCCACCAGCAGGGCGACCGCCTCCCGTTCGGAGAGCTCGCCCAGGGCGACCACCCCCAGTACCCCCTCCCACACCGGATCGGCGCGCCACGCCGGATCCGGCGGCTCGCGCCCGGCCAGCACCACCAGCGTGCCGACCGGCAACCGGGGGACGAGGTGCCTGACCAGCCAGTCCTGAAGGCCCGGGCACCGCTCCACGTCGTCCACCAGGAGCACCCCTCGACCGTCGGGCGGCATCCCGGTCACCTGCCCCGCCAGCCGTCGCGGTGAGCCGACGGTGGCCCCGTCGACCCGCACCACCACGCGGTCGGCCTCGCGGGCGTCGTCGGCCCAGTGCCACAGCAGCCGTGACTTGCCGATGCCGCCGGGTCCGTGCACGTACAGCACCGACAACGCCCCCGTCAGCGCCGACCGGAAGATCGACGACTCCGCCGCGCGGCCGACGAAGCTCAGCGCCCGGTTGGCCGCCAGGCGCTGCCCCACGCTGTCGTGCTGCGGGTCCGACGCACGCTGACCCAGCGCCGAACGCCGCTCCCCCTGGGGGGATCCCCACTGCGCTGACCGCTTCTGCAATACCGACTGGCGTTGTGTCCTCGACATGTCCGGGTCCTCGGTCGAGCTGCCGCGCGGCAGCTCGACACCGCCCCTCCGCAGCCAGGTACGACTCTTGCGCCACTCAGGATCGCTGGTTTCCTCCTCGGGGTCATCGGCCAACTGACCTATCATCTAGCCGAGGTACGCCTCGCGGACCCGGGGGTCCGCGAGCAGTTGCCGGCCCGGGCCGGAGAGCGTGGTGCGGCCGAGGTCGATGACGTAGCCGTGGTCGGACAGGGCGAGCGCGGCGAGGGCGTTCTGCTCGACCATGAGGATCGTCGTCCCCTGGTCGCGCAGCACGCCGATGGTGTCCATGATCCGCTGGATCATGATCGGTGACAGGCCCATGGTGGGCTCGTCGAACATGAGCAGGCTCGGCCTGGCCATCATGGCCCTGCCGATCGCCAGCATCTGCTGTTCGCCTCCGGAGAACAGCCCCGCCTTCTGGTGCCGCCGCTGCCCGAGGACGGGGAAGAGCTCGTAGACGTGGGCCGCGTCCCTGGCGATGTCATGGTCTCTGCGCAGGTACGCGCCGAGGAGGAGGTTCTCCTCGACGGTCATCGTGGCGAACAGCTTGCGCCCCTCGGGGCAGTGGGCGATCCCGGTGGCCAGCACCTTGTGCGCGGGCAGATGGTGAATCGGCCTGCCCCTGAAGAGGATCTCGCCCCGGCGCGGACGCAACAGCCCGGACACCGTCCTGAGCGTGGTGCTCTTGCCCGCGCCGTTGGCGCCGACCAGGCAGACGACCTGCCCTTCGGCGACGGTGAAGCTGACGTCCTTGACTGCCTCGATCGCGCCGTAGGCGACCGAGAGGCCGTTCACTTCGAGCATTCGGTCGTCCCCAGGTAGGCCTCGATGACCCGAGGATCGGTGCGCACGGCCTCCGGCGGGCCGCTGACCAGCATCCGTCCACGCACCAGCACGTGGACGTGGTCACAGAGGGAGAAGATGAACTTGGTGTCGTGCTCGATCACGACCACGGTGATCCCCCGGTCGCGGATGGCGCCGATCAGGGTTCGGATGGCGGTGGTCTCGGAGCCGTTCATGCCGGCGGTCGGCTCGTCCAGCATGAGCACCGCCGGGTCGCCGGCCAGCGCTCTGGCGATCTCCAGGCGCCGCTGGTCGCCGTACGACAGGCTGCGCGCGGGGGTGTCGCCCGCGGGATCCAGGCCCACGAAGGCCAGCTCGGCGCGGGCCCGCTCGACCGCCTCGGCCTCGCTCCTGCGGAAGGCCGGGCCGTGGAACAGGGCGCTCATCAGTCCCTGCTTGATGCGGGTGTGCCTGCCGACGAGGACGTTCTCCAGTGCCGACATGCCGGAGAAGAGGCGGATGTTCTGGAAGGTGCGCGCAACCCCGTGGCGGGCGGCCTCGGCCGGATCCGCCTCAAGGGGGCGCCCGTCGAGCAGGACGCGCCCCGACGTGGGGGCGTACAGCCCGGTCAGGCAGTTGAACAGCGTCGTCTTGCCCGCCCCGTTGGGGCCGATCAGGCCGATGATCGCTCTGTCGGGCACGGTCAGCGTCACGTCGTCCAGCGCGACGAGCCCGCCGAAGGCCATGGAGACGTTCTCCGCGATCAAGGTCACGACGACGACACCAACCCCTGCGGCCGGAAACGCATGATCAGGATGAGGGCGAGCCCGAAGAGCATCAGCCGGTAGTCGCTGAACTCCCGCAGCTTCTCCGGCAGCACGAACAGGAGCGAGGCGCCCACGACAGCGCCGGGCACCGTACCCATGCCACCGAGGACCACCGCGGCCAGCAGGGTGACGGACTCGCTGAAATCGAAGCTCTCGTACCCGACCGTGCCCAGCTTGTGCGCGAAGACCGCGCCGGCGAGGCCCGCCAGCGTGGCGCCCACCAGGAAGGCCACGATCTTGGCCCGTCCGGTCCGCACGCCCATGGCGCGGGCCACGTCCTCGTCCTCCCTGATGGCCAGCCAGGCCCGCCCCGTACGGCTGCGCCTCAGGTTGGCCAGGACGGCCATCGCCCCGGCCACCATGAGCACGGAGATCATGTAGTAGCGGGACCCGCCCGGAAGCCCGCCGACGGGCTCGTTGAAGGCCAGGCCCAGGACGTTGATCGGCGGGATGCCGGGAATGGAGTTGGCGCCGCCGGTCAGTCCGCCGATGTCGTTCTGCGCCGCCCGGAAGAAGATCTCACCGAACGCGAGCGTCACGATGGCCAGGTAGTCCCCGCGTACGCGCAGGGTGGGCGAGCCGACCACCACGCCGAAGACGCCGGCCGTCACCGCGCCCGCGAGGGCGGCCACCGGGAAGGGAACGGCGTGGGCCAGGTTCGCCGCGGTGAAGGCGCCGATCCCGAGGAAGGCGACGTAGCCGAGGTCGAGCAGCCCGGCCAGGCCCACCACGATGTTGAGCCCGATCGCGGTGGCCGCGTAGACGCCGATGCTGGAGGCCACCGTCATCCAGTAGCCCGTGCCGGCCTGGGTGAACGGCAGCATCAGCGCGCAGCCGAGCAGGACCGCGATGCTGAAGATCCGGTGCCGCTCGCTCATGGCGGAGATCCAGGCCAGGACCCCGTACGCGGACAGCACGCCGGCCACGGCCAGGCCGAAGCCGAGGAAGGCCAGGAACTCGGCGCCGCCGTATGGATTGGTCGCCCTGCTCTGCCCGCCCGCGGTCAGCGTCGCCGAGACCAGCCACAGCAGGGCGGCGAACGCCACCAGCAGGACCAGCCAGGCGACGGCGGGCGGCGGGGTCTTCAGTTCCATGCGCGGCCTGGGCGGTTCGGCCCGGGCGGCCCACAGCAGGAGTGCGCCCGCGGCCAGCGTGACGGGCCCGCCGATCGAGAGCGCGCCGAGGCCGGTGAGGAACGCCATGTGCACCAGCGCGATGGCGATCACGCCGATCGCGGCCGGCTTGCGGGCGCGTGGAAGGAGCGCGGCGGCCAGGCCCAGCAGGACCAGGTGCAGGCGGAACCCGGTGACCAGGTGCGGGGCGTCGAAGAACTGAAGCGTGGCCAGGTCGGGGTAGGCGCCGCCGGGCAGCACGACGCTCGCCCACGGCAGCAGCGCGCCCGCGAGCACCAGCACGGCCGCGGCCGGTGCGCGCAGTCGCAGCAGCACGGCGGCGGGTCCGGGAAGCTCGGGCGCGGCGGGTTTCCGATGCCGCACCGGGGGTCTGTCGAGTGTCACGCCCGCACCCTCTCCAGCCGGCCGAGGAAGCCCTGGGGACGGAACATCAGCACCAGGATGAGCAGCACGAAGACCCAGACGTAGTCGTACTGGGCCCCTCCCCAGGCGTACTGCCCGGCCAGCGACTTCACCATGCCGATGCAGAAGGCGCCGAGCATGGCGCCCCGGATGCTGCCGATGCCGCCCAGGACTGCCGCCGTGAAGGCGAAGATGCCGTTCTGGAAGCCCATCGTGGTGTCGATCTGGCCGTAGTGGATGCCGTACAGCACGGCGCCGAGCCCTGCCAGCACCGCCCCCAGCACGAACGTCGCCAAGATCACCCGATTGAGGTCGATCCCCATCAGGCGGGCGGTGTCCGGGTCCTCGGCCACGGCCCGCATGGCCCTGCCGAGCCGCGAACGCTCCACGTACCAGTGAAGCGCCGCGGCCAGCAGCGGAGAGACGGCCACGGCCAGCACCCCGGTCCACTGCACGATCAACGACCCCGCGGTGAGCTGGGAGTCGACGAAGACCCGGGGGAACGGCAGTGGCGCGGTGGCGCCCGGGTAGAAGACCCGGACCACTTCCTGCAGCAGGATGGACACGCCGAGCGCGGTGATCAGCGGCGCGAGGCTGTGCGCGTCCCGCAGCGGCCGGTAGGCCAGCCGTTCCATCAGGACCGCGACGGTCACCGACACCGCGACCGCCGCGACGCACAGAACCGGCAGCGCCGCGTACCAGGGCATCGCGTCGGGCAGCAGGTACGCGGAGGTGAAGTGGGCGCCGAAGGCGCCCACCATGAACACCTCACCATGAGCGAAGTTGATCAGCTTGATGATGCCGTAGACCATGGTGTATCCGAGCGCGATCAGTCCGATCAACGCGCCGAGCACCAGACCGTTGACGATCTGCTGGGCCAGGGTCGCCACAGGTCACTTCGCCTCGAACTGCCCGCTCTTGACGTCCTTCCAGGCACCGCTGGTGACCTTGTAGACCGTGAACAGCTTGTTCTTGCTGTCGCCGTACTCGTCGAAGCCGACCACGCCGTTGGCGCCCTGGTCGGTCGAGTACGCCTGGACCTCCTTGACCAGCGCGGTGCGCTGCTCGGGCGCGCCCGTCCAGGCGGCGCTCGCGGTCACCTTGCCGATCGAGGAGATGATCACGTTGGCCGCGTCGAAGGCGAAGGAGCCGAAGCCGCCGTAGCCCTCGGGGAAGTTCTTCTTCTTGTAGGCCTCGACGAACGCCGATCCGGTGGGCAGCTTGTCGATGGGCGCGCCGACCGAGGCCGCGATGTCCCCCTCCCTGCCGCCCAGCGCGATGAACTGGGGGTCGAAGATGCCGTCGTTGCCCGACACGGGCACGTTCAGCCCGAGGTCCTTGGCCTGCTTGGCGAGCGGGCCGCTGATGGAGTAGTCGCAGCCGGTGAAGATCGCGTCGGGCTTGAGGGACTTGATCTTGGTCAGCACGCTGGAGAAGTCGCTGTCGTTCTCGTTGACCTTCTCGCGGCCGACGATCGTGGCGCCCAGCTTCTCGATCTCCTTGGTGAACTCGGTCGCCATGTTCTCCGCGACCGCCTTGCCGTCGGTGATGATGGCGATCCGCTTCTTGCCCTCGTCCTGCACCAGGAAGCGCGCGTTGTACGGGCCCTGCAGATCATCGGTGCCCACGACGCGGAAGTAGTTCTCGTGCTGCCGCTTCGGCGCGGTGGCGTACTCGGCGCCCCTGGTGAGCGCCGGGTCGGTGTTGCCGGGGGAGATCTGCACCAGCTTGGTCGAGGCGATCTTCGGCTGGATAGCGCGGGCCACGCCGGAGTTGTAGGAGCCGACGATGCCGACGACGTTCGCGTCGTCCGCGAAGCGCTGAGCCGCCGCCGCGCCCTTGTCCGGGTTGGCCTCGTCGTCCTGCGCGTCCATCTTGAGCTGGTACCCCTTGACCGCGCACTTCTCGTTGGCCTGCTCGACCGCGAGCTGCACCGAGTTGCGGATGCCCAGCCCGATCGCCGACAACTTGCCCGACATGGGAGCGATCACGCCGACGACGAGCGTGCCCTTACTCGTGTCGCAGCTCCCGGCGGCCCCCGGGGACTCGGTCTTGCTCGCACCGCACGCGCCGGTCCCCAGCACCACGCCGATGGCCAGCAGGCCGGACAGTGCGGCGCCGCTCTTTGTTCTCAACGGAAAACTCCTTGCCCCCACAGGTGGCTTCTGCTTACGAGGGCAGGACGCTAGGAGGGTTGACTGTTCAGCTCACAGATCAATCGCTGCTCAAAAGCTGTCCGTCCCGGCTCGTGAGATCGCCGTCCCCGGTCCGTCCCTCGGCCGCTTCTCCACGGAATTGGCGGCAAACGAGTACCAAGTGATCTGGCAATTGAGCGATCGTCCCGTCATGCTGTGCCCGATGATCAAGCAGAACAGCGCAATTTCCTGGGGGACATGATGATGCTGGAGAGCCAGGTCACCACAGAGGCTCAGCGTGACGCCGACGAGCTGGAGAAGCGGGGCGTCGTCGGAGTCACGATCGTGTGGGCTGACAACAACGGCATTCCGCGGTCGCGGACCGTGCCGGTCGATCAGTTCGGCGCGGCGGTTCAGCGGGGTGTCGGGGTCACCCCGCTGTTCGCGGTGTTCGACTCTCACGACGGGATCACGTTCGAACACGGCCCGCTGAGCACACCGTCGGGTGACATCCGGTTGGTGCCGGTCTCCGATCGCGCGGTGCGGTTGGCCGGACAACCGGGATTCGGGTGGGTGCCGGGCCGGCTGGTGGAGGCCGACGGTTCGCCGTGGCCGTACGACCAGCGGGGCGTGCTGGAGCGCCAGGTGGCCCGAGGGGCGGAGCTGGGACTGGAGTTCCGGGCAGGTTACGAGATCGAGTTCCAGCTCAGCAAGAGTGACGACGAAGACGGTGACGACGGCGGCGCGCCGCGCCCGGTCTTCGAGGGGCCGTCGTACGGTCCGGCGAAGATGCTGGCGGTCGACGGGTTCGCCGAGCAGCTGCTGCGTGACCTGCGCGCCAACGGAATCCGTGTCGGCCAGTTCCACGGCGAGTACGGGCCGGGGCAGTTCGAGTTCAACATCGCCCCGGCCGACCCGGTGAGCGCCGCCGATCAGCAGTTGCTGGCTCGCCAGACCGTCCACGCCGCCGCCCGCGCGCACGGGCTGCGGGTCAGTTTCGCCCCGCTGGTGGCCGCGGGCCAGGTCGGCAACGGCTGGCACCTGCACACGTCGGTGTCGAGGAAGGGCGCGAACCTGCTGTCGGGTGGACGCGGTCCCTCCGGACTCACCGCCGACGGCTCCGCCTATCTCGCCGGCCTGCTGCGTGACCTGCCGGCGGTGGTCGCCGTCACCGCCCCGAGCGTGTGTTCGCTGGAGCGGATCCGGCCGGGGTTCTGGTCGGGCGCGTACACGTTCTGGGGGGTCGAGAACCGGGAGGCGTCCCTGCGCCTGGTGCCCTCGACGCCGCTGCTGGGCGCGGCACACGCCAATGTCGAGCTGAAGCCGTCGGACGCGTCGGCGAACCCGTATCTGGCGTTGGCCGTGGTGCTCGCGGCGGGGATCGCCGGGATCGAGGACGGGCTGACGCCGCCCGCCCCGGTACAGGAGGATCCCGGCCAGTGGAGCGAGGATCGTCGCGCCGCGCACGGCATCCACCCTCTGCCGGCGACGGCGGCGGAGCAGGCCGCCGCGTTGCTGGCGAGTCAGCGCATCCGTGCCGCGCTGGGCGAGGAGCTGACCGGCGCCTTCCTCGCGGTGCGCGCGGCGGACGCCGCTCGGGCCGCCGATCTTGACACCGCGGAGGTGGCCCACGCCTTCCGCTGGCTGTACTGAACAGCTCACACCTTGCCCCGCATGTCAAGAATTATTCTCGCAACAGATTGACATCATCCTGATATGGGCATAATTTTCACCGCATGCACCTGCTGCCCCGGATCAGGGCTGAGCGGCATGAGATGCCCGAAGCGCTGCGCAAAGTGGCCGACGCGATCCTCGCCGGCCCTGCCGAGGCGGCCAGGCTGACGATCGTCGACCTGGCCGAGCGGAGCGGCACGTCCACCGCGACGATCACCCGCTTCTGCCGGGCGCTCGGCTTCACCGGTTACGCCGGGCTGCGGGTCGCGATCGCGGCCGAGACCGGACGGGCGGCGCACGAGACCTGGCAGACCGACATCGGGCAGGAGATCCGGCCCGGCGACTCTCTTGACCGGGTGCTGCGCGTGGTGTCTTCGAACGACATCCGGCTGATCCAGGAGACCGGCGACCAACTCGACCTCACCGTGGTCGAGAAGGTCGCCGATGCCGTCGCGGGGGCCGGCCGGGTGCTGCTGTTCGGAGTGGCCAGCAGCGCCGCCGTCGCCAGCGAGATGGAATACCGGCTGCAGCGGATGCGGGTGCCCACCTGGAGCAGGTCCGACGCGCACAGCGCGCTGACCGACGCGGCGCTGCTCGGGCAGGGCGACGTGGCCATCGGCATCTCGCACAGCGGCAGGACGCGGGAGGTCATCGAGGTGCTCGCCGAGGCGGGCAGCCACGGGGCGATCACCGTTGCGATCACCTCGCACCCCAGGTCACCGCTGGCCGAGGTGGCCGAGCTGGTGCTCACGACGGCCAGCCGCGAGACGACGTTCCGGTCCGACGGGTTCGCCGCCATCCACTCCCAGCTGCTCGTCCTCGACGTCGTCTACGTCTCGGTCGCGCAGCGCACCTACGAGCGCACCAAGCGCGCCTTCGACCTCACGGTGCGGGCGGTGGCGGGACACCGGCTGCCAGAGCGCCGGCCAACGGAGAGAGACCCATGACCGTGGACCCCGAGCACCAGGTCGAGCGCCTCACCGGGCCGCCGCGGGCCACCCGCGGGCGCCCGGAGATCGCCGGCCGGGCGGGCGGTCTGATGCCGGCCACCGGCTCGTCGCACCCCATGGGAGCCGCCACCTCCTCGCGACGGGACAGGCGCCCCTGATCCACCTGCACGTCAACGTCCCTGAAGGTGACGCGTACGACCTCGGTGTTGAGGCGCGTCACGAGGGCCGTATCCGCCGCGGCGCCTGACGCCCAAGGTCCGCGCCGCACACCCCCACAGGACCCGAATCACTCGCTTCGGCGTGCACGCATTCGGGGACGCCCGTAAGGAGATCCACCCATGTCAAGACAAGTCGTGAAATACACTCTCGCGGTCGGCGCCGCTCTCGCCCTCGTCACGGGCAGCTTCGTCGCCCAGGCCGCCACCGCCCCGGCGGTCCGGTTACAGTACCGGACCAGCGCGCCGGGGGCCGCGACGGACCAGTCCGAGCCGTGGTTCAAGCTCTTCAACGACGGCACCGCCGCGATCCCGCTCAACCAGGTCAAGATCCGCTACTACATCACCGGCAGGGACAGGTTCCGCTTCGCCTGCTCCTGGGCCGCGGTCCGCTGCTCCACGCTGAACGGCCGGTTCCTCCCCCTCGCGGGCGGCCGCCAGGTGCTGGAGGTCGGCTTCAGCACGGGCACGCTCGCACCCGGCGCCAGCACGGGCGACCTGCAGCTGCGCTTCTACCGGGCCGACTGGCAGAACTTCAGGCAGAACGACGACCCCTCCTACGGCTCCCACACCACCTATGCCGACTGGAACAAGGTCACCGTCCACGTGAACGGCGCCCTCGCCTGGGGCAGCCCGCCCCGCGGCTCCGAGCCGTCACCACCCTCTTCTCCCTCACCCACCCCTCCGTCCCCCTCACCCACGCCTCCGTCTCCTTCGCCCTCCCCTCCGTCTTCCTCGCCCACCCCTCCCAACCCCAGCCCGACCGCGTCGGCGGGCGTGCTGTTCGACGACTTCTCCTACACCGGCTCGAACGACGCGCGCCTGGGCCAGCGCGGCTGGAGGGTCCGCTCCCAGAAGTTCCGCGAGGGCACGTACGCGGCCAGGGTGCGCTTCAGCGACGCCCCCACCAGCGGTCCGGACGGTGAGCACGTCGTGCAGACGTTCTTCACCATCACCCCGCTGGCAGCCGACCTGGACCCCGACTACGGCGAGCTCGACTTCGAGTACCTGCCCAACGGCGGCTGGGGCGAGTCCAGCCAGGTCATGTTCAACACCAGCTGGGAGACCTACCGCCCCAACCCGTGGCGGGCCGTCAACACGATGACGGCCACCCGGAAGAGCTTCGCCGGCTGGCACGACCTGGTCGTCCAGGTATCGGGCGGGCGCATCAAGTACTACATCGACGGCAGCCCGGTCGCCGACCACGGGGGCGTCTACTACCCCGAGACGCCGATGTGGATCATGTTCAACCAGTGGTTCATCGACCTGCAGAGCGGCTCGGGAAAGCGCTGCTACCGGCAGCAGGTGGACTGGGTCTACCACAGCAAGAACGAGGTCGTCGCGCCCGCCGACGTGGTGAGCAGGGTCGCCGCCCTGCGCTCCGGCGGCACGTCCTTCCGTGACACCGTCCCCACTCGCTGAACCCTGAGCTGAACGGGGGGCGCGCTTCGCGTTCCCCCCGGACCGTGCTCATCCGCGTCCAACGCGCAAAGGGCGGTGTCCTCGCGGGCACCGCCCTGTCCAGTCAGCGGGAAGTATGCACTTTTCCCTGTACGGACGGGATTGCCCTTGTCACAATCTGGAGCAGCGTTGGAGGGAGCCAAGCATGCCGGTGACCTGGGGAGCCGTTCAGGGGCGAGTTGTCTTCGACAGTTCACGACAGCACGGCTTCGTCGAGCAGAAGTCCACCGGGTTCTCCTGGACCGGCAGCAGATCGGTGCTGCTCACCGATCGGCCCGCGGTGTATGTGCACGACGCCGTGGGGCTTGGGCTGGGCAACCAGGTCATCACCGCGCTGGACCCGGCGACCGACCCCGACGCCACGGTTGAGCTTGTCGACAAGAGCACCAGGCTCGTCGTCGAGGTCCGGCTGCCGCAGGGCCGGTCGCTCACGGCCACCTCGGGTGAGCTCTCCGCGCCCGCGCTCGCCGCGCTGACCGGCCTGCGCGGCCGGCTGATGCGTGACGCCGCGGCGACCGATTTCATCAGTCCGTGCGCCGTCTCCATCACCCCTCAGTACGAGTCGCACACGCCCGCCGAGTCGGCGCCCGCGGAGCTGGCGGCGTACGTCGTGATCGCCGGAGGGCGCCTCCAACTGCGCAACCGTGGGACGATCGCGCTGGCGTGGCCGGTGAACCGGATCGTCGCGGCCCCCGTCGGCCCGACCGCCGTGGAGGTCCAAGGTGGTGCCCTACTCGGTGGCCACTTCCTGACCGGCGCGACCCTCCATCTGGTGACGCACCAGGTGCAGCAGGCATTTCTCGCCGCGCTGCGGGCGGCCGCACCTGGGCCGCGCACGGTGGGCACCTCGGCGCCGGTGCTGATCCGCGGCCTCACCCAGGAATCCGAGCCGTCGAAGGCGGACTGCGTGCTGAGCACAGCCGCTCTGGAGTTCCAGGCGCCGGACACCCAGCAGCTGCTCGCCCGCTTCGACCTCGGCGACCCCCACTTGCGGGTCGCCGGGTCCGCCGAGCGGTTCGTGATCTTCAATCCGGCGCACGGCCCCGTGACGGTGGAGTGCGCCTCGGAGGCGTTCGGCCGGCGGCTGCACCAGAACGCCGAGCTGCGGGCCGCCGCCGAGCGCACCCTCACCTCCGGCGTCCTTCCCGCCGAACTCGCCGACGGGCGGCCGGTCGCGTGCGGGTTCACCGCCGACGGCATGCGAGTCAAGGGCTCGGCCGTCAACGTCCTGATCCCGTACCAGGGGATTCGCGCCGTCGAGTGCGATCCCGCCGTCATCCGTCCGACGCTGCGCGTGGTGACCGAGCGCACCGAACATGGCATCATCGGCCAGCCCGAACTCCTCCAGGCCCTGCACACCGAGATCAGGGCCTGGAGCAACGCCTGCGCGAATCCGCGGCAGATCCCGGACATGCTACGCGCCGGGGTCGGACTGGAGGAGGACTACCTGCTCTACACGGTCTTCGGCCCGTTCTACGAGCTGCACGCGGCGCTGCTCGGCGACGTGGGCGCGGACGAGCTGGGCACGCCCGTCACGCTGCCGGCGTCCGTCCAGGAGCGGTCCCACATCGCGGCCGTCCTACAGATCGGGCTCGGCGAGTTGCAAGCACACCTCGACCAGATCACCGCCATCCTGCCCGCCTTCCTGCGGCACCGCGACGGGCTGCTGCTGGCACCCGTCACCGGTGGCGCCGAGCCGGGCTGGCTGAAGGCCACCGAGTCCAGGTTGCGCACGGCCCTGTCCCCGGTCCAACGTGCGGCCGGCGAGACCGCGCAGCTCACCGCGCAGCTGTCCCGGCTGATCGACCTCGACCCCGACACCCTGCCGAAGGTCAGCTACGCCGGGGCGGCGGTGTCCCTCGGCGCGGCGGCGCTGATCAACCCCGTGTTCGCGGTCTCGGGCATCTCCCAGGCGTACTCCGCGCGTACCCAGGGCGAACAGCGCAAGGCGCAGGTCACCGCCCAGTCCGAACGCGGCTGGGCACTCGTCCTGGACCGCTGGAACGCGCTGGTCACCTCCTCGCTGCCCGTCCTTGGGTACGTCCTGACCGAGAACATGTTCGCCATTCGCTGGGAGACCGCCCGCCGCATCGGCGAGCAGATCCGCACGGCCCCGGAAGGCGCCCGGGGGCCCTTGCTGCGCGCGGTGGCCCGCCGCCTCGCCACACTCGACGTGATGCGCCGCTACCCCGCCGGCTCGGGCGTACGGCTCCGACGCGGCGAAATCGCCGACCACCTGCGGGCTGCCCGCCAGGCCATCCGCACCCCACGCTTCGCCGACTTCTGACCCGCCCGAGCCACGAACGAAAGACACAGACCATGCCCATCTTCACAAGCCAGTTCGACCGCGGCCGCCAATACTCCCAGGCATACGCCGGCGACACAGGTGAGACACGCTTCTGGACCCCGACCAAGATCACCGTGGCCGGCGCGAGCGCCGGCGCCGCGGCCCTTGCCGCGGCCGGCCTGGCCGCCGCCGACAG
>NZ_QNFZ01000055.1 GCF_003313395.1 Nonomuraea lactucae | reverse complement strand
CTGGGCGGGACCCCGGCCCTGGGCGCGTCCGGGGCCCTGGGCGGGGCCGGGGACCTGGGCGGGGCCGCCGCGCTGACGTTGCCCGCGCCTGCCGGGAGGCATCCTCTCGGCACGGTCTCGCTGCACCTGGTGGACAGGTCGCGGCCCGACCCCTGGGTGGCGGCCAGGCCGTACCGCGAGCTCATGGTGGGCATCTGGTATCCGGCGACGGACGCGCCGGACCTGCCGCTCGCGCCGCACATGTCGCCGCGCGCCGCCGAGGACTTCGGCCAGACCCTGGCGCGGGCGCTGTTCGGCATCCGGCCGGGCACGGTGGACTGGGGCGCGACCAGGACGCACGCCAGGGAGGGCGCGCCGATGAGCCGGGGCCGGGGTGACGGCCGGAGCGGGGGAAGGTGGCCGGTCGTGCTGTTCTCGGCCGGGTTCGGCGCGCCGCGTTCGGTCGGGACCACGGTGATCGAGGACCTGGCCGCCCAGGGGTACGTCGTGGTCAGCGTCGATCACACGTACGAGGCCGCGCAGGTGGAGTTCCCCGGCGGCCGGGTCGAGCGGAGCAAGATCCCGCCCGAGCCCACCCAGGAGCTGCTGAACAGGGCCCACGAGGTCCGGGTCGCGGACACGCGGTTCGTTCTCGGCCGGCTCACCCGCCTCGCCCGCGGGGGCAACCCCGACGCGGGACGGCGCCCGCTCCCGGCCGGGCTGCGCGGCGGCCTGGACCTGTCCCGCGTCGGGGTGATCGGCCACTCCATGGGCGGCGCCACGGCGGCGCAGGTGGCCCTCGACGATCCGCGCGTCGACGCGGGCGTCAACCTCGACGGCGGGCACCGCGGCCAGGTCGCCCGGACGGGCCTGGCCAAGCCGTTCCTCCAGCTGGCCGCCGAACCGCACACCCGCGCGGGCGACCCCACGTGGCGGTCCTTCTGGGACCGCTCGACGGGCTGGAAGCGGGAGCTGCGGTTCACCGGGGCCCGGCACTACTCGTTCACCGACGCCGAGGCGATCACGCGGCAGCTTCCCGGGGTGCCGGAGAGCACGGTACGCGACCTCGTCGGCACGATCGACCCGGACCAGGCCGTCGCCGCGCAACGGGCCTACGCCGCCGCCTTCTTCGACCTGCATCTGAAGGGGCGCCGCACTCCGCTGTTCGACGGCCCGAGCAGGGAGTATCCGGCGGTCGAGCTCATCCCGTAGCAAGCCCCCAGAGCCTGGGCCCTTCGTCCCACGGGCACCACTGATTCGACACCCCACATCGCGGCTGCCTAAGATCAACCACGGCACTCCCAGGAAACACGGCACCCCCAAGGAAGACGCATGGCATGACGAGACATGTGGACGAGGCCGCGGAGGCGGCGGCAGGCCACCGATTGCGGCCGGTCCGGCTGGAGACCGATGCCGCGGCGGTGTCCGCGCTGATGGTCGAGTACCTGACCTGGGCGTCAGGGCGCTTGCTGGAAGAGTACGGAGTCGATTCACCCACGGATCTCGACTCGGTCAGTGGATCGCTGGGGGCGTACACTCCGCCCACCGGCTCGATGACCGTCGCCGAACAGGGCGGCGACCTGATCGCGGTGGGTGCGCTGCGGACGCTCACGCCCGGCGTCGTCGAGGTCAAGCGGATGTATGTCGCTCCCCGGTGGCGGGCGAGACGTCTGGGATCCGCGATCCTCGACCATCTCCTGCGGGAGGCGCACGAGACCCTGCGCGCCACCACTGTGCGGCTGGACACCTGCCGTTTCATGGCGGACGCGCAGCGTCTGTATCTCGCGCGCGGCTTCGTCGAACGGGGGCCGTACGAAGGCACCGAGATCCCTCCGCATCTTCAGCAGTACTGGCGTTTCTTCGAGCTCGACTTGAGTTGAACGGGCGCGAGCGGCGTTCACAGGAGTACGGGGAGCCCGGTGAGGCCGCGCACGATTGACGGGGTCCGGTTCCAGTCGAGGTCCCCTGGTGCGCACGCCAGACGGAGTCCCGGGAAGCGGGACAGCAGCGCGCCGATCGCGATCTCGCCCTCCATGCGGGCCAGCGGGGCGCCGAGGCAGAAGTGGATGCCGTGGCCGAACGCCAGGTGCCGGTTGTCCGACCGGGTGATGTCGAGCGCGTCCGGATCGTCGAACGCCCGCGGGTCCCGGTGCGCGGCCCCGAGCAGGATGTGCACCCACGCGCCCTTCGGGATGACGACGCCGCCCATCTCCAGCTTCTCCAGGGCGATCCGCTGGGTGGCGCGCCCGACCGGGGCGTCGTAGCGCAGCATCTCCTCGACCGCCGCGGGCAGCAGCTCGGGGCGGTCCCTGAGCAGGCGGAGCTGGCCGGGGGCGCGCAGCAGCGCGAGCACGCCGTTGCCGATGAGGTTCACCGTGGTCTCGTGTCCGGCGATGAGCAGCAGCGAGATGATGTTGAGGAGCTCGCCGTCGCTCAGCAGGGCGTCGTCGTCGCGGGCTGCCAGCAGGCCGCTGATCAGGTCGTCGGAGGGGTTCTCGCGCCGCTCGGCGAAGACGCCGCGCAGGTAGTCGTTGAACGCCCTGGCGGTCGCGCGCCTGCGCTCGCGCATGTCCGGGGACGGATCGTACGCGATGAGGACGGCGGTCCAGGCCCGGAAGTCATCGCGGTCGGCCGCCGGCACCCCGAGCAGCTCGCAGATGACGGTGATGGGCAGGGGGAAGGCGTAGGAGGCGATGAGGTCCGCCTCGCCCCGTTCGGCGATCCGGTCCAGCAGCCCGTCGGCGATCTCCATGACGCGGGGCCGCAGCGCCTCGACGCGGCGCGCGGTGAACGCCTTGGCCACCAGGCCGCGCAGGCGGGTGTGGTCGGGCGGGTCGATGCCCAGCAGGGTCCCGCCGAAGAACATCTCGCCCTGGACGGGCACCGCGCTGTGGGCCGGATCCTTGGACAGGCGGGGGTCGTTCAGGGCCGACCGGGCGTGCTCGTGGTCGACCACGACGAAGGCCTCGGCGCCGGGCGGGAAGTCGATCGGGTGGACCGGGCCCTTCTCGCGCAGCGCGGCGTACCCGGCGTACGGGTCGGCGGCGAACGCGGGGGCCGACAGGAAGCTCGCCGGTAACTTGGCCGGCATCAGCGCACCCTTCCGACGGCCGCCAGGAACCCGCCCTTGTCCATGTCGAGCTTGACGTCGTGCTCGGGGCGCCACGCCTCGACCGGCACGATGCCGGGCTCGAGGAGTTCGGTGCCGTCGAAGTAGTCCTGGATCTGCTCGGGGGTGCGGGGGATGAGGTCTCCCGCCGCGGTGGCGGAGTACGCGCCGCGGACCCTGGCCTCCACCTCCTTGCTGATCTTTCCCGCGTAGCCGTGCGAGACGGCCAGGTAGCTGCCGGGCACGAGCCGCTCGCGCAGGCCGGCCACGATCGCGGCGGCCTCCTTGTCGTCGCGGATGAAGTGCAGGATGGCGAAGAGCAGGACGGCGACCGGGCGGCTGAGGTCGATCTGGGCGCGAAAGGCCGGGTGCTCCAGGATCGACGCAGGGTCGCGCAGATCGGCCTGGATGACGGTGGTGAAGGGGTCCTTGGCCAGCAGGGCCCGGGCGTGCGTCAGGACGATCGGGTCGTTGTCCACGTAGACGACGTGGGAGTCGGGGGCGGCCCGCTGGGCCACCTCGTGAACGTTCTCCTGGGTCGGCAGCCCGGAGCCGAGATCGAGGAACTGCCGGATCCCGCGCTGGGCCAGCAGGGTCACCACCCGGCACAGCAGGGCCCGGTTCTCGCGGGTGAAGGCCCGCACGTACGGCATGGCGGCCAGCACCTTCTCGGCCGCCGCGCGGTCGGCGGCGAAGTTGTCCTTGCCGCCCAGGTAGTAGTCGTACATCCGGGCCACGCTGGGGATGTGCGCGTCGATCACCCAGGTTGGGGCCCGTTCCTCGCGGCTCATGTCCAGAAGCCTCCGCTGTCGCCGGCGCGGCGATCCTGAAGGACCGGCGCCATCAGGAGATTACCGATACCCTTTCCGAAATATCTCGCTTTCCGTGAGCCCTTCCACACCATGACGAAGGGGGCACGTCAAGCGCTCCACGGCCCACCCCGCCGATCTGCGATGTATATTCTCGAACCGGTCCGGGAGGCCACCGCCGCCCCACGATGACGTCACACGCGTGACGGGATCGTTCTGAGTCTCGCCCCGGATCCATGAACTCGGGCGCGAGGGGGACGCCCCGACTGGAAGGCATTTCTTGGGGATGCATCAGGTGAGACATGAGGGCCTCGTGTCGCGCCCCGCCCAGCTCCGTGCCCGCGCACGCGAGGCAGAGGCGGTCGAACGGCTCGTCCAGGCGGCACGCTCGGGACAGGGCGGGGTGCTCGTCCTGCTGGGAGAGGCCGGCATCGGCAAGACCACGCTGCTGGAGCACGCCGTGCAGGCGGCGACGGGTTTTGAGTCGTTGCGCGCGGTGGGTGTCGAGTTCGAGATGGACCTGCCGTTCGCGGCGTTGCACCAGCTCTGCGAGCCGCTGCTGCACCGGGCCGGCCGGATCCCAGACTCTCAGCGGGAGGCGCTGGAGGCGGCGTTCGGGCTGCGCGGCGGGGTGGCGGCCGATCCCTTCCACGTCGGACTCGCCGTGCTCGGCCTGCTCGGCGAATCCGCCCGCGAAAGGCCGGTCCTGTGCGTGGTGGACGACGCCCAGTGGCTGGACAGCGCCTCGGCTCGAGTGCTGGCGTTCGTCGCCCGGCGGGTGGGGTCCATGGGCGTGGCCTTCGCGTTCGGGCTGCGTCACGTGCCGGATACCGATGTGCTGCGCGGGCTGCCGATCCTCAGTGTGCCTGGCCTGCCTGAGGCCGAGGCTCGGGCGCTGCTGGCGGCGGAGGTGCTGGCACCGCTCGATCTGGCGGTCCGAGAAAGGATCATCGCTGAGGCGCGGGGCAATCCGCTGGCGCTGCTGGAACTGGCGCGTAGTGCTGGTCCGGCGGCGATCGCGGGTGGTTTCGCTCTTCCGAGCACCGTGACGGGGCGTATCGAGCGGAGTTTCAGCGGTCGGGTGGCGGTGTTACCTCTGTACACGCGGCGGTTGCTGCTGGTGGCAGCGGCTGAGCCGGTCGGTGACCCGGCGCTGCTGCGGCGCGCCTGTGCTTGTCTGGGCATGGAGCTCGAGGCGGCTGCTCCGGCTGAGGCGGCCGGGTTGCTCGAACTCGGTTCGCGGGTGCGGTTTCGCCATCCGCTGGTGCGCTCGGCCGTCTACAAGGCCGCGCTGCCGGCCGAGCGCCGTGCCGCGCACGCGGTGCTGGCCAAGGCGACGGACGGGCGGGCGGACCCCGATCGGCGGGCCTGGCATCGGGCTCAGGCCGCCTCGGGGGTGGATGAGGACGTGGCGGCGGAGTTGGAGCAGTCGGCGCGGCGGGCGCAGGCCCGTGGTGGTCTGGCCGCCGCGGCGGCCTTCCTGGACAAGGCGGCGGCGCTGACGCCGGATCGGGCCCGCCGCAACGGCCGCCTGCTGGCGGCGGCGCAGGCCAAGCACGACGCCGGCGCCCCGGACGAGGCGCTGAGCCTGCTCACCGCGATCGACCCCGACGGGCTCGACGGCCTCCAGCACGCGCGGTCCGTGCGCCTGCGCGGCCAGATCTCGTTCGCGGTGCAGCGGGGCAACCAGGCTCCGCCGCTGATGCTCGAAGCGGCACGGCTCCTGGCACCATTGGACGCGGCGCTCGCCCGCGAAACCCTGCTGGAAGTGCTGTGGACGGCGGTGTGGGCCGGTCGATTCGGCCAGGTCGAGGAGACCGTCAGGGCGGCCCAGGCCGTGCTCTCCGGCGCACCCTCTCCACAGCCGCCGGGACCGGTCGACCTTCTGTTCAACGGCATGGCGCAGCTCTTCACCAAAGGGCCGGCGGCAGCCGTATCCGATATCCAGGCCGCGCTCCAAGCCTTCCGGCGATCAGGTGACATCCGGGCGCTCCCACTCGCCTGCCGCGCGGCCTGGGGTGTCTGGGACGAGGACGCCGTGGAAGCGCTCAGCACGCGGCTGGTCAAAACCGCCCGCGACTCTGGCGAACTCGCGGTGCTGTCGAACGGACTGACTTTCATGGCATGGCTGCACATGCAGGAGGGGCGCTTCGACAGGGCCACCGCGCTCGTGGGGGAGGCCGATGCCGTGGCGGAGGCGACCGGTGCGCCCAAGTCGACATACGCGTCAGCGCTGCTGGCCGGATGGCGCGGTGACCCCGACCAGGCCGGGCCGCTCTTCGAGGTCAGCGCCCGTGAGGCGACCGCACGCGGAGAGGGAACCGCGATCACCATCACCGAACTGGCCACCGCGGTGCTGCACAACGGAGGCGGCCGCTATGACGCCGCGCTCGTGTCCGCGCGGAAGGCCGCGGCGCAGGCCCAGTACTCGTCGATCGCGGTGTGGGCCCTGCCCGAGATCGTCGAGGCCGCCAGCCGCCTGGGACAGAAGGACGTGGCGATCGACGCGGCCGACCAGCTGGCCGAGAGGACCCGCCCGTGCGGCACCGACTGGGCCCTCGGCATCCAAGCCGCGACACAGGCCCAGATCGCACCCGACACCGTGGCGGAGGACCTGCACCGGGAGGCGGTCGAGCGACTGGGACGGACCCGGATGCGCGCGAATCTCGCGCGGGCGCACCTCGTCTACGGCGAGTGGCTGCGCCGCCGGGGCCGCCTGGCCGATGCCCGCGCCCAGCTGCTCACGGCCCACGGGATGCTGTCCACGATGGGGGCTCTGGCGTTCGCGGCGCGGGCGGATGCCGAGCTCAGAGCGCTGGGCGAGCACCGTCGCCCGGCGGACGGCTCCGAACCTCTCACCCTCGGCGAACTCCACGCGGTCGAGTCGCGGCCCGCGCTGCCCGCGGGGTTGACCGAGCGAGAGGTGCAGGTGCTCTGCCTGGCGGCCCATGGGCTGAGCAACCGGGAGATCGGCGAGCGGCTGTCGATCTCCGGCCGGACCGTGGGACACCACCTGTCGCACATCTACGACAAGACCGGACGGCGGACCCGGGCAGGGGTGGCGGTGTTCGCCATGGAGCACGGGCTCCTCCCCGACTCGAACGGAACGACCGGCGTACGGGCAGGCCAGTGACCCTGGGCGTGCCGGCCCTCAGCCTGTGGATCTGGGCGACTCCGAGTGACCCTGCCAACGGCGAGACGACACCATCGGTCCCGGGCCCTGGAAGGAAGTAGGACAGGCTCAGCTGTTCGGCCTTCACCCAGGCGAGTATGTCGTCGCGTCGTACGGCGAATCCTCCTCGATCAGTTTCTCCGAAGTCGCAGGGAGAGGGCGACGAGCCAGGCCGAGATGAGCACCGCGCCGACGGCGAAGCGCAGGCTCGCGCTGTCCTCGCTCCACGGCGGCACCGTCAGCACGAAGGTGGCGAGCATGCTGACCACGCTGTAGGTCGCCCAGCCACGGCCCGCAATCCCGCGCGCGAACACGAGCCCTGCCACCATCAGCGACATGAACGCCGAGGCCGCGAAGACCATGTGCACGGCGCTGTTGGTGCTGACGTGCTCCGGCACCCCCGCGGGCGCTCCGGGCGGCCAGCCCAGTGCGGGATCGGTCGTGAAGATCCCACCACCGACCATGGCGACGCCGTACACGCCGATCAGCGCCGGTCCGAGCACGCCCGCCAGGCCGGACCGGACGGCCCGTCGTGTTCCGATCGCGAAGGCGCACGCCAGCAGGCCCGTTAGCGCGAAGTTGGCGGTCTGCAGCCAGCCGAGATCGCCGAGCGTGAGGTCGCTCAGCGCGTGCCGCCGCAGGTCGAACCCAGTCCGGGTGAAGGCCTGCGCGAACGACACGACGGGAAAGAGGAACCCGGCGACCGTACCGCAGCCCAGCAGCAGCGCGCGCCGACGCCGAGCATCGACGCCCTCGGCCGAGGGTCCGCCCCCACCGCTCGCAGCTTCGCGACGGGCGCCGGTGGGTTCGACACGGCCGGATGCGGGTCCGAGACGGGAGGTCGTGGGTCCCGAGCCGGAGAACGTGGCTTCCGGTCCGGTCCCGGTCGCGGGTTCGGGAGTGGAGGTCATGACGATCCTTTCGCGTCACGGGTGGTCGCCGCCGCTCGGGGGCGGTGGGCCTGCCGTACGGCAAGCCTGCGAACGACGTACGGCACTGCTACGAACGAGACGTGGCCCGATGGACAGCCACCTGCGAAATTCCTCAGGATCCGTCGACGGCGGTGAGCCGGCGCCGGAGGTGGGCGCGCTCGGGCTCGCTCCCGGCCGCGTCGAGTGCCGCGTGGTAGGCTGCGGCGGCCTCGGGGAGGTGGCCGAGCTGGTGCAGCAGGTCGGCGCGGGCGAGCAGGTAGGGGTGGTAGCCGCGCAGCCGGGGCTCGTCCGCGAGCCCGTCCAGCAGCGCCAGTCCCGCCGCGGGCCCGTCGCGCATCGCCACGGCGGCGGCCCGGTTGAGCGCGACCACCGGGGACGGGTCGAGCGCGAGCAGCACGTCGTAGAGGGCCACGATCTGCGGCCAGTCGGTCCCGGCCAGGGACGCCGCCTCGTCGTGGAGCGCGGCGATCGCGGCCTGCACACCGTAGGGGCCGGGCGGGCCCCCGCGCAGCGCGGCGACCACCAGCGCCGCCCCCTCCCCGATCATGGCGTGGTCCCAGCGGGCGCGATCCTGCTGCTCCAGCAGCAACGCAACGCCGTCCGGACCGGTACGGGCGTGGCGGCGCGCGTGGATCAGCAGCATCAGCGCCAGCAGTCCGGCCGCCTCCCGCTCGGCGGGCAGCAGCCGGCGCAGGATCCGCGCCAGCCGGATCGCCTCCTCGGCCAGGTCGAGCCGCTGCAGGTGGGGGGGGCAGCAGCCGGCGCAGGATCCGCGCCAGCCGGATCGCCTCCTCGGCCAGGTCGAGCCGCTGCAGGTGGGGGCCGGAGCTGGCCGCGTAGCCCTCGGTGAAGATCGAGTAGATCACCTGGAGCACGCCGGGCAGCCGCTGCGGCAGCTCGTCGGGGCCGGGCACGCGGAACGGGATGCGGGCCTGGCGGATCTTCTGCTTGGCCCGGACGATCCGCTTGGCCATCGTCTGGACCGGCACCAGGTAGGCCCTGGCGACCTGCGGCGTGCTCAGCCCCGCCAGACAGCGCAACGTCAGCGCGCCGCGGTCCTCGGCGGGCAGCGCCGGGTGGGCGCAGGTGAACAACAGCCGCAGCCGCTCGTCCGGCAGGTCGTCGTGCGCGTCGGCCGGCGGGGCGTGCGCCGCCCGCTCGGTCTCCACCTGCAGGATGGCCAGCCGCGCGGCGTAGGCCCGGTCGCGCCGGAGCCGGTCCACCGCCTTGCGCCGCGCCGTGGTCATCAGCCAGGCGCCGGGTCTGGGGGGCACGCCCTCGACCGGCCAGTGCCTCAGCGCCGCCTCGATGGCGTCCGAGGTGACCTCCTCGGCCAGGTCCAGGTCGCCGAAGCGGCGCACGAGCGCGGCCAGCAACCGGCCGCGCTCCTCGCGGAAGA
>NZ_QNFZ01000060.1 GCF_003313395.1 Nonomuraea lactucae | reverse complement strand
CCTCCGCGAGGCCCTGGCCGGAACCCCCTGGATGCCACCACAAAACGCCTGATCAATCACAGGCCTGAATGGATACGCTCGCCGCTCACAGCTTCAAGCAACACCACGCACACCAAGCCGCCCACAAGCTCAAGGCCGGCGAGGTATGGCAAGATCACAACCTGGTGTTCTGTACGAGCGTCGGCACCCCTCTGGACGCTGCGAACGTGCGGCGGGCATTCCGCAAGATCACCGGGGATGCCAAGATCGGAACAAACTGGACATCTCGCGAGCTGCGTCACTCGTTCGTCTCCATCATGAGTGACCAGGGCGTACCCATCGAGTCCATCGCCGATCTCGTCGACAAGCCGACAGGTTGAGTCCGCGTGAGATGGAAAAGGGCCCGACCCGCTTAGCGGATCAGACCCTCTACCTGGCCAAACTCTGTCGGGGTGGCGGGATTTGAACCCACGACCTCTTCGTCCCGAACGTATCAGGCCGTATCGGGCGAGTGCTGGTCATGGCGTACGCCGTGGCTCTGACCAGCTTAAAGACAACGGAATGCGTCTCTCGGAATCACCTAGGAGTGTCTGGGATTTCCAAGATCATGACGCATGGGTGGCGCACGATCATGACAACGCCCCGCCATCCAACCGGATGACGGGGCGTGATCGGGCAGGGGATCGACACTGTCGCCACGAAGCGCCCCTTCGCGATCTCCGTACAGCTCGCAAGCTGCATATGCAGGAGGCTGGACTGTGCGCAATAAGTGAACTAGTGTGCTCAAGGAGTGATGCTGGGACGTCGCTCCCCCGAGCGGCCTGGCCGCCGGCTGCGATTAGCCCTCGCCCGGCGGCCAGGCTCCCGGAGGCCTTCAGCTGTCGCCGACCGGCCCGTTGTAGACCAACTTCGTTGTCTCCGCGGGCACCACGATGTCGCAGGTCTCCACCGCCAACTCACCGGCGAAGTAACTGCGCTCGACCACCATCACGATCGAACCCGCGCCGATGCCCAGATGCTTCGCCTCCTCCGGCGACGCCACCCGCGCCCACACCTCCTCGTCCCACGCGTCTACGGTGATGCCGATAGCGGCCATGCGGTGCGTCACGCCGAGTCCCGCGTGCTCGCCGGCCTCTGGCCACGCGATGGGCGTGCCCTTCGTCAGCTCGAGCGGCTCCCAGCTGGTCGACAGCATCCACGGTCCCTCGTCGTCCGAGGAGAACGTGTAGGTGGTGCGCATGACGTCGTGGCGGTCGCCGTCCGGCTCGCCCAGGCCCAGCCGCTCGCGCACCTCCGCCGGCGCCTGCAGCGTCTCCGATGCGTACTCCCAGGAGCCGCGGCGCCCCTGCTCCTCCATCTGCTGTCGGAACGGGCTCCCGGCCTGCCGCTCGCGGAACCATGAGCGGACCAGGCTGCGGCGTTGAGGGCGTTGCCGTACGAACATGCCCGCGCCCGGCCTGGACACGAGCAACCCTTCGCGGGTGAGCAGCTTGGTTGCCTCGCTGATAACGCCCTGGGCGGCGTCGTACTCGACGGCCAGCTCCTGGCGCGAGGGCAGTCGCGTGCCTGCGGCCAGCTGGCCGCTGACGATGCGGGCCCTCAGGTCGTTCGCGATACGGACGTAAGCGGGTTGATCCACGAAGACAGCTTGACGGGCTGCATATGCAGCTTGCAAGCTGTGCGTGCGGCCATCGAGCTGCATAGACAGATTTCCCCTCAGTCTGGTGGTGACTGTGACGACCTGGACCCAGGATTATCCCGCGCTGGCGGGCAGCGCCGACGCTGCCGCGCAGCTCGCCTACACCGTCGCGAACCAGCACCTCCCCGGGCGCGCCTCCGACGCCTACACGCTCGTCGAGCACCTCTTCTCCGCTGGGCTGGCCAAGTCGAGCCCCGGCAGCGACATGAACCTCATCACCGTGGAGGAGCCCAGCAAGATTCGCTTTGAGCTGTACTTCCCCAACGACCAGCCGGACCCGACCAGCGCAGCCACCGCCTACCAGGCGGTGTCGAAGCTCGCTGACGCCTACGGCGAGCGGCCCACCAAACGTGGCGGCCGGATGATCTACGCCGAACTGTGGGCCGAGCGCTGATGGAGGATCGCGACCTGAGAGTGCTGCAGCTGCTCGCGCAGATGTATCCCTCCTGGCGGCTCTCCTGCCGCACTGACCGGCACGGGCAGCGCTGGTGGTGGGCCATCCAGCGTCAGCAACCCTCGGCCGACCTCGCTGCCGTCGGCCTCTACCAGGCGATCGCCCGGACCTCGGTCGACGCGCTTAGCGCCGCCCTGTCCAACCAGGCCCGCATCCTCCACACCCGGCGCGTAAGGCGCCACTGAGCAAGGAGAACGCGCGTGGTCGCGTGGGAACCGCACAATCCCCGCCGCGGGCGGCTCCGCGTTACTGAGACGTCGTGCTGCGGCGCCTACGAGTGGGCGTGCCAGGGCGGCCAGTACATGGTCCTGCGCAAGAGCGGGACGGAGGAGGCCGGCCGCGGCCCCTACAGGCGGGCGCGCGAGCTGTGGGAGGACCTGGTGGAGGAGCACGACCGCGGACACACGCTGGCGTTCCCGCGCCGGTGGATCGACCGATTCCCGACTGAATGAAGAAGGCCCCGCCGGCGCGCCAACGCCGACGGGGTTCTTCCAGCTCAGACACCAACTCAACCTTGGAGTCCGACCCGTGAAGAACGATAAGCGCGAGCCCACCGCCGCGCCAGCACGAACAAAGAAGAAGCCGACGGCCGCCGAGAAGCTCGCCGCCGCCGCCCAGGCCGCCGCCGACGTCCGCGCCTACGACACCAATCCCGACGTCATCGCCTACCGCATCGAACGGATGCGGGCCCGCGTCGACCGGCTCATGTGGGCAGGCGTCGTCATCGGCCTGGCGTTCACCGCGGCCAATGTGCAGCAGTTCGCTGCGCGCGACGCCGAACCGTGGTCGATCCCGTGGTGCATCGCCTGGCTGCTGGACCCCACGGTCTCGCTCATCCTCCTGGGGACGCTGCTCGGTGAGCAGGTGATCGCCCGCCACCAGATCAAGGCGGGGCCGTGGATCCGCCGTACGAAGTGGATCGCGCTGCTTCTCACGTACCTGATGAACACGTGGAGCTCGTGGCAGGCGAAGGACCCGGCGGCCATCCTGCTGCACAGCGTCCCGCCCGCGATCGTGTTCTGCGCGGCCGAGGCGATCACCACGCTGAAGCACCAGATCACCGAGGCCGTCCACAAGGCGTACGAGACAGCCGCCGTACGGGCCCGTGCCGCCGCCCCCGCACCCGTCCGTACGGCTCCCCTACGGCGCTCCCTCGTGTTCCGTACGGCTCCCCGTACGGAGGGGCCTCGCGTGGTGCGCATCGCCCGTACGTTCGCCTTCCGTACGGGGCCCGTGATCGAGCCCGTACGCGTCCTCCGGAGGGCGTTCACCTTCCAGCCCGGCGCCCGTACCGCCCGTACGGAGCACCCGCCGGCACCGGCTCCCGCGCCGGTCGACCTGCCCGTCGAGAAGGAGGCGTTCGTCCGTACGCTCCGCGAGGAAATCCTCGCCGCGGCCGAGCGCGGCGATCGGTGGGGGCCGGACTACGAGGCGCTCATGACCCGTACGCGGCGCTCCCGATCATGGGTGGAGAAGCGCGTACGGGAAGCCCGCATGCAGGTGTTCCGTACGGGTGAGGCGGCGGCATGAGCGACCAGGACAACCGGCCGACGTCGCCCAAGACGATCAGCGACGAGCAGTGGGCCGACCTGATGCGCCGCCGCGAGAAGGGCCGCACCCGCAGCATGTTCGACCCGGACGAGGTGCGGCAGCGCAAGCAGTCCACCGACCAGGCCAGGAAGCGGCGGTGGAGCTGAACACGGCCAGCGCGGAGGGCGGCGGCGAACTCGCAGTCCAGGAGTCGCCGCCGCCCGCCGTCCCCTCGACGCCGGCATCCCGCGAGATCGAGCTCGAAGGGCACGTCGTGCCCGACTACGAGCGCGAGCTCGGCCCGATCCTGCCCACCTGGGCCACCACGCGGCAGGGCTGGCAGGCGCAGATCAAGCTTCACACCCGCAAGATGGCCTACATCGCTGCCTGGCACGCTGTCCGTTCGCCCAAGTACGGCGGCCGGCTCGCGCTGCGCACGCTGATCGGGTCCGCGGTGGGGGTGCGCGCGGGCTGGCGGTTCGTCACCGCCTACGATCACAAGCTGGTCGTCGACCAGGCGCTCACCGAGGGGCGTAAGAAGGACGCCGCGAACGAGCGGGCCACCAGGCGGGCGGAGATCTGGCGCCGCACCAAGTGGACGGCCGGGCTCGGCCTGCCAGGACTCGGGCTGCTCAACGCGCTGGTCACGCATTACCCGTTGCTGCCGTACGGGCTCGGCGTGCTGGCCGCGTCCGCCGCCGCCGTCACCGGGACCACGGTCAGCGAGGCCGCCGTCATGGACGCCCCCGCCCTGCCCGTTCGCCTCGACCTCGCCCCGGAGCACCTCAACGAGGCGTTCCGCGCGGCCGGGCTGATCAAGGCCGGGCAGGCCCTCACCCTCGTCCAGGGCGTCATCCGCGACGGCAAGGGCTGGTCCGCGGTCATCGACCTGCCACGCGGCTGCGGCCGGACCGCCAACGACGTCCTATCGCGCAGGGAGCTCCTCGCGGCCGAGCTCGGCGTCGACGAGATCCAGCTCATCATGTCCCGGGTGCGCGCCCACGCCGGCGGGCACGGCGGCCGGATCGCCCTGTGGGTGGCAGACGACGACCCCTACATGGGGCCGCCCACCACCTCGCCCATGGCCAAGGCCGACACCTGGTCGGTATGGGATCCGATCCCGTTCGGCGTCGACGCCCGCGGCAACCGGATCGTCCTGTCGATCCTGTGGCAGTCCATGTTCTTCGGCGGCCTCCCCAGGCGCGGCAAGACCTTCTCGCAGCGGCTGCTGACCGCGGCCGGCGTGCTCGACGCGTGGGTGCGCCACTACGTCGCCGACGGCAAGGGCGGCGCCGACTGGATGCCCATGCGTTCGGTGGCACACCGGCTGATCCTCGGCGCCGAGGACGACGCCATCGCCGCCCTGGTGGCCATGCTGGACGAGCTGATCGTGGAGATGGAGCGGCGCTTCCGGATCTTCCGGGATCTGCCCACGTCGGTGTGCCCGGAGTCGAAGCTGACGCCGCACATCATGCGCAAATACCGGATGCCGTTGATCTTCGTCACGATCGACGAGCTGCAGGAGTACTTCACCGCGATGGACAAGGACCTCAAGGACGAGGTCATCAACAAGCTGTGCAGAATCGCCCGGCGCGGCCCTGCCGCGGGCTTCATCTGCAACTTCGCCTCGCAGCGGCCGGACGCCGACTCGGTGCCGACCAAGCTGCGGGAGATCATCACCATCCGGTATTCGACGCAGGTCGTCGACAAGACCAGCTCGGACATGGTGCTCGGCAAGGGCAAGGCCGCCCAGGGCGCCGACGCCAGCATCCTGCAGGAGGAGCACAAGGGCGTCGGGGTGCTCATCACCGGGCCCGGCTCCTACGTCATCCCGAAGTGCGATTACCTCGACAACGCGGCGTTCGCCGACATCTGCCAACGCGGCCGAAAGCTGCGCGAAGATGCGGGCCTGCTGTCCGGGGACGCCGTGGGCGATGTGGTGTCCGCCGCGGAGGCAGCCGGCCGAGCGATCCCCGCGGTCATCTCGGACGTGCTGTACGTGATGCACAACAGCCCGCGCATGTTCACCAGCGACATCCTCACCGGGCTGGTGAACGTCGATGAGGACACCTACGGCGACTGGGACCCGAGCATCCTCGCCGAGGAGCTCGAGCGCGCCGGCGTCCGCCGCGAGACGAAGCAGGTGAAGATCGACGGCCAGAACCGGGCCGGATACAACCGACGCGACATCGAGGACGCGGTGCCGGTCGAGCTGTTCGACACACCGCTGGCAGCGCCCAGATGAGCAACCACCAGGGACGGCGCGGCCCCCCTCTACCCCCGCTACCTGCCTGGTGGCAGGCCGCTACCGCCCCCATGACCCGGGTAGAGGGCCCCCTCTACATGAGGTGCTCACGGTAGAGGCCGGCCGCCGCTCGTTCGATCCGCCCACCGGTAGAGGGGGTCCCCTCTACCTCACAGAAAGCGCAGGGAACCGTGAGCGATGAAACCGCTGGTGCACTCATCTTCTTCTGCTTGGTGGTGCGCGCCGCCATCGTGGTCGTCTACGACCGGTCCCGGCACCGGTGGAGCAACTGCGGGTGCAAGGGAGGCCGCATCTACAGCAGCCTGTCGGGCCGATGGCGCCTGTGCCCTCGCTGCGGTGGCGCAGGCGTTCGCGGCCCGAAGTGAGGCGCATCTGTGCTGTTGTCGCGCTCACGTTGCCGCTCGTGGGGGCATGCGCCGACTACACCACGAGCCCGGCCGGGAGGGTGGTCGACCGCGGACGCCGCTGGGTAGCGGTCGTCGAGGACGGCAGTGGTCGTGAAGCGCGACATGAGACGAGCAGGACTGTCGCCCGCCGCTGCTCGATCGGGGAGCGCTGGCCAGACTGCGCCTGACTATGGACGCTGCTCGTCGACGAGGTGCTGCACGAGCGTGGCCGCGCGCGCGACCTCTGTCTGGAGGACCTCCAGGGCTCGCAGTGCCTCCTCGGGGTCCGGCGAGCGGTCGTGTGCGGCTGCCGTCATCTGGTCGAGGATGCCCTCAGCCGCGTGCCGTACCGGGTGGAGCACGGACACCAGGATGCGGTCGCGGGCGTTCACATAGGCCACCCTACTACTCGACTCGAACGCGCGTTCGCACGGGTGTCCGCTTCCGGACATGCCGATCACGCATGTAACGCAAACCACACCCGTCACTGGAACGTCCCAACCCCCACCCGCTCTCCCGAAGATCAGGAGACCCCATGACCTACCCCTATGGGCAGGATCAGCCCGGATACCCGCCGCAGCAGCCGTACCCGCCCCAAGGGGGCTACGGCTACCCGCCCGGCCCGCCGCCGCGCCGCAAGAAGAAGAGCAACGCCCCGATGGTGTTAGCGATCATCGGCGCCGTGGTCCTCGTGCTCTTCGGCGGCTGCGCCGTGCTCGTCGCCGCGGTGGGGGGAGGCGGCGACGGCAAGCCGCGCTCGACCACAGCGGCAGAGCAGCCCGCCGGCGACGACGAGCCGAAGGGTGAGGCGAAGACCGCGGGCATCGGCACCGAGGTGAGGGACGGCAAGTTCGCGTTCACGGTGACCAAGGTGGAGAAGCGGGCCCGCGTCGGCAGCGAGTTGCTCGGCACGGACGCCCAGGGCGTGTTCCTGCTCGTGCACATCACGGTCGAGAACATCGGCGACGAAGCGCAGGCGTTCACCAGCACCGCACAGAAGCTGCACGCGGGCGGCAAGGAGTACGAGGCCGACGCAGGCGCGGCCATCTACCTCAAGGACTCGAAGTCGCTGTACGAGAAGATCAACCCCGGCAACAACGTGAAGGGCGTCGTGCTCTTCGACGTGCCCAAGAACCTGAAGCCTGAGACTCTCGAACTGCACGACAGTGTGTTCTCTGACGGGGTCAAGGTGAGCCTCTCGTGACCCGCGTCTGGTACGAGCGAGACCTGCGCGTTCTGCAGGCGATCGTTCAACTGAAGGATGAGAACCCGGGGCAGCCCATTCCTCGTGAGGATGTCGCCGAGACGACGGGGATGGACGAGGAGACGGTGCGTCGCGCGATCTACTCGCTGATGGATGAACCCTACCTGGAGACGGGGGGCTCACTGATCGACAACCACGAGTACGTCAAGAGGGTGCTCGGCAATGGGAAGCGGGCAGCGGAGTTCTGGCCCACACCCGACAACGTGGCCGAGCTGTTGCGCGACGCACTCCTCCAGGCGGCCGAGCGAGAGCCTGACGAGGAGAAGCGCGGCAAGCTGCGAGCCCTCGGCGCCTGGCTGGCCGAGGGCGGCCGGGACACCGTGAGCGGCGCCTTCGGCAGCATGCTGGGGACCCTGCTCGGCGGTTGACGTACCCACGACGAAGACGGCCCCCACCCCACCGTGATGGTGGGGTGGGGGCCGTCTTCGTGTCGTGACTACCGCTGGGACGCGGGCAAGTCCGGGCGTGGCTCGTGTTTCGCGACGTACCCGGCAACGTAGGTGACCAGGCCAGGCACGAGCGGGATCGCGAGGGTCTCCAGCCAGTCGGGCAGGAACGCGATGAGGTCGAGGTTCGCCTGGACGGCCTGCAGCGGGGCCAGGATGGCGAGCAGGCCGAGGTAGGCCCCTGCTGTGCCAGCCTTGACCTTTGACTCGACCTTGGGCTTGCTGTAGCTGATGGGCTCTCCGTGCATGCTTCTCCTCCTTCAGGAGATGCGAAAGCCCCGGGCCGAGCGGCACCGGGGCAGGGGGTGACGTCGAGACGTCAGGAGGCGGGCGACGGGGACGCGCTCGGGGTCGGCTTCGCGCACGCGTACGCCGGGACACCGCCGGTCGCGTCCGTGCCGCGCGTGCACAGCACCGTGGTGCCGTCGTACGAGAACTGCATCTTGGCCGGCATCTGGAACGGCTTCGGCACCCCGTCGATCGACGGCACCAGCACCTTGCGCTCGCCTGCCCGGCACTTGCCGTGGCGGCTCTTGGGCAGGTTCTTGGCCTCGAGGACGCGCACCGCGCCGGTCTTGGAGATGCAGAGGCCGTAGGACTTGGCGGGCTCCTTAGCGGCGACGGAGGCGGCGGCGATGCCTGCTCCGCCGAGGAGGAGGGCGGCGAGGGCGAGGAGGGGCAGGATCTTCTTCAGCACGAGGTGCTCCTGTGCTCGGGGACAAGGGACTCACAACCCAGCAACGCCCAACGCGCGGCCGGGACGACTCAGGGGAGGGGAGGGCTACGAGAGGGCAGCGACCCAGCAGGAGCGATCCCACGTGGTGCTCGTGCCGAGCTTCTTGGCCTTCTTGAACGCGGCCACCTGCGCGGCGAGGTCGGTGTCCTCCTTGCTGTACTCGGTGGAGTGCAGGTTGGCCGGGGTGTAGCCGCGGGCGTGCAGCAGCGCGCGCATGGTCTTCACGTGCCGGTGCTCGGCGCCCGGCTTGAGGGTGGGCAGGTCCTTCACGAGGTCCTCCGTCCACGAGGGGGTCGTGGGGGTGGTCGTCTTGGGCCGGGGTGCGCCGCGCCGGATCCACTCGTACAGCCGGTCGCCCGGACAATCCGTGGCGAACCCGTCCCGGTGCCCCCGGATCTCGCGGCCAGCGTCGCCGTGCTCACGCAGGTGCTCGATCGCGTCGACGATGGCGTGCAGCAGCTGGTCGCCGGGCACCGTGTAGCCGCTGGATCCGACGAGGGCGAGCACCGCATAATGCGCCGAGTTCAGCCCGGCGCCGTTCGCGGCGCAGAGGATGTGGGGGCCGCGGCCGACGAACACGCGCCGGTGCGGGCAGGCGACCAGGTTGTAGCCGATGTCCGAATACGGCTGTTCTCGCCCGCCGGCCATGTGCATCCGCTGGATGGACCGTACGAGGTCGACGCACTCCTGGTGGTCGTCCACGATCGTCACGGGGACGTGTCCGCCCGTGTAGTGGACCTTCACGCCCTTGGTGCTCGCGATGCGGGCGAGCGGCTTGGACGGCGGTTTCGCGCCCCAGGCAGCGCGGGAGACGATCTGGGCCATGGTCAGCCTCCTCGGGTGGCGATGAACGAGATGACGGCCAGGACCACGGACACGAGCGAGATGACGGCGGCCAACGAGGGGAGCGGCCACCGTCCGCGTTCCAGCACACGGATGCGGGTCTCGTGGTCGGTCAGGTCCTTGAGGAGCTCGCCGTGCGCCTGGGCCACCTGCTGTACCTCGCCCCGTACGGCGTCGACCTTCCGATCGGTGGCCAAGAGCTGGTCGTAGATCTCGCGTGCTCCGATCTGGACAGGGCCGAGCGGGTCGAGCTGAGTCACAAGGCGCTCCGTTCGTGGGCACGGCGGCGCGCCGTGGTGTGGAGGGGGTGGCCGCCCGCGCCTCCCTTTGGGGCGCGCATCGGCCCGCGCGGGCGGCCGGGTCAGACGTCGACGATGCCCGCGTCGCGCAGGCGGGTGGTGAGGTCGAAGCCGTACTGGCGGGTGGCGCGCACGTCCTCGCGCAGGTCGGTCACGTAGCTGGCGCTGTAGCTGCCGGGAGCGGAGGCGCCGGCGAGCATGTTGGCCTGGTTGTCGATGGCCGCGGCCTGAGGGTGGATCATGGAGCGGTCGCCCATGGTGGAGCGCCAGCGCATCTCCCCACCGACGGTGACGTACAGGTAGGCGCCATCCGACGGCGTGGCCGGGGTGCCGCTGGAGGGAACCAGGAACGCGTCCGACGCCTTGGTGACCGTCAGTCCCTGCGCCTGGCCGGCCTGAGCTTCGAGGGCGGCGACACGGCGCGAGAGCTCCTGCAGGATCCGGTTCGGGTCGGTCGGGAACGGGTCAAGGAAGTTGCTCACTCAGGCACCTCCTGTTCGGTGATCAGCTGCACCTTGTCCTTGCCGCGCGAGCCGCGGTCGGCCGGCGACAGCGCCCAGCCGATGATCCGCTGGCTCACGTTGAGCCCGGCCGCCCCGTCGGCGGTGATCGCGTGCCAGGGGTTGGACAGCACGAAGCGGGCCCAGTCGCCGAGCCCGTTCGGATCGAGAGAGGGGTTCTTGCCGAGTACGAGGGATGCCGAGAACACGCGGGTTGAACCGGCAGCGCGGTCGGCCCAGTAGCGGGCGTAGGCATCCAGGACGCCCACGGTGGTGGACTGGCCGGGGTGCTGGATGCGCTTGTCGATGATCGGCCACCCGGCGGCGATGTGCGGCGTTTCGATCAGCGCCGACCGTGCCGGGACGCGGGTCTCGGTGGCGTCGCCCTCCGGGGTGCCTCCGATCACGCCGAACCGTGTCCCCCTGCGGAGCGCGGAGCGTTCCTCGCGCCAGGTGGTGAGGTCGCCGCCCTCCTGGAAGACGTGCACAGCAGACGGGTTGGAGATCTTGGGGGCGCCCCACTCCCACGAGCGGACGATCGAGCCGCCGATCACGGTCGGGTTGACCACCCACTCGAAGCCGCCGTCCGTCCTGGCGTAGTCGGTCAGGAGCCGCCCGTAGGTCGTGTTCGCCGACGTCGCCGCAGCCAACGCGCGTACGCTGCCGGAGGTGCCGGCCATCAACCCGAGGCCGATGTTGGAGGCGGCCGTGGCCTGCATGTGCAGGATCAGGTCGCGGGCGTTGGCGATCTGATCAGCGGCGAAAGACACGTCGTCTTCCAGGTTCACGCTGTGCAGGTAGCCGTCCAGCGTGGATCCCTGCAGCTGGATGCCGACGCCCTTGGCCCCTTCGGGACGTTCGATGACGGCGGTGTGCAGCCAGTAGACGCCCCAGAGGATCCCGGAGCGCCAGCAGTGCACGACGAGCCGGCCGGGTCCCACGCTGAGGTCGGTGGGGTCGGCGGGGATGATCTCCTGGATGCGGCGGGCCACCCGCCGGTTTGGCACGGCCAGGCTGGCCTGGAAGGTTCCGGGCTCGCCGAGCCGCCGGTCCATGGTCACGCCGGACAGGTTGGTGAACTCGCCGACGTACACGCCGGTGAGCAGGTCATGCACCGTGTAGCGCATCCGCGTGGTGCCGCGCGAGGGTGACGTGGCGGGGAACTCGGGCGGCGTGGGCGGGGTGCCGCCGCCGCTGCCGCTGGCGGAGGCGACCAGCACGGTGATGCCCAGCCGATCGGCCAGCAGCGCCGACGGGGTGAGCGCCACCTCATCCAGTGGCGCCGAGGAGGAGTAGGCGCGCACGGCCAGGCAGCTGGTCGTGGAGGTGCCGGACTGCATGGAGCGCTGCTCATATCCGGGCGGCGAGTCCCAGGACACCGTGCCGGGGGTAAACGGGATGCCTGCCTGATAGCGGATCTCCAGCCCGGACGAGGAGCTCGGCACGGCGGCCGGGCAGGTGTCGGTGCCGCCGACCACGATGAGCACGCCTGCGGGGTTGGCGCCGCTGATGGCCAGGATGTGGATGGTGCCCTTGGCGGTCAGGCCCTGCTGCAGCCCGTAGACGTCGGTCTCGTCGGCTTGGGCCGTCTTCTGGTAGACCTTGGTGCCGACCCAGCCGAACCCCGTCTGCTGCTGCTTTTCGACCCAGCCGTCGGCTTCACCGAACTCCATGCTGATCATGGCGCCGGTGTCGCTGGACTGCCAGGCCAGCAGCACATCCCCGGCCTGGACCTCGTCACGGAGGACGAACGCGGTAGGGGTGGAGACGGCGGCAGCGGCCACAGACCGCACGGAGGCAACCACCAGCGATCACACCCCCCTGGTGTTGAAGCGGGTCAGATCCAGCCGTGCCGCCAGAACACCAGCGCCGCAGGTGCGGTCCCGCCGGTCGTCTCGTACGAGATGGAGGAGTCGCCGCGGCCGAGCACCCAGTCCTTGACCGCCGCGCTGGCGCCGGTGAGCGCGTTCATGTGCGAGGTGGCGCCGATGACCGCGGTCAGCTGCTTGACGTCGACCACGAGCGCCTGGCCGGAGCCGACCGTGACGTCGAACTCCAGCACGCGCAGGTCGGTGGAACCGTCGCCTAGCGTGCGCTCGATCTCGATGCGCGGCTGCGTCGCCGGCCCCGGAAACCGGATGATCGGCTTCACGCTGGTGTTGCCGGCGTTGTGCACGGTGACTGTGCCACCGTCAGCGATGACGGCGTTCTGCAGCGACCGGTCGAACAGGCGCGGGTCGGAGCACTCCCACTGGACCACCACGGCGGATGCGTGCCCGATCCGGTAGCGCCTTTCGATGCCGCCCGGTGAGCGGCGCATGACCGCGCCCTCAGTGATGTAGATCCGGTCCAACACCTGGATCGCCAGCGAGAGTTCCTCGTCAGCTTCGGCCTTCGGCGTGTTCTGGCGCAGGTCTTCCATCACCTCGCGCATCTGCTCGCGCGGCACCGAGACCAAGAACGTGGCTTCGATGATGCGGGGCAGGGCGAGCTTCTCGCCCGACATGGCGCCGTCCTCGGTCGGGTGCGGCACGTTGCCGTTGTCGAGCGCTGGCAGGTCGATGTCGGCGCCGACCAGCTGGACCAGCCGGTACGGGGTGCCGCTACCCATCTTGAATCCGTTAAACGACAGTTGGCCGGGCCCGTCCAGATCGTCGCCAGGATTGATCGGGACGACCACGCCGGGGCTCGGCAGGCTCCAGGCGGCCACGACAGGCGCGGCGTGCACGTTCACCGACACCGACACCGCCGGCGTGGGCACAGACCACGGGGCGATGACCGGTCCGGGCTGGACTTGGGTGGGCGGGGTGGTGCCGGTGAACACATCCGGCGTCGGTACCGACCACGGGGCGATGACCGGTCCGGGCTGGACGCCCGTGCCGAGCGAGATGCCAGGTGCCGGGACCGACCAGGGCGCGGTGACCGGGCCCGGGGTGGCCTCGGCGGACACCGACAGCGGGGTGCGAACCTTGCGACGAGTTGGCCGCCAGGAGATGCCCGGCCCATCCTCCGTCGAGGTGTTGGCGCCGCCGGACAGGGTCTGGCCGTTTCCGGAGTAGTCGGTTGTCTCGTTGCGGGTGAACGGATACCACGCCCGCAGGTTGGCGGTGCGGCGCGGCTGGTAGAAGCCGAACTCGGCCTCCAGCTCGGCCTGCGACAGGTTCGTGGTCCAGTGTTTGAACGCGGCCAGGCAGCCGTCCAGCCATTCACCGCTGACGTCGGACTCGCCCAGACGGAAGATGTCCTGGACGGTGCCGCCGGCGGTACCGTTCGACCAGGTCGACACCGTGAACGACGTGTCGGTAAGGCTGCGGGTGAGCATGACGCCGTTGGCGCCGTTCACCGCGACGGCGACGTAGTACCAGGTGCCGACAGTCAGGTTGCGGGTGCCACGCAGCGGGTCGCCGAAACCGTCGTCGACCTGCTGAAAGGAGACGCTGGTGCCGTCCGCGCCGGTGCGCAGCATGGCGTAGTCCTCGTCCAGCCCGTCGGTCAGCTCCCAGACGGTGACGTTGGTGTTCCGGTCGGTCGACAGCTTGACCCAGCAGGCGATAGAGAACGCGGTGACCGTGCCCAGGCTGATCGTCCGGCTGTAGTCCTCGCCGTCCGCGGAGAACCTGACCGCCACAGAGCACCCCCTACGTGTCGGAGTAGCTGATGCGGACCTCGGTCAGGGCGGCGTCGTTGGCCATCGTGTCGGCGGCGTTGGAGCCAATCCGCCGCACCCGCACATACACCTCGTCGCCGGCCGCCACCGAGTCGAGGTTGGACACGGTGATGGTGGCCTTGTGCAGCCGCTTGCTGGTGGTGCCCAGGTGCGTGTCGTCCACCGTGTGAGCGGTCGCCAACGACTTGGTCTCCACGTCCTGGCTGTCCGACTCGGGAGTGATGGCGGCGATGGCCACCTCCCAGCGGACCACCCCGGTGGTGGCGTTGACCGCGTACCAGATCAGATCCACGGTCAGGTTGCCGGAGCCGTAGCTGACCGCCTCGATCTTCCAAAACGCCGCCTCGTCGGTGGCCGCGTCGTACAGAAGCCGGGCGACCGGGAAGTTGGTGCCGTTGATCTTGTCGAATGCGGCCAGGTTGCTGCCGAGGACCTGGGCCTCTTCGGGCAGCAGCGTCTGTCGTACCGTCGCCACGCGCTCCTCCTACGGGGTGTAGTCCAGCGCGGCGAGGCCGACCGGATCGTGCGTGACCAAGAATGTGCCGTCCTGGGTCTCGAACTCGGCGCCGAACCAGGTGGCGTGGAAGATCCGATTCGAGATGCTGGGGACGTAGGAGATGTAGCCGTGCGCGATGATCGTCGAGCTGGTGATCTGCAGGTTGTCCGCATCCCACCGCAGCTGACCGGAGACCAGCGCCAACGTGGTGTTGAGGATGAGGATGCCGCCCGCCGTGTACCCAGCGCCCGAGCTCTCGCCAGAGTTCCACGGCGCGGAGCCGTAGGCGGGCGCCGCCTGCGAGAAGTCGGGTGTGACCGACGCCCCCCAGAACGCCGCCTTCATCGTCTCAACAGTCAGGTCGATGGACAGGTCGGACGGGTCCCACTGGTCCATCTGGGTGCCGCCCATCACACCGGAAGCACTCCACGCCATCACGCACCCCCAGCTGCTGCGAGCTCGTCCATCGCCTGCACCAGAGGCCCGAACTGGGCTTGGATGCGCTTGTGCCTGGCCTCCAGGAAGGCGAGCGCGGCCTCCAGCTCGCCGATCCGCTTGTCCGCCGTGCCAGCCTTGGCCAGCCGCGCCGACTTCAGCTCGCGCTGCACGTCGGCGATCTTGTCGGGGAGGATAGCCAGCTCGTCCTTGGCGCGCAGCCAGGCACGCGTCTCGTGCATGGTGGCCATCGCCTCACGCTTTGCCGCCCGCGTTTCGTCGCTCAGCTCGTCGGCGTATTCGGACTTCGCGCCGGCCAGCTGGTCCTCGACGTCGGCGCACGCCAGGACCAGCCGGGCCTCTGCCCGGGAACGGATGCTCACCAGACCACCGCCTTCCCGGTGACCAGCGGGGCGCGCACGTGCACGTCCTGGTGGTCACCTCCCTTGTCGGTGCGGTTCGTCGTGGTCGCGACCGCGCCGGACTCGGTCAGGCTGGTGACCTCCCGGTGCCGCCGGCCGTCCTCGTCGCGCCGCTCGCGCCGGACCGGCGTGGACCGGCCGCCGTGCACCTGGAGGCCCTTGCCGCGCAGATAGGCGCCGTAGGTGCCGTGCACGGCAGGGTCGTACCGCTCGTAGGTGGACATGCTGAGATCGCCTCCTCTCAACTGGTGGAATTGGGGGTGGTGTCAGGCCAGGGCGCGGGCGGTGTACTCGAACCCGAACTGCGCCGCCAGCCGGGGGACGTCCGCCTCCTCGCGGATCGTCGAGCCGGACATGTCGACGTTGATGAACGTCCCGCCGCTCGGCTGCGCCGCGTTCGTCAGGGCCGCGTCTGGCCTGGACACGTAGTCCACGCCGGTCATCGGCGCGATCCGGTCCTCCCTGATCGTCATCGACTGCTTCTGCTGCCGCTTGGCGTTCCACTTCGCCATGTCCTCGGCCAGCCGGTCCATTTGCGTCTTGGCCTCGGCGCGCGCCGAGGCGACCGCCTTGCCGATGACGGCCTTCATGACCTGCTGCAGGGTCGGCCCCATGGACGCGGCGCCGTTCGCCATGCCCTGCATGGTCTGGACGCCGATCTCGTGGAAAACGCGGCTCGGCGACTTGATGCCGAGCAGGTTCTTCGCGCCCTGGACCGCGTCGCGGACGACGCCCTTGGCCGCCTCGATCGCCTGGGCCGCCTTGGCTCTGATGCCGTTGATCAGGCCGTTGATCAGATCCTGGCCGGCCTGGGCGAGCAGCGCGCCGAGGTTGCCGAGCCCCGTCTTGATCCGGTCCGGCATGCTCTTGACGTAGGCGACGACGTTGGCGATGCCGTCGGAGACCCGCTTCTTGATCTGCTCCCAGGAGACGCCGGTAGCGTTCTGCACGAAGTCCCAGGCGGCCTTTATCTGGTTCTGGATGAGGCCGAGGGCGCCGGTCAGGATCGACTTGACGATCTCCCACAGGCCCTTCCAGATGGATTCGAGGCCGGACTTGAGTCGCTGCCAGTCGCCGGTGAGCAGGCCGGCGGCCACGTCGAGGATGCCTTTGACGGTCTGCCAAAAGCCGTTCCAGACGCCAAGGAAGGTGTCTACCAGGATCGACAGCGCGTTGAGGATGTCGTCGCCGAACTCGGACCAAAGGGCGGAGACAACGTCGATGGCCGACTTGATGGCCTCCGACATGTGGTTCCAGCCCTCTTCGAGCTTGGCGCCCCACTCGCTGATCTTGCCCTGGTTGTCGGAGATCCACTGTGCGACCGTCTCGAAGACCTCGGAGAAGAACGTCTTGACCTTGGTGAAGATCTCGCCTATGCACTCGGCCCAAGCGCCCAGGGTGGTTGAGCTGTCGTTCCACGCGGTCTTGAAAGCTTCGATCTTGGTCAGGCCCCAGGCGATGAACTCGAAGAACTTCGAGATCGCCCCGCCGAGGGTGGTGAGGAAGAACTCCGCGACGGGCTTGCCGTGCTCGACGATCGTGGGCAGGGTCTCGATCAGGGTGTCGATGACGTTGATGGCGACGTCGAAGGCGGTCTCGATCAGCGGCGCGACCTCGACGAAGACCTTGCCAAGCATGGCCGCGAACGGCTTGATCTTGCCCTCGATCCGCTGCAGACCTTCGAGCAAGGGCCCACGCAGCGGCTCGGCCGCCTCCCGGAACGCCTTCAGGGCCGTTTTGCCGAGAGACTCGACTTCCTTCTTGACCTGCTTGTTCGCGGCCAGGAACACGCCGAGCTGCAGCACACCGAGCGTGATCGCGCCACCGATCGCCGCGACCGCCGCCGCGGTGGCGAGCGCGGCCACACCGAGCCCGACCACGCCGAGAGTGGCCACCTTGGAGAAGGCCATGACGCCGCCCAGCCCGGCCTGCGCCACGTCGAACGCACCGCTCAGGGCGTTCTTGAAGCGGCTGCCGCCGCGCTCCGCCCCGTCACCGATCCCGTCGCTGATGACGTCGCCGGAGTCGCGGACCTTCTTCTCGACCCCGTCGAGGGCGTCCTCGACGCCGTCCACGAGCCGCGCGAGGTCGGAGAGGGCCTCGTCTGGGTCCATGCCTTCGCCGATCGCGTCCGCCACCCGCGTGAACGCCGTGGCGACCGTGGACTCGATGCTGCCTGTCGTGCTGCTGGTGGTGGACTCCAGGCGGCGCAGCCGCCCTTCGGCTCTGACGAGGCCGCGGTCGAAGCCCTTGTCTTCGAGGTCGATGTAGCCGACCAGCTCGCCCACGGTCATCGACATGAGAGGTCACCGCCTCCCGCGCGCTGGGTCAGAGAGTGTTCAGGTAGGACTGGGCCTGCTCCCCTGACAGCTCAATGGGCTCGTTCTGTACGACCAGCCGGTACACGGCGTCCCTCGACAGGCCGGCCAGGAGGGTCTGGAACTGCCGACGGGTGAGCTGGCCTATCTCTTGCGGCGAGAGGCCGTACTCGCGCCGGAAGTCCGCTTCGATGAACGGCCAGAACCGCCGGATCTGGCGCTCTTGCGGGTCGAGCTCGCCGGGGCTTTTCCCTGGTTGTTGTTCCGCTTCTGGATGAGCTCGTACGCCTCGCGGAACGACATCGTGCGGCCCTTGCCGTTGGCCATGCCCCAGGCGAGCACGACCTCGAACTCTCGGCCCGTCATGCCGGCGTCGATCCACGCGTCGAGGACATCGACGCCGAACAGCTCGGCGACCAGCTCGGCGAAGGCCGCTTCGTCGCTCGCGTCTTTCAGCTGGTCGACCTTCCGCTCGAACAGCAGCGGCAGATCGTGCGGGACGCGGACTTCGACGCCGCGGATGGTCTGGGTTGGCGGGCCGGTGCGCTCGGCTGCTTCCTTGCGCTGGACTTCGGCCCAGAAGTCGTCCCAGCTCTCATGCTCGTTGGGCTCTTCGACGTTGTCGAGGTCGGTGTCGAGTGGCTCGGAGTTCGACATGGGTTAGCTCACCGCCGCCGTGGTGCTCAGTCCGGACTTGGTGATGGTGGCCGCCCAGGCGCTCTTGGCGTTCGACTCGCCGCCGGACTCGCCAAGGGAGAAGGTGCACGTCCAGATGCGCCACGTCGTCTGCGTGGGGTGCCGGAACCGGATCCGGCCGAGACTGTCGGAGCCGACCTTGTCCTCGCCCGCCATCTCCTCCACCCGGGCCCGGCCCGGCTGCAGCGCCCCGGTGAGGTGGTCCTTCAGCTCCAGGCCGGCCAGCTCCATCGTGGCGCCACGCTGCATGATCTCCTGCTCGTAGGCGCCCTCCGAGTCGAAATCGCCGGTGTCCGCGGTCTCCTCGTTCTCGCCGCGGTTGATGGTCACGCCGGCGAGGTTCTCGACGCGCAGCCACGTGTCCGGAGTCGAGGATTCCACCTCGACCACGATGTCTCTCGCGTTGATCTTCCGCTGGGTCACGGGTCACTCCTGTTCGTGCTGGTCCTGCTGACGTCGCAGCGGAGGTTGACGGTGTACTCAGGACGCTGATTGCTGTCGAGGCCGATGAAGACGGGCCCGGCCTGGAGGGCGACGGCGAGCTGCAGCCAGGTGCCGCCCGGGAGGGTGAGCGTGCCGAGGCCGTTGAGCCGGTCGTAGACGAGCTCGGCGTCCCGCTCAGCGATGCGCACGTCGGTCGCGGGCCCGCGGACGCGGGCTTGGATGCGGGGCTCGTCGTAGTTGTCGGCGAGGCTGCTCTCGGCTCCGCCGTACCTGGCCAGGACCACGCACCGGTCCGGCGACGCTGGCATCTTCGTGCTGAAGACGGGGCCCAGGTCGAGGGCCATCGCGGTGAGCAGCTGCTGGAACTCCTCCAGGAGCGTCATGATCGGAGGCTCCGCCGAATCTGGGCTGCGACCAGCTCCATCATCGTGGCCGCCTCGGTGTTGAGCGGCTCCTCCAGGTACTTGGCCTGCCTGCCCGGGTCGTGCTTCCAGGTGAGCTCTTCGTGCTGGCGGACCGCGTACGGGGTGTCGTAGGAGACGGCGGCTCGCAGGTTGGCCTCGTCCGCGCTGACGGTCCCGGAGCGCTCCAGGGTGCCCTCCTCGTGCGGCACCAGCTCCCGGCTGACCTGGAGGAGGTGCTCGGCCGCGACCTTCAGGCCCTTGACGGCGCCGGCGCGCTGCCGGGCCTTGATCTGCTGGGTGTTGAGCTTGAGGCGTGCACGTTGCGGCACGGCGTCCACCTCCTACTGGAGTGCGACTTCGAGGTGGTCCGGGGTGGGGAGGCCGCCGCCGTCCCGCCGCAGCGCGGCCAGGACCTGCGCCTGGCGGCCGGTCATGGTCACTCGGGAGCCGGGCGGGCAGGTGGTGTCGAGCGGCATGTAGATGACCGTGCGCGCCACGATCTCCTCGCCCTCGTTGTTGAGGATCTTCTGAAGGCGGTCGTCGACGAAGCACGTCACGGTGACCGGCGGGCCGTAAAGGGGCTCGAACGTGCCCTGCTCGATGGACGGCTCGACGGTCACGGTGTGCCTGAGCAGGTATGACGGCAGGCTACCCATCGGCCACCGCGCACGGCCGGTACGTGTACGGCTCGTGGCCGGTGAGCCCGGCCTGCTGCAGGATCGCCCACGCTTGTGGTGCGAGGCGGGTGGCGGCCGAGCCTCCACCACCCGCCCCGGTCTGGGACCCGCGGCCGAGCCGGACGGAGCCGATCTGCACGTCGCTGTACTCGGCCGACGCGCCCGTCCCGGTCTCGCCGACTTCCAGCCAGGCGGCCACCTGCTCGCAGGTTGCGTCCCGCAGCGCTGCGATGTGCTCAGGATCGGTGGGCAGGCCGTCCTCGTCCACCTCGTACACGGCGGTGAGCAGCGCCTGGTCGACGAGTCGGGTGGCGCGGTCGAGCAGCAGCGCGGCGTTTGCCGGCGCCGGGGTGACGTAGGTGGGGGCGAGGTCGTTGACGGTCGCGTACGCCATGCCGTACCTCCTCGGAGTCGGACGTGGGCGGGCAGCGCACCCTCACGAACACCGGCCCGCCCACGCGCTCGAAGGCCCTCAGTCGAGGGCGGCCACCATCACGCCGGTCGGCGTCGTCCCCGTGTAGTTGACGTGCACCGTGCCGTCCGCCTGCCGGAACTCCGGCCCGAACGGGCCGAAGACCCGCCTCGTGCCGGCGCTCATGGCCTGGGACAGGTCGGCGACCGCGAGCGCGGACCGGCCGACCGTGGCCGCGGTGGGGATGCCGACGGTGAGGGACGCGTCGTCGCCGTTGAGGACGTAGAAGCGCCGCGTGGGTGTCCACACGAAGCTGTTGCCGTCGGTGATCTCGGCCGCCTGGTCGACGGCGTCCAAGTCCACTCCGGACTCGGACGAGGCGACTGCGGTAAGTGCGACTCGTGCCATGGGTCAGCTCACAATCGCGATCGGGCACTTGGCCACGCCGGTCTGCGTGCCGGTGGTGGCCGGAGCCACGTCTCCGGTCGCCGACCCGAACGTGAACCCGAGCGCCTTCGACCCGGTGTGCAGCGCAGCCGACGCGGTGACGATCGGCGCGCACCCGATCAGGGTCGGCACCGTCGAGGCGGTGACCGAAGTGGCGGCGATGTACCAGCCGTCCACCGTGATCGTCTTCGGTGTCGTGAGGGCGAGCTTGCGGGCCGTGTTGGCCGCCCACGCTGTGCTGCCCTGGGCGGCCGACTGCGCCAGCAGCGCGCCGTCGGGGTCGTACAGGGCGTGCCATCCGGCGGTGCCGGTGGCCAGCGCGGTGTTGCCGGCCACGAAGCTCACGCTGGTGACGACGTCGCCCTTGCGGAGCCAGATGCGGGTGCCGATGGCGACGCCGGTGGCGGTGGCGGCCAGGTCGGACGTGCAGGCCCAGGCGGGGATGTTGGAGCGGACGAAGTTGCCCTGGTTGACGCCGGGGAGAGCGTTGAAGGGCACGTCGAGAGCGGCGGCGTCGGCGATGACGCCTTCGTAGTAGCGGCCGAGCGTCGTCACTGCTCGCCCTCCTTCTTCGGGTCGCTGGGGTCGGTCGGTGAGGCTGGCGGCGCGGCCGGCCCCTTCGGCGGTGCCGGAGGCTTGCCGGAGGTGCGCCTCTTCGGCTTCTCCTCCGGCTCGGGGAGCGGCTGGCCGGCGGCGTCGGTCTCGATCACGGTGTAGCCGGGACGCCGCTGGGCGAACAGCAGTGCGGAGCGGCCGACCTGGACGGCGTGCTCGTCGGCCATGCACATGCCGTCGGTGCGGGTGTCGTCGAAGGAGACGCGGGCGACGCCGTCGGCGAAGGAGACGGCGCCGACCCGGCCGGTGAAATCGGCGCGCGGGGCGCGGATCTCGAAGTACCTGATGCTCACGATGCGCCTCCTACTTGACCTTGATGTTGCGGAAGACGCCGCAGCTCCTGGCGTGCTTGAGCACGAGCGTGGCTGGGCCCATCTCCAGCTCGCCAGTCTTCACCGCGCCGCTGGTGGTCCAGTCGGGGTCCCACGTCTTCATCAGCGGCGACCCGGCGACGGAAGCACCGTGGAGGGCGTCCATACCGAACCGCACCGCGTACAGATCGGTGAGGTTGGTGATGTTGCCGCCACCGCCGCCGCCGTCAGGGTCACGCGTCTCGACCGGGACGATGTAGCTGTTGCCGGTGAAGTCGTCGTTCTTCGTGCCCAGGTCGACCAGGACAGCGTTGCCGTACCGCTCGATGGTGCGGCCCAGGCTGTCCTGGGTGATGTTGTACTGGCCGGCCCGCTTGGCGATGGCCTTGACGCGGTTCATCAGCAGGCGGTTGCCGAGCAGCGCGTCGGGCTCGCCGTTGAGCAGGCTGAGGAACTCGTCGAGCTGGTCGGAGACGGTGATGGACTCGTCGACGGTGTCGATGGTGGCCGGCGACCAGTCCACGTAGTAGGTGCTGGTGTTCTGGAAGTGCTCGGTGACCGAGCCGGTGAGGGCGACGTCGAGGCCGTCGAAGCCGAGCACGTTGGAGGCGTGGTCGCCGTTGATGAGCTGGTCGGCGAACGTCACCCGGCAGCCCTTGATCAGCTCCGACGTCTGGAACGCCATCTCGTCCGTGAGCCGCGGGCCCAGGTGTGCGAGCGCCCGGTCCAGGTTGTACGCACCACCGAACGGGTAGAGCGAGCTGGTGATCTGGGTGCGCTTCGCCTCGCTGGGCGTGTACTCGGTGTTGAAGGCGCGGAACTGGCCGCCGCGGGTCTGGGTGAGCCTGGCGTAGGTGTAGGTGAGCGTGCCGCCACCCGTGCCCGGGGTCGCCGTGTCGTCGAACGTGATCTGGTCGAGGAGCCAGCTCCCGCGCCGGGTCTCGTCGATCACTGCGTAATCGACGTCCGACGCGGCGTTGCGCTGGGCGTCCGCGAGGGTGATGGCCATCTCTCACTTCCTGTCTGGTTGTTACGTCTGCTGGCGGGCGTATGCCTCGCGGATGGACTTCGGTCGCTCCTGGTTGCCGACGCTGCCGTTGCCGCCGCCGAAGTCGCCGCCGGAGCTGGGCGGGGCTTTGGGGGCGAGCTTGGCCAGCTTGTCGACGGCCTTCTTGATTGCGGCGTCGTCGACGTCGCCCTTGTCGTCGACGAACTTGCCGACGTCGATCAGGTCGGCAGCGTCGCCCAGGTCGAGCCCCTTGCGGGCAAGCGCGGTCTCGAACTTGGCCTCGGCGAGCTTGCGGCCGGCGGCCACCGTGGCGGTGGTCTCGCCTTCCTTGCGTGCCTTTTCGACGGCCTTCTCCTGCTCGGACATGGACGCCTTGCGGACCTTGTCGAGCTCTTCGGCCGCGCTGCTGTTCTCCTTGGCCCGCTTCTCCCACTTGCGGGCCTCGGCCTTCCAGTCGGTCTCCGTTCCCTCCTGTGCAGGAGGTGCGGGCGGCTGGTTCGCGGGCGGGGTGTTCTCGCCGGTGCCGCCCTCGGGCGCGCCTTCGGATCCGCCTGCGATGAGGCGGATGGGCCGGCCGTTCTTGCGGTAGCCGATGATGGCGCCGGGGGCGTGGGACAGGTGCATGGTGGTCTCCCGTGCGGGATCGGTGGGGTGGCCCGTGCGGGCATGAAAAAGGCCCGCACCAGGCGGGCCGTGAAGGATGTGCGACAGCTAGTCGGTGATGACCAGCTGGTAGTCGGGCTCGAACAGGCTCGGGTCGAGCACGTCGGAAGCTGGCCGTCCGGCCTGGTAGGTGTCGGCGAGGATCCGCCACACCCGGGCCCCCGCACGCACCCCGGCGGCACCAGCCTCGTCGGAGTCGGCGAACCCCGCCGCCTCCCGGTTGTCGGCCCACACGTGGCCGAGCAACTGGCCGGTGGCGGCGTCGCGCAGCTCGGCCCGCCGGACGGGCCCGGCCGGGACGCCCGGGTAGGTGCCGGAGTCGGACACGTCGACGGGGGCGAACGCGGCGTCGGTCCACCGCGCATGCGGCTGGTCTGCCATGTTCGCCTCCCTCACTCGCCGTCGTCTGTGTAGCCGTCGTCGGCGTCGCCGTACGGGTCCGGCGCCCAGCCTGCGGGCTTCTCCCAATCGTCGGGCACGATCTCCAGCTCCATGAACCACGCGTCCCGCTTGGCGCGTCCGTCGTACCTCTTGTATACAGCGTGCACGACGTACCGGGAGTTCCTGCGGATCAAGACTTCCCGCTCGTCTTCCCCGAACCCGCTGACGGGCATGACGTTCATGGCGGCGTGATCCTTGGGGACGCGGATCATCAAGTAGACATCGCCGGTGAATCTCGCCCGGGCACCCACGCTGGTGGACATGAAGCCCAGCTCAGGGAAAGTCCGGCCGACCAGATCCTTCATTGTCTCAGGCCGGTCGACATCCGCGCCGAGGAATCCGGCGTATTGCGCGCCGACACCGCGGTGGACGATGAACGACTCGGGCGCCTTGGCCTTACGGAACGCTGCGTCGAGGCCGCCGAGCAGCTGATGGAACCGATCTCGGATCGACTGGTGGTCGGGGAGCTTGCCGCGCAGGCCGTCGTTGACCAGCATGTATTCGGGGCCGGTGTAGGCGCGCAGTGCCTGCCGTTCGGCGTCGGTGAGGTCGGGCATGGGTAGGCGGTCGCCGGCCCAGGCCAGGCCGTCGGCGTTCTTGCGGTGCCGTACGGCCTTGCGCATGCCAGGCGCCTGCGCGCGGGCCCGTTCTTCGGCTTCTCGGCGGGCCTTCTCTTCTGCTGCCTTCCGCGCGGCCTCTGCTTCTCGCCGCGTCTTCTCCTCGGCGGCGGCCTGGGCGGCTGCTGCCTTCGCCGCGGCGTCAGCGTCGGGGGTGTCAGGCAGGGCTTCTTGGACCGGCGGCTGTAGGTCGGTGACCGGCCCGCCCTTCGGGCCTCCTGCCTTCGGTAGGTTGCCGGCGCCGATCTGCTCGCGGTAGGGCAACCGCTTGAGCTTGGGGTGTTCGGCGAGATGGGCGCGGAGCGCAGCTTGGGCGGCGCGCACGCGGGCGCCTGCTTCCTTCTTCGCCTCGGGGGTGAGCGCCCCCACCGCAGCCTCCTTGGCCGCCCGGATTCTCCGTTCAAGGGCGCGCTGCTTCTGGCGGGCCTTGTTGCCCTCCGGGTCGGCGGTGCCTGTCTTGAGGGTGGTGACGCCGGGCAGGTACGCGCTGACAGAGTGGCGGCAGTTCGGGTGGAACAGGCCCTTGGCCATCGCGCCGGGCAGGGTGTCGGTTACGTCGACGGTGATGTACTCGTCGTCGCGGGTCGCATGCTCGACCTGGATTGGGCCGGTAGGCCCCACGTCGCGGCGCAGTACCTTCGACTCGAAGGGCCTGCAGACCTTGCACTCCTGCACGTTGTCGCTGACATAGACCAGGTCGATGTCGATGTCGGCGAGCCGGTCAGTCTGGCCCTGCACCGCGGCCCGCTGCGCGTTCGTCCTGGCCAGCATCTCGACGTAGGAGCTGAGCTTCCAGCGGCGGCCGGCGCGGTCGGTGAAGTCGACGATGCCCTTGTCCATGAGCCGCTGCCACGCTGCTTGGCTGGCCTCCCTGCGTGTGAATGCTCCGCTGGTGACGCGGGCTGCGGTCCCGGCCTGGACGGCACGGTAGGCGTCGAGCGGCGCCCTCAGGATGTTCATGTCGACTCGGCCGACGTCCCTGTGGAGGGCCTGGGCGATGTTCTCGAGGACGCGCGCGTTCGGCATCACCGCGGTGGCGCGGCGCGCCTGCTGGCCGACCCCGGACTTCGGGAACCAGCGCTCAGGCAGGTCGGCGATCGCCGCATCCGAGCCGGACCGGTACGCGCGGGCGATCGCCTCCCGGATCCGGCCGGCGCGCGCCGCCTGCAGGCTGGCCAGGATGAGCCGGGCCGACTGCTGGAGCTTGCGGACGGAGTCGAGCTTCTCCTGGTAGAAGGCGACCGTCTGGGGCTGCTCGTCAAGGTCGGCGCGGAGGCGCTGCGCCACGGTGCGTACGAGCGCGGTCTCGACCTCGCGATACAGGTCGGCGACCGAGCTCGCAATGCGGTCGAGGAGGTCCTGGTCCACAGCCATCGCGAGGACCTCCCCAGCGTGCTACTCCCGCGGTGGCCCGTCCTTGGCCTTCGGCTCCTCGGGATCGCCCTCGGCGTCGGGGCCGGTCATCTCGCCGGGCAGCGCGAACGGATCCTCCATCGGATCGGGCCTCGCATCCGCGATCGCGTCCACCTCGGCCTTGACCTGGTCCTCGTCCCAGTCCGAGTGCAGCATCCTGACGAGCGTCTCGTCGGACGCGGCCTCCGCGCGGCGCATCAGCTCGGCCGTCTGCGCCAGCTGCAGCATGTCCGGCGACACGGAGTCGGCGAGCACGATGGCTGGCCGCTCCGGGGTGACGCCCAGTTGGGGGAAGAGCTTCGCGGTGAGCTCCAGCAGCATCTCCAGGCCGTCGCCCACCGGGGGGATGGTGTGGAGGCCCTTCTTCGCCCTGGTCGTCAGGCTCCGGCGTTCCTTCGCGCTTACCTCGGTGGCGGTGACGGCCACCTCGCCGGACAGGCCGAAGCTTTGGGCGGAGTAGCCGGTGGCGCGGAGGATGGCGGCCAGCTGCTCGGCCTGCGTCTCCTTGTGCTCGGCGTAGCGGATGGCGAACTGCTGCGCCGAGATTTCCATGCGGTCGTCGCCGCCGAGCACGTCGAGCGCCTCGTATAGCTCGCGGTCGGGGTCGAAGTAGGCGCCCTGGCCCTTGCCGAGGGACTGCAGGTAGGAGCGGGGGACGATCAACCTCGCCTTCGCGAGGCGGATGTCACGCATCCACGACGTCCAGGTTTCGTCGAGCGCGTCCATCAGGCCGAGCACGGGCCCGTCGAAGTCGCTGCGGCCGAGGTTGGCGCCGGCCGGGAAGTTCCGCCAGGTCCGGTTGGGCCGCATGTTGGGGACGTACACGGCGGTGCACCGGTCGATGTGAGTCTCGACGACCGGCTGCAGGTTCTCCGTCTCGGGGTGGGCCGAGAGCGGCAGCGAGTCGCCGAGCTGGCCCGGCTTGCCCTTGAAGAGGGCGTGCCGGATCGCGCCGGGCTCGTGGTGTTCGAGGTGCCACCAGCAGGTCTGGTCGTCGGAGTCGAGGATCCGCCAGAACGTGACCGCCCAGAGCTTGCCCCACCGCCACTCCGGTACGGCGGCGTCGGCATGGACGACGGCCAGCCAGGGGGCTGTGGCGATCTGCTCGTCCCAGACGGCGCGCAGGTAGTAGCCGCCGAGCGCGGCCCCGACTTCGGCGCCTTCGAGGAGGGTGGCCTGGAGCTGGGGCATCATCTGGTCGATGTGCTCCTGGGTGGCCTCGTCTTCGACGGTGACGGTCGGTGGCTCGGAGAAGAGCAGGTCGGCGCTCATGGTGGCGATGTCGGAGGCGACGGGCACGTGGAGTTTGGTGAGCTTCTCGCCGGCGGGGGTGGGTGCGCCCCAGAACATGCGGGCGAACGCGCCGACGATGCCGCCGCGCAGCTGGGATGGCCGGTTGGCGGGCTGCTGGCCGGTGTAGAGGGCCGCGAGCTCCTCGGGTGAGCCTCGGTACCAGGTGTCGAGCACCTGGTAGTGGCTGTAGATGGGTTGGAGGTGTTGGGGCGGCCAGGTGCCGCCGCTCGGCAGCGGCATGGATCGCTCTCCTATGTCGTGGTACAGACGAGATGTGACGAAGGAATACGCAGCCCTTTTGGCGCAGGTAATCCCGGTCGTCGCACTAGCCATTGCGATCGAAGCGCGAGCACTTGCCAAGAGATCAGCTGAGCTGTACCTCGTCCGTGACGAGAAGACGGACGGGAGTCACCAAGGGGTTGGCGTTCTTCTCATGGCGATGGCACAGATCGTGCTCACCGTTGGCGAGGTGAGAGCATTGGCTGTTGTGCGCGGTCCTGTTCTCACCTCTGAGGACTGGCTGAGCGCCGCTCTTGTGGTAGGTATCGCATGCGCATTTCTCGTTCCGGTGGGCGAGTCGGTACTCCGGGTCTTCTTTGCGGGAGATCCCCGGCGGGGTGAGCCAGGCAGGCGAACCCGGTGGCGGGTCGGCGCCGCGCTGGTGTTCTTCGCCGCTCTCGTCGGAGTCGAGAAGCTACTTTCATGATCATTTAATTGCCTGCGGGAAGTAAAGATTCCCCCAAGTTAACGATCAGTAGAGCGGCGCTCACGCGAACGCTGTGTCCCGATTCGATTACGCCGTGCCTGCCCGTACTCAACGAGGCATTTGATGACGGCATGACGGTTAAGAAGCCGGGCCCCCTCGCTGGGTGCTGGAGTGTCGGCGGCCTGCTGGTGAGCATGGTCGCTGTGGCAGTGGGCTTAAGCCTGCTAGAAGACCTGGGTGATCCCTGGGAAACCATCGCGTATGGGCTCCTCGGAGTTGGTGGCCTTTCTGCCGCAGGCTTCGCCGTCTGGCGGGAGAGCCGAAAAGAGGCGGTAGAGCGCTACCGAGCAGCGATCGAGGAAGCCAAACTCGACCCTCGCGAGCGAGTCCGCATGCGGGCCGAAAAGGTGAGAGCGGCGTTCGATCAGGCAGGGCATCTCATGGAGGAGCTCCAGCGGGACATCGACGCGCAGCAGGCTGTTCGTGATGCGCTCCTGGCCCAGTCAGAGGAGCAGGAGCGTCTGCTTGAGATCAACGCGCAGCATGCTGAGAAGATCCGGCAGATCCTGCTCGGGGCAACTGAGAAGGATGCTTCAAGGGCGAAGCGACGTGACCTCATTCTGTTTGGTCTCGGTGTTGCCGTCTCGATTCCGATCGGCGTCTTGATCAATCTCCTGGTCCCGTAACCGTCACGCGGCCTTGTTGGGCGGAGCAAGCCGTCCATGCCAGACGTTCCGCGTGGTCCTGATCCCGTACCTGAGCGCGTCGCACCCGTGGTCGTTGACCTTGAGTGGCTTGTCCTCGCCTTTCTCGGAAGCGTCCGGATCCCATGCGTAGCCGGGAATCTCCTTGATCAGCTCCTTGCATCCGGCGTGGACGAGGAGCCGGCCGGTGGCGAAGAGGGAGGCGACGTCGCGGATGCCGTCGACCACCTCGTTGTCGGCGAGGGTCGAGTTCCAGCCGTCGCGGTGCAGCTGCACGCGGAACGATGCGGCCGAGGGGTCGACGATGCGATAGGACGGCGTGATGCCGAGACCGGCCTCCCATGCGCGCAGCCGCTCCGAATACTCGGCGTCCGTCAGGGAGCCGCGCTGCTTCTTCGAGTCCCAGCGCCACTCATGCCCGACGTAGAGGCGTTGGTCCGTGCCGAGACCGATGGCGAGGGCGTGGAACGGGTTCGTGGTGCCGTAGTCGAGTGCGATGCACAGCCATTGCGTGATGGCGGGCAGCTCCTGGACGACGTGCCGGGCCGGATCCCACGACTCGTAGATGACGCCCTCGGCGAGCACCCACTGACCCAAGATCAGCCGCTTGTGCCAAAGCCCCGTGAACTCCGAGGACACGTCGGCGACGTACTCCGCTGACAGGTTCGGGTTGTCCTTCAGTTGGAAGGAGAATCGGGCGAGGTTGAGCGTGTCGTCGGTCTCGCGATGCAGCTGGCCGTCGTAGTCCAGCCAGAGCCGGGCCCGGTCGAGGTAGTTGGCCTTCAGCCAGTGCTGCGGCCCGTCGGGGTTCGTGGTGCCGACTAGGCGTGCGCCCGCGATCGAGAGGCGGGTGAGCAGCATGACGAAGAACGACTCCGGCAGGGTGCTCACCTCGTCGCAGTACGCCCCGACGAGGGACAAGCCGCGGATCTTCTCCTGCGCGCGCTCGTCGTTCGCGCCCACGATGTACACCTTGCGGCCCAGTAGGAACAGCTCTCCGGTGCCGGCCACGAGATGACAGCGCTTGTCGCCGAGCATCTCGACGAGGACGTCGATGATGTTGCGGCGGAGTGTGCGCTCGGTCTTGCCGACCATGAGTAGCGGGCCAGGTGGGGCTTGGCGTACGAACTCCATCCACTTCAGGAGCGAGACGATCGTCTTGGAGGAGCGGACGGAGCCATCCCAGATGTTGAGGCGCGCGTCGGCGAGGCGGTAGGAGTCGACCTGCTTGCCAACGAGGGGTGTGACGATCACTGGCCTGTGATGCCGCGAAGCCAGACGTCGACGGCGGCCAGGCCCTCGGGGTCGCGGTCGAGCTCGATGAGACGGGCGTGCTTGTCGACGGCGACGGCGAGGGAGCGGAGGATCTTCTCTTGGCCGGCGAAGTCGGGGTGGTCGAGATGGGCCTCGGCGTAGGTGTTGTCGCGTCCTCCGAAGTTGTAGACCTTGCAGGGTTCCCAGAGCTGCGTGCGCAGTCGGAGGGCGTCGTCGAGCAGCTGGTCGGCGAGCAGGGCGCGCTTGTGCTTGGCGTCGGCGATGCGGGCCTCGGTGGCGGCCTTGGTCTGGGTGCGGTCGAAGCTCAGGCCGAGGTCTTTGGCGTGCTTGCTGATGGTGGCGCGGTCGCGTCCGAGCTGGCGGGCGATGGCGTTGCATCCGTGGCCGGCGGCGTGGAGGTCGCGGATCTGCTGGCGCTCGTCGTCGCTGAGTGGGGCGGGGGCGGGCATCGTTCACCCCCCGGATGTGCGAAAGCCCCGCGCGGGGCGGGGCCTTGTTGTGTTGGGAGGTTAGGCCATGGTGACCACCTCCGGGTTTCGGGCATGCCGAAGACGCCTCGATCATGAGTTATCCACAGGCCCGGTGTCAAGCCAGGTCAGTAACGAGATGCCAGGACTTCCGCTGCAGCTTTCGGTCCTATCTCCATCCAGTTACTCCAGACGATCCGGCCGTTGGCGAGTTCCGCGCCGATACGGACGCGCCCGCCGTGAGCAGGCTCATTTGGGGAGCCAGCCCTGTGCGTACGCCACTTCGCTTGCGAGATTCCTTTGAGCGTGTGCTGGGCGTCGCCGATCAGCCCGATCTCGTGCGGCGGGTTGAGGCCATCGTGACCATGGAAGCGCACGATCTGGACTTCCCCCGCCCGGTGGTTGCTCACGATCACGTTCACGTACGTCATCCGGGTCGAACCACCCTCGGGGTAGTTCTGGAGCATCTCGGTCTCCACGGACGCAGCAACTTTGATCTGGTAGCCGCCGCGCTTGTACGTACGCCATGTGAAGATCAGGCCTACGAGTGCCACGGCGAGGCCCGCGGTTCCGATGCCACGCGCGAACCAGTCGGGCTCAGTTGCTGCCAGCAACAGGATGCTCATGCCCCAATGGTCTCGTGTGTTTCGTGGTCGCGTACCCGCTTGGCCAGCCGTTCCCAGTCCCACAACGGCCAGCACGGTTTGCCGCCCCACCACGTGCCCACCTCGCGCTGCGGGGGCTCGCACTGGCCATGGCAGATGATCGCGATCTGGGGCGGCCGGCCGGGGAGTTCGTGGATCCGCCACGTGTACTCGCCGCCGATCGGGTTCTCAGCCGTCCGGCCGAGGCACCAGGGGCAGATGACGCGCACGGTCTGGCCGGTGTACAGCATCGCCAGGGCGCGGGCGACGGACTCGTACACGCGGTGCACGATCGGCTCGGCCCACTCGCTCCACGGGCCCGGCTCCCCGAGGTCCTCCTGCTCCTCGGCCAGGCGGGCGCGGGCGTACGCGAGGTAGGGGCGGGCGTCCAGCTCGCCCATGCCGGGTGAGGCGAGGAGTGGGCGGACGGACCATTCGCCGAGCTCGGCCGCGAGGTCGTCGGCGTGCACCAGGACGTCGAGGACGGTCTGGAGGACGTTGACGTCGAGCGGGGCCGGCGACTCCCTGACCCCGAGCGGGTTGCGGAAGTACCTGTCCAGGTAGGCGGCGGCGTCGAGCAGTTCCTTGCCCTCGGCGTCGAGGGTGGGCGTTTGCCACGGCCGGCGGGTGGCCATGGGGAGGCGGGCGTCGAGGAGGTCGGGCCAGTACTCGATGAGCCAGTCCAGGGTCTCAATCGTGGGGTGGGACACGGGCAGCTCCCCCGAGGTGTGGTTAGACGGACAGGTCGAAAAGGGCGGCTTGGGTGCCGGCGGGCAGCCAGTCCGTCTCCGTATGGCAGCGGCACGGGCACACATTGCGGCAGACGCGATCGGCGAGCCAGACGTCGATCGTCCGCCACTTCCAGCCGGATCCGACCGTGACGGGATTGCCGCTGCGCCTGCGGAGCAGGTGCGACTCGGCGATGACTTCGATGCCGTCGCCGACGCCGTGTATGGGCGGTGTCCCGCCGCCGGAACAGTAGTGGCACAGCGGGGGGTTGGTGCAGCGGCACATGATGCTCAGGTGGGCGGCTCCCCCGCGGGCGAGCACGTTGGTGCGCACCCAGGTGGCCTCCTCGGGGGTCACTCGTCTGCCTTCGGGGCGTTGAGCCGGTCGGCCTGCTGCTGGCGCCAGGAGTCGCTGGACATCAGGCCGTACACAGCGACGCTGAGGAGCGCCGGGAGCGCGGTGAGGGCGCCGAGACCGGCGAGCCTCCAGTCGCCGAGCCAGATGGCGGCGGCGAACAGGAGCCAGACGATCGCCGAGATTGCGCCCGTGGCCTTCAGGACGCGCCGGGACGCTCGGTCGATCTTCGCGGACTGTTCTGGCGTAAGGCGGTTAGCCATGGCTGATCACGCTGCCCTTCAGGTACGCGTCGACGGCGGTGGCTGGGACACGGATGGACCGGCCGACCCGGATCGTGCCGGGGAAGGCGTCGCCGTGGACGAGGCGGTAGGCGGTCATCTTGCAGACGCGCATGCGCGCGGCGATCTCCCGGACGGTCAGGTACTTCTCTTCGCGCGCGGCGGCCTGGGCCAACGTTGGCGGCTTGGTGCTTCTGTTCATGGGGTGTGTGGCTCCTTGATGTTGAGGATGTAGGGCTTGCCGCAGTGGGCGGTTCGGTGTGGGTGGTCGAGGGGTGCGTGCCAGTGGGTGTTGCCGCAGTGGGGGCATTCCTTGACGTGGAGGAGCATGTAGCCGGTGGCTGGGCTGATGACGATGTGGGCGTCTGCTCGGGTGAGGGTGATGCAGATGTCGGCGTTGTGGGGCTGGTTCATGTGTTCGCAGAGGGTGGTGCAGGGGTTGCAGTAGCCGGCGCCTTCGGGTCGTCCGCAGGTGGTGCAGTGGGGGTCGCAGTCGCCTGTGATGAGGGTCTTGGGGCGGGCTCGGTGGCGGGTTCGGGTGTCCGGGACTGGGGCTGTCCGGGACCCCGTCCTCTCTGTAGAGAGGAGAGGACGGGGACAGGTCCCGGCCACGCTGCCCGGCTGAAGATCGTCTAGCTGTCCGGGACCTGTCCGGGACAGGTGTGTGCTGGGGTTTTGTGGGTGATCGTCTTGGGGTGGGGACAGGTCGAATAGGGCCGTTAAACCCTCGGGGGGTATTGGGGGGTTGCGGCGTTGTGATCTGCGGGTTCGCGTAACAGACAAATGTTCTGCCTCCTGTCCGGGACAGCTTGGACGGCAGGTCGCAGAGTTGCGACACACCCTCCGGGGGGTATTTAACGATCTTGCTCGGGGGTCTGTCCCGGACAGTTCCAAGATCTTTAGACAGGCCCGGACAGCGTCCCGGACAGCCGCTCCGCGGCCCCTCATCGGAGCCCCGCACGACGCGCCGCGATGGCCGCCGAGATGGTCTCGTTCGACGCTTTGAACCCCGCCAGGGCGAGCTCGTCGCGGATCGCGTCCCGCCCGGCGTCCAGAGGCACCTGGAGGCCGTCCAGCTTGTCTATGAGCGCGGTCACCTTCGGCGGCAGCCCGGAGCCGCCCACGGCGAGCTCGTGGCGCAGCGGATCGGCCCGGCGGCGCAGCTCGATCAGCGGCACGCCGTGGTTCGCGCGGGACATCTCCCGCTTGAGGTACAGCGAGGTCTCGCTGACCTTGACGAGCAGCCAGACGGCGTCCACGTCGGCGCCCTTCGCGCTGCTGCCGCGCTGGCCCTTCTCCAAGTCCTTGCCGGAGTGGTCGAGGCGGATGACGCTGACGCCCATGCCCTTCAACGGGGCGAGCGCATGGCGGTAGAGGTTGGCGAAGGTGTCGGCATCGTTCTCGCTGCCCTCGATCACCCGGCTGACGGTGTCGATGACGACGAGGGCGGGCTGGTGGGCCTTGGCGAGCGCCAGGAGGTGCTGGCCGCCGGCCGCGGAGTCGAGGACGGGCAGGCTGGGGAAGCTGAAGTAGACCAGGTTGGTCTGGAGCAGCTCAAGGTCGGCGGGTCCGTAGCCGAGGTTGGTGAGGCGTTCGACGATGTCGGCTTGGCTGTTCTCGATGTCGATGTACAGGATGCGCGCGGGCGGCTGGGCGGGTTGGCTGAGGACTGGCCGGCCGGTGGCGAGGGCGGCGGCGATCTCCAGCGTGAACAGGCTCTTGCCAGCCTTGGGCGGGCTGTAGATGGCGATGGAGCGGCCCTGCTCGATGAGGTTCTCCACCAGCCAGGGGATCTCCTCGGGCTGGGAGGAGAACGCGGCTGTCCAGTCGATGGGGGTGTAGAGCCCGGCGAGGGCGTTGGCGGCGTTGGTGTTGGAGCCGGCGATGTCGCCGAGGGCCTTGCTGATCTCTTCCTGGACGGCTGTCAGCGCGTCGTGGATGTTGTCGGTGGCTGCTGCGTTGGTGACCCATTGGATGCCGCGGGTGAGGGCGGCGAGGCTGCGCCTGGTGTTGGCGTGTCGGGCGACGATTCCGGCGTGGAAGGCGGGGTCTCCGGCGAGGGGTGCGGCGGCCATGAGCTCGTGGAGGTAGAGCAGCCCGCCGTCGATCTTGTCGAGGGTGCTTTCGCGTTGGAGTTTGTCGCCGAGGATGACGGCGTCTGTAGGGGCGTCGGCATCGTGTAGGTCGAGGATGGCCTGGTAGATGGTCCGGTGGGCGGGTCTGTAGAAGGCCTCGGGGTCGGGGAGTGCTGTGCGGATGTGGGGGACGATGTACTGCACGGTCATGCAGGTGCCGAGCACGGCTTGCTCTGCGCCGAGGTCCCAGAGCTTGGAGTCCTGCTCGGTGGTCAACCGTGTCTCCCGGGTGGTTCAGGGGTGGAGGTTGGGGCGGGATGTGATGTATTCCGACTGAAGTCCATAAGATGGGCGTGACCTGCGGTGATAGCGGAGACCGATGGTCGTGGTCGCCCTTGTTGGGGCGAAAGACTGCAGGTCAGACGATGTGATGTATTTCAGTCGGGTCGCGTCAAGGCGCGCGGGCACGGAGGCGCGACTCGCGCTCGCGCTGCTCGGCGACGGTGGCCTTGGCCGCGGCCTGCAGCTCGGGGGAGGCGCGGCGTTTGCCGGTGGCGATGTTGCGGGCGTCGGTGACCCAGGAGTCGACGAGCGAGGCATACGGGTTGCCCAGCGTCCAGCTGGGGCAGTCGCCGCACAGGCACCGCTTGGGTGCGCAGTAGCCGGCGGGCGGTTCGGGTTCGCCTGCGATGGCTGCGGGGGTGTTTGCTGTGCAGCGCCAGCCCTGGATGTAGAAGCGCGTGGGGACGGCCCCGCAGCGGGTGGCCGCGGCGCCGTCCCAGTGGACGCAGGGGTTCATCGAGCGGGCCGGTCCATGGCCATGTTGGCGTGCTGGAGCTGGTCGACTCGCTGGGCGAGGGCGTCCGCGCGGGCGCGCTCCTTCAGCAGGTCGGCGCGGGTGACAACCGCGGGCATGGCGATGGTGGTCTCCTCGGCGACCGCGCGGTCTCGGCGTTCCCGCAGGAGGGCACGGCGGGCCTCGTCGAGCTGGTCGCCGAGGTGGTTGCGCTGCTTGGTCAGCCGGGCGTTGGCGGCCTCGGCGGTGTGCAGCTCGGCCGCCAGCTGGTCGCGCGCTGCCCGTGTGTCGTACAGCTCGGCCGCCAGCGCGGCCCGGCCGCGGAGCCAGTCGCGCAGCATCACACGCTCGCCGGGGCGCCGCACATGATGCCGATGCTGAGCTCGTCGGTGGTGGTCACTGGTTTCCCTTCAGAGATTGGAAGCAGGGTTTGCACCAGACGGCGAGGCCGTCGGGGTTCTTGCGGTTGAGGTAGAAGCGGCTGACTCCGCGCGGTGTGTTGCAGCGGGGGCAGGTCTTGAGGGGCTCACCAGGTAGGGCGTCGGTCTTGGCCGGGGGCTGATTTGCGCAGCTCCGGCAGATGGCGCGGCGGGCGGCCCGTCCCGGCGTGTTGATGCCGAACTCCTGCTGGGGCTTGAGCTCCCTGCAGTTCCGGCACTGCTTGGGCGGGAGGCGGCTGAGGATGACGCGCTCGCGCTCCGAGGCGGTCATGGCGGCGACGACGCCATCCGGGCCGAGGTAGTCGGGGATGGACAGCACCCAGTCGCGGCACTCGGCCAGCACCGGGCACGCGCGGCAGGTAGCGCGGGCCGCCCGTAGGGCGGCCGGGCTGTCTGGGTACATGAGCTCGGGCTGGCCTATGCATAGGCCGACGCCTGTCCAGGTGGGCATGTAGTCGAGGGCGAGTGCGGTCATCGTGCCGCCTCCGGGGCCTTGAGCCGGGCCTCGTACCGCTCGGCGGTCCGCTTGGAGACCCCTATCCGCTCGGCGGCCACGCGTACGCTGATGCGGCGGTTGCGAAGTTCGGCGTACTCCTCCAGCCGCCATAGGCACGGCAGGCCGGTTTTCAGCGGGGGAAACTGGTCCAGCGTGCCTGCGCGGAGGTAGCGGCTGTAGCAGGCGCGGCGCAGGCCACGGCCTCCGTGGATGCCGGGTTCTCCACAGCACCAGCAGGTGACCTCTACGGTGGTCTTGATGTCGCTCACCTGGCCGCCTCCGGCCACGTCATCTTGGCCAGTGCCTCGCGCTGAGTCTTGGGTAGTTCGACGAGCGGGTGGCCGAGGGCGTCGAGGCCGGCCGCGCGAAGCCACCAGGCGTCCACCTGGTTGTCGTCGCGAATGTCGAGTCCGGCGCGCTGGTAGAGAGCCATGCGCATGTCGGGCTTGGTCGCGTTGCCTTTACCCGTGGCGAACTTCTTGAGGGTGGCCGGGGGCACGAGCGCGTACGGCACCTTCAGCTCCATGAGGGCGATGCGCACGGCGCCGTGGACCATTCCGGTGATGCCCGCGCTGTGCGCGTGGGTGGGCAGGTCCTCGATGACGGCCAGCTCGATCGGCTCGTCGCGGACGTAGTCGTAGGCGTTGGCCCGGACGGTGACCATGATGCGGCGCAGGCGCTCGTCGCCGTCGGACGTCACGGTGCGGATGGTGGAGAGGGGGCGCCCGTCCCAGGTGGCAATGCCAGTGGCGGTGAGGGACAGGTCGAGGCCGATCACGCGCGGGGCGGTCATGGCTGGCCTGCCCACTGCTGCAGGGCCACGCTGGCGTCGCGGATGGCCGGCCACAGCTCGGACGGCCGCTCCGCAGTAGTGAGCCGGGTGAGGATGGCACGGTAGACGTCCCGCTCCTCCTCCAGCTGGCCGCGTGCCGTCTCGTGCGCGCACTCGACCGGGTTGCCACCGCACTCGGCGCGCTCGGGCGCGGGCATGCCGTGCTCGGCCTCCAGCACGCTGGCCGCGATCGCGCTCGCGTTAGCCAGCCCGCGGGCCTCTACGGGGTCGGACAGGAGCAGGGCCAGGTCCTCGCTCGTGCCGGCCCCGTGGAACTCGATCGGGACGACGGGGCCGGACGGGTACTTGATCACGGCCCCGACGATCGGCTGAGTGACGCGGGTGAAGGTGGTGCGTCGCAGCTGCGTCATGCCAGGGCCTCCTGACGCTCGAAGGGGACGATGGGCCACTCCTCGCGCACGTCGTCGAAGGGCTTGCCCTGCCGCTCCAGGTAGGCGCGGAACGAGCGGGCCTGCTCGGCCTTTGCGCGCACCTGGAGCTCGTGCAACTCGTGCAGCGGCATCTCGGCGATGCGCGGGTTGCGCTGGGCGATCCGGTAGACGACCCGGGCTGCGGCAAGGGCGTCGTGCGAGGCGTCGTGCGCGCCGTCGATGCGGACGTCGTAGTGCGCGCACACGTCGGCGAGCTTCCGGGATCCCTTCCGCCACTTGTCGAGGTGCTTGTCGAGGACGAAGCCGTCGATCACCACCGGCCGCGCGCCCAGGAACCGCTCGGCGAACGACTCCAGCCCGTGCCTACGGCTCTCGCGGTCGAGGAGGGTGAGGTCGTAGGCGAGGTTGTAGCCGACGATCGGCACCCCGTCGTACACCTGCCCCGTGAGGATGTCGGTGAGCAGGCCGACCACGGTCATCGGATCGTCGCCGTGCTCACGCGCGTACTCGGTGGTGATGCCATGCACCGCGGTGGCGCCCTCGGGAATCTCGATGCCGGGGTCGGTGAGGAGGGTCTTGGTCTGGGCCTCGCCGGTGGTGCCGTTGATGAGGGAAACACAGCCGGTGACGATCCGGTCGGCCTCGACGTCGATGCCGGTGGTCTCCAGGTCGAAGGCGAGCAGCATGCCCTTGTGCCAGGCCATCAGAACGGCACCGCCTCTTCGGCGCCCGCCGGAGTGGTGGCAGGGGCGAGGCCGTTGTACTTGCCGGCCTTGACCAGCTTGAGGAACGCGGCCAGTTCGTTCTCGGCCGCGGCCTTGTGGTGGATGCCCATGGCTCCCTCGAATATCTTGGCCAGTTCCGTCATGCCGCGCGGCCAGGCGGAGACGATCTGCTGCCACAGCAGCTCGGCGTCGGAGCCGGGCGCCTCCTGGGCGGGCTCGACGGCCGGGGCGGGCTGCTGGAGTTCGGCGACGCGCGCCTTGGCCGCGGCCTCGACCTGCTTGCCGTCCGCGTTGGGGTCCTGCTTGGCCTGCTCCCAGATCTTGACGACGTCGTCACGGGATCCGGCGGCGGCGATGAGCACCTCGTAGTCCGTGCGCGGCGCCTCGATTGCAGTACGGCTCGCGCCAGCGACGGCGGGAGCTGTACCCGCCCCGATGGCAGTCCGGCCACCACCGGCGACCAGCTCGCCAGGGGTCAGCCCCTCCACCTCGATGGTCGGGACCATGAACCGGCGGGTCTCCCCGTCCCGCTTGACCACCCGCTCCTCAAGCGACAGGTTCGCGGCGACGTAGCCGCCCGCCTGCGCGAGGAAGGCGGCCACGTCGGGAAGCTCGACGGCGGCGTAGTAGCCGTGGGTCTCCAGCCTGAAGACCCCAATGCCCTCGACGTCCCGCAGCACGACGTTTAGCCGGGTGGTGGGCTTGCACAGCATCTCGTCTGCCTGGGCGCACAGGCACGAGGAGTCCGAGAGGATCTCAGTCTGGCCGTCGCAGCGGCGCTTGCAGCCGCCGCCGGACCACAGCTCGTACCACTGGGAGACAGGCTGCGGCGGGACGAGGATGGGCAGGCGGGTGGCGTCGGTGATGACCTCCCATGCGGAGGGTCCGCCGTTGGCAGGGGTCCACTCGCGGACCTCGCCGCCGTACAGCTTGGCCACCTTGTCCAGGAGCGCACGGGAGGCGCTGGTGAGCCGGAACCGGTCCAGCTTGGCCGGGCGAGTGCCGCCGCGGGCGGTGGGCTGGACCTCGCCGATGCGGATGCGGCCGAGCTCGCGGGCGCGCTTCTGCAGGTTGATGATGGGCATGGTCAGGCCACCTCCCGGGCCTGGGAACGCTTGAGAGTGAGGGCCTGGCCGACGATGTTCTTGGCCGGGCCGGTCTGGAACTCCGCCACGCGGCGGATGAAGGTGAAGGCCTCGAACACGTCGTCGCCGCAGCGCACCGGGTAGAGGCGGTAGCCCTCCGGTCGCAGGTGCAGGACGACGCCGACCTCGTGGCGTGGCGGCATCTCCACCCGCGTGCCGTCACGTAGCCAGCCGTACTTGGCCTTGCGGTAGGCGGACATCTGGACGCCGGCCTCGGGGTACACGCCGTGAACGTTGCCGTCGTAGGTGCGGCTGTCGAGCTCACCACCGGTCTTCGTATCGCCCGGGATCTCCATGTCGGCCGGGCAGCCGAGTTCGGCGGCGAGGAGCGGGGAGCGGAGGAGGTAGTCGAGGGTGCCGGCGAACTTGTGCTCGTAGTCGGCGACGACCATCTCGGAGGCGGTGAAGGTGATCTGCCAGTCGGCGACGAACTGTTCGAAGTTGGCCACGTACGGGCGCAGTTCTGGGTCGTTCGCGATCGCGTCGGGGACTGGGGTGTCGAGCACCTTGGCTTCGATCAGCGCGTGGACGGTGGTGCCGAGGTCGCCGCGTTCCTCTTTCTTGCGGGTGTGGGCGCGCTTGAGCCAGTCCGTCATCTCCTTGGCGGTGTCGGGGTGGCGGGATGCGCGGACGAGCTGGGGTAGGTGCTCCATTGCGGTTTCGGCGACGAGTCGCCCGGCCCAGTGGATGAGCGCTTCCTTGGGCGACCCCTGGTTGAGGATGGTGGTCACGGAGCGGAGGAGTTGGCCGGTGACGTGGCACTTGTAGAACCCGGCCGTCGAGCGGCGGGGGATGCGGGCGGTGCCGACCGGCACGCCGCTCCCCGGGCAGGGGATGGCGTTGCCAGCGGGGGTGTGCTTGCGGATGGTGCCGTCCTTGTTGACCTGCTGCTGGGTCTTGCAGGTGGGGCAGTCCGCTCGTGTGGTGGTGGTCATGCGCGGCTCGTTTCGGTGGCCGTGAGCTCGCCCTTGCGGGTGCCCTTCGGCCGGTAGGGGTGGGCCCCCGCCCGGGTGGGGGCGGGGGTGTCGATGAACGGTGCGAGCCACGCCTGGGCGTCGGCCTTGGCGATGGCGTCGAGGGCAGCGGTACGGCGGGTGTGCAGGGCGCGGAGACGCGTGAGCAGACCGGTCACTTCTCGCCGTCCTCTTCGGTGTCCAGCCAGGCGGCAGTGCGCGTCACGTGCGTGTCGTGGCGCCGGACGCGGGTGCCGCTGTGGCTGGTGCACAGGTCGCCGGGCTGTGCGTTGCAGGTGGGACAGGCGGCCGCGATCTGGGGGAGCTCTCGGGCGGGCCCGGATGCGGTCATCGGGCACCGTCCACGTACTCAGCGACGTCCGACCAGCGCTCCGACACGGCCGTTAGCAGCGACCGCTCACGCTCCATGACGGCGGTGTCCCGTTCCCACTGCTCTGGGTCGCGCCAGGCCCAGATCTCGTCCTCGATGAGGCGGGCCAGCGTGGTCGGGTCGAGCGCGTCGAGCTCCCAGGACGAGCGCCCGTGCGAGGCGATGTAGCCGGACGCGCGGGAGTCGGTCAGCTTGGCCGGGTTGGGCGGCGGCTGGTACTCCTCGACCTGGTCCATGTTGAGCGCGATGCGTACGACGTCGGTGTCCGCCCCGAACAGAGCCAGGCGGTCGCGGATATCCCTCGTCATGTCCACGCCGGACGGGTCATGGTCGCCGAGGTGGACGATGACGGTCTTCTGGCCGCTCCGCTCGTACCGACTCAGGCGTTGCGCCGCCCCCCACATCTCCGACTGGGAGGTGTAGCCCCGGCAGGAGAAGTAGTCGACGTCGTACCGCTGGCAGACCCCGGCGATCACGCCGACGAGAGCATCCTTCTCGATCCACACCTCGACGCGAGTGGGCTGGTTGGCCCATCGTTCGGTGCGGTACTGGTGAGCGACGGCATCCACAATCGACTCCGGGCTGTCCCAGTGCGCCAGCGAGCGAAGGTTCCGTGTGCGGTCGACGATGTAGTTCCAGTCGAGCAGGCCGGCCAGGCGGGCATCGTTGACGATGGAGCCGAGCCGGTCGTATTCGGTCTGCTTGTTGGCGATCCAGTCGCGGGAGACGAACTGGTAGTACAGCTGCCGGAGCGTCAGGTCGAAGCCCTGGCTGGCGTAGTCGGCGCAGATGGCGTTGGCGCGCTCGATGATGTCGAGGGTGGAGCGCCTGAAGGTCTTGGGGACGTAGGTGATGAGCGGCATCAGGCACCGCCGATACAGCCGCCGGAGATGAGCGTCAGCTCCATCCCCACCGGCACCACGACCGCCTGCGCCGCGCACCGGCAGCGGGCGTCCTGGTAGCGGACCGCCACCCGGCCGCCGTACACCGGGTGCACGGCCTGGACGCGGACGGGTTCGCCGTCGTTCCACTCCGGTGTGGAGACGATCTGGCAGGCGTGCAGGTCAACGGCCACCATCACGCACCGTCCGCGGTTGCCTCGTGGTGGCAGTCCGCGCACAGCCACACCAGGGTGTCCGTGCGGTGGTCCCGCTGCTGGGCGAGTCCCTCGCGAGCGCCGCACTCGACGCACTTGGCCTGCTCGATGCGGGTAACGCAGTACACCTCAACGGGGACGCCGCGGTACGTGCCCTCCGCGCGCACAGTGAGGTGCTCGCCGTTCACCCGCTCCGTGACGTCCACCCCGAGGAAGTTCGCGACCTCCTCCACTCGCTCACGGCTGAAGGTGTGGCCGTCCACCTCGCCGGGGGAGTGCGCCCGTAGAGACCAGTTGATGCCGTCCGGGCCCTTGATGACGATGTCCGCCAGCGCGAGGGCGGCGCGGTGCGTGGCCAGCCGATCGAGCATCTCGTCGGAGGCTGGCCTCCACTCGCCGTCCGTACCCTGGACCACGAGTACGGAGTCGGGGAAGGACACCGTCAGCGCGCGGAACATGTCGCGGGCCTCAGCCTGGCCGGTGGTCGGCTCGGTGCTGCTGATCTTTGCGGCGCCGCGCCAGATGTGAACGGCGTAGCGGATGGCGTGGGGATCGATCTGCTGCTGATCTGCGATAATGGTCATGAGACTTGCGTCCCTTTCTCGTTGGGGATTGCGGTCTGCGAGGTCCGGCCCCGGCAGGCTGGGCCTCGCCGCGTTTCAGGACTGAGCGGCGGCGCGCTTGGCGATCCACGCCTGGATGGCCTCGACGGGCACGCGCGACATGGGCTTCTTCGAGGACTTGCGGCCGACGTCGATGATGGGCAGGTCGCCGTCGGCGACGAGCCGGTAGGCGTGCGACCGCGAGACGCGCATCGCCTTCGCGGCCTCGGGGATGGTGAGCAGCACTTTCTGCTCCTTGGTGTTGGAATTTTCGGACGCTGGATGCGAAAAAAGGGTGCCGACCTCGACGCCGAGGGCTTCCGCCAGGAGTTCGGCGGTGCCTCGGCTGCAGGATGTGCGGCGGCCGGACGTTAGGTGCTGGATGGCCTGCTTGGTGAGGCCGACCTGCTTCGCCAGGGTGACCGTGTCGTGGCGGCCCTTCATCAGCTCGCGCAGTAGCTCGCGGCTGCGTAGGGCCATCTCGGGACGCCGTGACACGCGGGAGACCTCCGTGGACTTGGGGGGACGTTGGAAGATTTTTCCAACACCCTAGACCTTTGAACGAATCCTGTCCACTAGGTGGCCAGATGCATCCTCATGTAGCCCCGGAGATCTGGTTTGATTGCCGCATCTTGTTGTCTAGCAAGTCTCGGGTTACATAGGTAAGGCGAACCTCTGTCGGATTCCTCCAACAGACGTGTCAGACGGCAAGGTCAGCAGTACAGGCGAGGGCTAACGAGAGGCGACCACTGATGCCGCCGCGAGACATGAACGGCACCACCAGCCAGCACCCTCTCAGCGACTACGTCCAGGCATACCTGGAGCGAACAGAGCTGAGCGCGCGCCAGCTGGCAAGGCAATGCGTCGACCCCCAAACCGGTCACAGACTGCTCCACACCTACCTGTCCGCCCTGGCCGCCAACGAGGTCCCCAGGGTCCCCGACATGTGGCGATTGCGCGCACTAGCAGCAGGAATGGCCACAGACGCGTCAGTGCGAGACGACAGCGACTACCGGCGACGACTCGAAGAGATCAAGAAAGTGGCGGCCATCCAGTGGCTGGACCTCGGCGACGTACTGCGCGTGGACACAGGCGGGGGCACCTGGGTCACGGTCAACGTCCCGGCCGGGCTGTCCGAGCGCCGGCGGCAACGCCTCATCAAGTGGGCCGAGGACATGGCCCGCGAATTGGACCAAGAAGATTGATCTAGTGACTATCTAGCCATAGGGCGACTGTGCCCTTACCTGTCGTAAGAATTTTCAACCATTCCGTTGTCCCGGGCGTCACACTGAAGCTTCGAAAACGCAAAACGCCCGGAAAGACACGGTGATGCTCCAATGGACGGAACGGTCCACTATCGCCTGCTCCCATCCCATCGGCTCCCATACGGGCCGATCTGCATCCACCGCACCCGGGCCGGGAACCTCCACGTTCTCGTCGACCAGGCCCAGATGGACCCGATCCTGGGTCCCGTCGTAGCGGGCCTCAGCGACAGCATCCTCGACGTCGGCAGCATCGCCCCACTCTCACGCGTCCGTGTCTACCGCGATCACACCCTCGGCGGCGACGACCTGATCGCTGCCCACATCGAAGGCGCAACCGTCAACGTGTTCATGCCCTTCGACCTCGTCACTCGCCAGATCACACAGCAGCTCGGGGCGCACGGCACCGCCGCGCTCCAAGCGATCATGCGCCACGCGCCGATCATCGGCCAAGGCCCGGTCCCGGCCGCCTGACACCCTGGAGGAAACTCATGTCATCCCTGCGCAAGACCCCGTCCGGCCGCTGGCAGGCAACCGTCAGGGTGGGGCGCGCACGCCGCTCACGCACGTTCCCGAGCCGTAGGGAAGCGCGGCGGTGGGCGGACAACACAGAGGTCGCCGCACGGCGCCTGGCCCACGCTGCCCCCACCGCCACCTTCACCTGGACCGCGGCCGGTCTCTCCATCCACATCCCCGAAAACCTGATCACCATGGACCGTGCCATGGTCCTCGAGCGCCTCCTCATCGAAGTGCTGGCCGGAGCGGAGGACTGATGGCCTACATCCGCCGCCTACCGAGCGGCCTCTACCAGGCCACCGTCCGCATGCCCAACGGCAAACGCACCACGAAGACCAACAAGCTGAAGTCCAAGGTCGAGAAGTGGGCCAAGGCGTTGGAGGCCCAGTTCGACCAGGGCGACATCCGCGACCCCAAGGCCGGCGAGATCAAGGTGAAAGCCTGGCACGAGCGCGTCACCGCCGCCCGCGTCATCGAGGCCCCGACCAAGGCCAAGAACGCCAGCCTCTGGAACACCCACTGCAAAGATCGGTGGGGCGACTGGCCGATGCAGGCCATCCAGCGCGTCGACGCACAGGCATGGGTGGGCGACCTGCAGGAGACCCGGCGCGCCCGCCACCGAGGCCGGCCCGCCTCGGCATTCGACGACGCGGACGAGATCCCGTTCATCAGCGCCGCGACGATTCACGACATCGTCCACATCATGACTGGCCTATACAAGGCGGCGATGAAGGAGCACCCGCCGATCGTCCTCGTCAACCCGTTCCTCGACCTCGAGCTGCCCAAGCGGTCCGCCACAGCGATCGACTTCTATGAGCCCGATGAGATCGCCGCGCTGTACGCCGCCCTGGAGCGCCTGCATGGGCCGAAGTGGCGCACCCTGGTAGAGCTCGGCATGGACGTCGGGCTACGCCCTGGGGAGGTCTACGGGCTCCACGGCCACCGCGTCGACTGGATACGCGGGAAGCTCTCCGTGGTCGAGGTGGCGACCCGCGACGGCATCCGGGAGTACCCGAAGTCGATGAAGTCGAACCGCACCGTGCCCATCCCTCCCCAGACGCTGGAGCGGATGAGCCTGCTCATGCAAGGCCGGCCGCGCGAGGCCCTGGTCTTCACCGCGCCGGGCGGCGGGTCCGTGGACGACGGAGACTTCCGCAACAGGGTCTGGTACCCGGCAGTTGAGGCGGCCCGGCTGTGCGGCCACCGATCGCCGAGCGAGGCAGCGGACGGGGATGTGTTCGTCGAGGGGGAGTGCGGCGAGATCTGCGATGCGCCGGCGCATCGAATCCGCCGGTTCCCGCCGAGGATCACGCGGCACACCGCGGCGAGCAGACTGGTGCAGGATGGGGTGCCGTTGTACGACGTCCAGGCGCTGCTGGGGCATGAGTCGTTCGAGACTACGCAGCGTTATGCGCATCTGGCGCCGGATGCGCACGAGAAGGTGACGGCTTCGTGGAGCCGACGCACGAGTTAGCGATCTTGACGCATCGGTGACGCATGATCATGAAAAGAGCCCTTCCCGGATCTCTCCGAAAAGGGCCTCTTACCTGGCTGGTCGGGGTGGCGGGATTTGAACCCACGACCTCTTCGTCCCGAACG
>NZ_QNFZ01000046.1 GCF_003313395.1 Nonomuraea lactucae | reverse complement strand
ACCACCGCCACCGCATCCCGACCAACAGCACCCACCAGCTGCCCCACCGGAACCAGATCGCCGTCAACCGCCGCCCCAGCACCCCAACCCACCAGCTCCGCGCCATCCCCCGCCGACACCAACTCAACATCCCGCACCAACACCCCACCATCAGCAGCAACAACCCCCAAAACCCGAGCGAACTGCTCCAACACCCGATCAACCGTCGCCCCATCAAAAGCGGCCGTGGAAAACTCCACTTCCAGCGCCAGTTGATCCCCCGGCAGACACGCGATGCTGATCGGGAAATTCCCCAGCTCGATCGAGTCGAGCAGCTCGGAGGACTGGAAAAGCAGCTTTCGATCGTCCTCGGCCAGCCCGGGATAGTTCTGGAAAGCAATAGTGCTCGCGAACAACGACGTACCGCGAGGAATCTCCGAATAGCGCTGAACGTCGACCAGCGGCGTGTACTCGAACCGTTGCATCGCCACCTGGTTGTCCTGCAGTTCACGCAACCAGTCCACGAACGCCACATCAGAAGGCACCCGAGCCCGCAACGGAAGCGTGTTGATGAACAACCCGACGATCGACTCCATCCCGGCCAACTCCGCCGGACGACCCGACACCGTCAGACCGAACATCACATCGGACTCACCGCTGTACCGCGACAGCAGCAATGCCCAACCGGCCTGCACCACCGTCCCCAGCGTCACCCGCGCCCGCCGGGCGAGCTGCTCCAGCCCTTCCGTCACTTCACGCGAGAAGTCCACCCGACGCCGATCCTGCGACCAGTGCGCGGTCGCCTGCCGGTCCACCGGCAATGGAGTGGGCGCCTCGAACCCCGCAAGGTACTCCCGCCAGAACTCCTCCGCCTTACCGGACTCCCGCCTCTGCATCCATGCGATGAAATCGCGGTAGGGCCGTACTACAGGAAGTGCCACCTGCCCACCACGGCACAGCCCGTCGTACACGAGCGAGACCTCGTCCAGGACGATCGGCAGGCTCCACCCGTCGAACAGCCCCTGATACATGCTCCACAACAGCCAGAACCGACCGCCCCCGCGACCGAGGAGATACAGGCGCATCAACGGTGGCGCCTTCAGATCGAGCCCGCGCTCCCGATCACCGGCCAGCAGCTCGTCCAGCCGGGCGCGCTGCGTTTCCTCGGAGGCGTCGGACCAGTCCATCACCTCGAACGGAACAGAGACGCCGCCCATGACAACCTGCAGCGGTTCATCGACACCCTCCCAGACGAAACCCGTGCGCAGCGCCGCATGCCGCTTCACCACCACGCCCCACGCCTGCTTGAACAGCTCTACGTCGAGCCCGCCGGCGAATTCGTACAAGGTCTGGGCCCAATAGGCGCCGATATTCGACGGCGCCTCCAGGACATGGAACAGCATTCCCTGCTGCATCGGCCCCAACGGATAAACGTCTTCAATCACGACGCGCTCCACATCCTCACACAAGGGCGCACACTGTTGGCCATCCAACCGCAGCGACAGGCTACGTCGATGTCATTTCAACGCGTTTTCAGCGGGTTTCAGCAGACCCGCCCATCTGTTTCATAATTGACGCGAGGCTGTCCGTGCTCAGGTTCGCGAGCGGGAAGTCCGAGGGCGTGAACCCACCAGCCTCAGGCGCGAGACAGTGCTCCACCAATGCCTTCAACGCGCGCACGTAGGTCTCGGCGACCCGCTCAACGGTCTCGGCTCGGTGCACGTTCGCGGAGTAGTACCACTCGAAGACCATCTCACCGTCGGGAGCCTGAGCCGCCTCGACCTGGAACAGGTGGGAACGTGTCTGCTCCTTCCCCTCGGTCGGGCCGCACAGCCTGCCGGACAGCTCCCGCCGCAGCAGCTCAATCGAGTCATCGACCCCGCGATCGGCTCCACCCATGTAGTTGAAGATGACCTGCGGATTCGACGCCTGGCCCAGCTCACCGGTCAGATAGCGCAGCGCCCCATAGCCGACCCCTCGGTCAGGACTGCTGCGCAGTTGCTCCTTGACCGACTTGAGCACCACCGCCGGATCGGTCAGATCGGCGGCGGCCAGCCTGACCGGGAAGATGGAGGTGAACCAGCCGACCGTCCGTGACAGATCGATCTCTTCGGCGATGGCCTCCCGGCCGTGACTCTCCAGGTCGATCGTCACCGCATCGGTGCCCGCCCACTCGCCCAGCGCCTGCAGCAGCGCGGCCAGCAGCAGGTCGTTGATCTGTGTCCGGTACGCCTTCTGCGCACGAGTCAGCAGCGCCGAGGTCGTCTCGGCATCGAGCGAGACCCGCACGACCTGGCTGGAGGCCTCCGTATTGGCACCCGTCGCATCATCAACGGGCACCGCGAAGCCGGACTCGACCTGTTCCTTCCAGTACGGCAACTGCTCGCGTACCCGCTCCGTACCGGCATAGAGGTGGAGTTGCTCGGCCCACTGCTGGAACGAGGTCGTCTTGGCAGGCAGCCGCTCACCCCGGTAAGCGCGATCGAGATCCTCCAGCAGGACGTTCCACGACACCCCGTCCATCACCAGGTGATGAACGATGATCCCCAGCCAGCCCGGCTCCTCGCCCCGATCGAAGTAGACCACCTTGATCAACGGTCCATCGGCCAGGCTCAACGACGTCTGCGCGAGCGTCATCCGCTCGGCGACCTGGGCCCCATCCATCCCGGCCGCATCCACGACCGAGAAGACCTCACCCGACTCCCCCTCAACCACGCTCTGCGCCCACGCCCCCACAACCGAGTCGTAGACGAACCGCATCCGCAACGCGTCATGATGCGAGATCACCGCATCCACCGCCCGTGCCAACCCGGCGGCATCGACACCGGACGCCAGCTCGAACATGCCCGACCAGTTCCAATGATCACGATCAGCGATGTCCTGCTCGGTGAACCAGTGCTGGATAGGCGTCAGCGGCACCATCCCGACAACCAAACCCTGGTCGGCCAACGTGCTGACGGCACTGTCCTGGACCGCAACGGCCAGCTCGCCCACGCTCTGCCGCGCGAACACATCCGCCACATCCAGCCGCAACCCCGCCGCCCTGGCCCGAGCCACGATCTGCAAGCTCAGGATCGAATCGCCACCCAACTCGAAGAAGTTGTCATGCAACCCGACCCGCTCCACCCCCAGCACCTGCGACCAGATCCCCGCCAGCACCACCTCACTAGCCGTACGCGGCGGCACATACTCCACCCCCGCCGACACCACCGCATCCGGCTCCGGCAACGCCTTACGATCCACCTTGCCGTTGGCGGTCAACGGCAGACCATCCACCGTCATGAACACCGCCGGCACCATGTAATCGGGCAACCGGCCACGCATGAACGAACGCAACTCGGCGGCGTCGACAGGCCCTTCCGGGACCACATAGCCGATCAGCCGCTTACCACCACC
>NZ_QNFZ01000050.1 GCF_003313395.1 Nonomuraea lactucae | reverse complement strand
CCGGCCCCGATCGCGCCGGCCGCGACGGCGGTCAGCCGGAAGAACGCCCGCCTTCCCGATCGCCGCCTCCCGCCTTCGCTCCGCCCGCCCGGCGCGCCCACCGACCCGCCGTCGCCTGCGACGCTCCCGGACGCGCTCCGGGACCCGCCCCCGGAGGCGCTCCCGGAGGCGCTCCTGGACGTGCTCCCAGAGGCGCTCCCGGACCCGCCCCCGGAGACGTCCCTGTCAGGTGATCCGGACTCCTGCCCATGCTCCTCTGCGGTCACTGATGCCGTCCTTTCCCGCCGAACCGTCGCTGCCTGGCCGTCGTCGCGTGCCGCCTGGGTCTCCGGGCCGTCGTCCGGTCCGCGGCCCGCCGCCCAGGTCGCTCGTAGCCGCGGTCTGCCACCGACGTCGCGCGTTCCCGCGCTCTGCCGCCTACGTCCGTCGAGTCTCGCCGCGTCGGGAGCCCGCCACCTCCTGCCTCCAGGCGCCGGGGGCGGCCCGGAGGAGGAGCCCGCCTCCTCCAGTCGCAGGAGGGGGTGGACCGGGACATGGAACGCGTCCACACCGGGTAATTGACTACTTATGACGACGGACCACGGGCTGTTCGGACCCGAGTCGGTGACGTGGCGGGTCATGGGTGAGCCGATCCTCCTTGTCGGCGGTCTGCGGGCGCTGCTCATGCAGGGTCTGCACCCTCGGGCGATGCGCGGCGTCCTCCAGCACTCCTCGCTCATGGACCCCGCCGAGGCCTGGTCGAGGTTCGTCCGGACGACCGATTTCGTCCGGGTCAGGACGTACGGGACGCGCGCGGAGGTGGAGCGGGCGGGGCGCCGGGTCCGCAGGATCCACGCCCGCCTGACCGCGTACGACCCCGACACGGGCGAGGACTTCCGCCTGGACGACCCGGAGGCGCTCCTCTGGGTTCACGTCGGCGAGGTGGACTCCTACCTGTCGGTCGCGCGCCGGGGCGGGGTCCGGGTCACGGACGAGGAGGCCGACAGGTTCGTCGCGGAGTGGCAGCGGGCCGCCGAGGTCGTCGGGCTCGCCCCGGACGCGGTTCCCGGCAGCGTGGGGGAGATGCGCGACTACATCCAGGCGCAGCGTCCCGGGCTCCGCTTCGTCCCCGAGGCGGCCCACCCCCTGCGCCTGTCGTTCAACGCGCCCCTGCCGCTGATCCTCACGCCGCTCAAGCCCGCCATGCCCGCGCTCACGCTGCTCGCCTTCGCCACGCTGCCGCGCTGGGCCCGGAGGCTGTACGGGCTGCCCGCCACGCCCGTCGGCGACCTGTGGGCGACGGCCACGCTGCGGACGCTCCACACCGGCCTCGGGCTGGTGCCCTCCCAGGTGCGCTACAGCCCCGCGGCCCGCCGGGCCCGCCGCATCATGGCCGCCTGAGCCCCCGCCATCTGTTGACCAAGCGACCGCTTGGTTGCGATAGTGGGGGTCGCTCGCGAGTGCCTTTTCGGGCATGGCAAACTGGTACGCGAACAGAGCTAGCGTGCTCCGGGGTCGGTGAAACTCCGAACCGGCGGTTACAGTCCGCGACCCGGCCGATGCCATCGGCCGGTTGACCCGGTGGAATTCCGGGACCGACGGTCAAAGTCCGGATGGGAGGAAGCGCGCGGGTGTCCGGCGTCGGCCGGGCGCCTCTGTGATGCGCATGCGCGCATCGTCACATCCCCCGGGGCCCGCCACGGCTACGAGCCGACGGCAGGAGGAGGCCCGGGGTGGAGACACCGGCCCAGGACATCGCGCGCCCCGCGCGTGACGTGGACGCGGCGCACATGGCGCGGGCCGTCGAGCTGGCCGCGCGCGGGCACGGCACCACCAGCCCCAACCCCGTCGTCGGCTGCGTCGTCCTCGACGCCGCCGGTGACGTCGCAGGCGAGGGCTTCCACGCCTACGCCGGAGGGCCGCACGCCGAGGTCGTCGCGCTGCGGCAGGCGGGTGAGCGGGCGCGCGGCGGCACGGCGTACGTGACGCTGGAGCCCTGCGACCACACCGGGCGCACCGGGCCCTGCAGCGAGGCGCTGCTCGCCGCGGGCGTCGCCCGTGTGGTGATCGCCGTCACCGACCCCACCCCGAAGGCCGCCGGAGGGGCCGGGCGGCTACGGGCGCACGGGGTGGCCGTGGAGACGGGGGTTCTCGCCCGGGAGGCCGAGCGGGTCAACGCCGAGTGGCTGACGTTCGCCCGGCTCGGCAGGCCGCACGTGACGTGGAAGTTCGCCGCCACCCTGGACGGCCGGTCGGCCGCCGCCGACGGCACCAGCCAGTGGATCACCTCGCCCGAGGCCAGGGCCGACGTCCACCGGCTGCGGGCCCGCGCCGACGCCGTCGTGGCGGGCATCGGCACCGTGCTGGCCGACGATCCCCGCCTCACCGCCCGCCCCCAGCCTGCCGCCTCCGGTGAGGAGAATCCCGGGGGAGTGGCAGGGGTACGGTCCGTGCTCCGGGTGGTCGTCGATCCCGACGCGAGGACGCCGCCCGCCGCCAGGGTGCTGGACGGCGAGGCGCCGACCCTCATCGCCACGGCCGACGACACCGCCACCGACCTCCAGGCCGAGCTGCTGCGTGTCCCCCGCCACCCGGACGGCGGCCTCGACCTGCCCCGGCTGCTGGGCGAGCTGGCCCGGCGCGGCGTGGTCAGCGTGTTCCTCGAAGGCGGCCCCACCCTGGCGGGCGCCTTCCTCAAGCACGGCCTGGTCGACCGCGTCGTGGCCTACGTCGCCCCGGCGCTGCTCGGGTCCGGCGCCGCGGCGCTCGGCGACGCCGGGGTGGCGACCATCGCCGCCGTGCACCGGCTGGCCTTCGACGACGTCTCCCCGGTCGGCCCGGACCTGCGGCTGACCGCCCGCCCCCTGCCGCTCCACCCCAGCGAGGAAGTGTGATGTTCACCGGAATCATCGAGGAAAAAGGGCACGTCACGGCCATCGTGCCGGTCGGCGACTCCGCGCGGCTGTCCGTGCGCGGCCCCGTCGTCACCTCCGACGCCGCCCACGGCGACTCCATCGCCGTCAACGGCGTCTGCCTGACCGTCGTGGAGGTCGAGGGCGACGTGTTCACGGTGGACGTGATCAGGGAGTCGCTCGACCGCAGCTCCCTCGGCGCTCTGGAGGAGGGCTCGGCCGTCAACCTGGAGCGGGCCGTCCGCGCGGACCAGCGGCTCGGCGGCCACATCGTCCAGGGCCACGTGGACGGCACAGCCGTGCTGCTGTCCCGCGAGTCCGGCGCGAACTGGGACGACCTGCGCTTCTCCCTGCCCGGGCCGCTCAGCCGGTACGTGGCGGAGAAGGGCTCGATCGCCATCGACGGAATCAGCCTGACGGTCACCACGGTTGACGAAGACGGCTTCGGCGTGAGCCTCATCCCCACCACGCTGAAGCTGACCACGATGGGCGAGCGCCGGCCGGGCGACGTCGTCAACATCGAGGTCGACGTGATCGCGAAGTATGTCGAAAGGCTGGTGGTCAGACAGTGAACTGGGCCAACGCCGGATTCAACGTGTTCGGCACCCACGTGCTCTGGACGGACCTGATCGGCAACGTCGCCGCGCTGACCACCGTCCTGCTGGCGATGCGCAAGTCGATCTGGACCTGGCCGGTGCAGTTCACCGGCGCGGTCCTGCTGTTCATCGCCTCCGTCACCGCCGGCCTCACCGGCAACGCGCTCAAGCAGGCCATGTTCGCCGGGCTGGCGATCTACGGCTGGTGGGCCTGGCGGCGCGGCACCCAGGACGGCGGCTCCCTCCCCGTCCGCCCCGCGCGACGGTGGGAGCGGGCCGGACTGATCGGCGTCATGCTGGCGGGCACCGCCCTGGTGGGGCTGCTGTTCTACGTCACCGGCCTGTCGTGGGGCGCGCACGTGCCACTGCCGAAGGGCGCCTTCCTGGTGGCCGCCGACGCCTACATCTTCGTCGGCAGCGCGGTCGCCACCTGGGCTCAGGGCAGGGCGCTGGTCGACTTCTGGATCGTGTGGGTGGCCGTCGACCTGGTGGGCGTGCCGCTGGCGTTCAGCTCGGGCCTCGTCGTGTCCGGCACCGTGTACGGGGTGTTCTTCGTGCTCGTGCTGATCGGGTTCGCGAAGTGGCTCAAGGAATACAGGTCCCGGCAGGCGGCGCCGGGCACGGTGGCGGTGGCGTTGACGGAGATCAGGTTCGACCAGGTCGAGCGCGCCATCGCCGACATCCGCGCGGGCAGGGCCGTCGTGGTGGTGGACGACGAGAACCGCGAGAACGAGGGCGACATCATCTTCGCCGCGTCCCGGGCCACTCCCGAGCTGCTGACGTTCACGATCAGGCACACCAGCGGCGTCATCTGCGTCCCGATGGAGGGCAAGGAGCTCGACCGGCTCGGCCTGCCGCTCATGGTGTTCCAGAACAAGGAGCGCATGCGCACCGCGTACACGATCAGCGTGGACGCCCGCGACGGCGTGACCACCGGCATCTCCGCCGCCGACCGCGCCAGGACGATCCGCGCGCTCGCCGACTCCGCGACCGAGCCGTACGAGCTCGTCCGGCCGGGCCACATCTTCCCGCTGCGCTACCACGAGGGCGGCGTGCTGGCCCGGCGCGGCCACACCGAGGCCGCGGTCGACCTGGCCCGTCTCGCCGGCCTGTCACCGGCCGGCGTGCTGGCGGAGGTCGTCAACGACGACGGCACCATGGCCAGGCTGCCGGAGCTGCGCGCCTTCGCCGACCAGCACGACCTCGCGCTGATCTCCATCGAGCAGCTCGTCGACCACCGGCGCAGGACCGAGAGCATGGTCACGCGGGTCGCCGCGACCAACGTGCCCACGGCGTACGGGATGTGGCGGGCGTACGGCTACGCCAGCGGGCTCGACGGCGGCGAGCACGTCGCGCTCGTCTACGGCGACCTGACCGGCGGCGAGAACGTGCTCGTCCGCGCCCACTCCGAGTGCCTGACCGGCGACGTGTTCGGCTCGCTGCGCTGCGACTGCGGCGCCCAGCTCGACCACGCGATGGCCACCATCGCCGCGGAGGGCCGCGGCGTGGTCGTCTACCTGCGCGGCCACGAGGGCCGGGGCATCGGCCTGCTGGCCAAGCTGAAGGCCTACAGCCTGCAGGACAACGGCAGCGACACCGTCGAGGCCAACCTGGAGCTCGGGCTGCCGGTCGACGCGCGCGAGTTCTCCAACGCCGGGCAGATCCTGGCCGACCTCGGCGTCAAGTCGGTGCGGCTGCTCACCAACAACCCGGCCAAGCTCAAGGGCATGGACGGCTACGGCATCAAGGTGCTCGGCCGGGAGCCGATGCCCGTGGCGATGAACCCCCACAACGAGCGTTACCTCAAGGCCAAGCGCGACCGCCTCGGCCACGACATCTCGGAGGCTTCATGAGCGGGGAAGGACGTCCCGCGCCGGCGGCACCGGACGCGGAGGGCCTGACGGTCGGCGTCGTGGCCGCGAGCTGGCACGCCAAGATCACCGACCAGTTGCTGGCACGGGCGCTGCAGGCGTGCGACGACAGTGGCGCCACGGCGACGGTGGTGCGGGTGGCGGGGTCGCTGGAGATCCCGGTGGTCGCCCAGGCGCTGGCCCGCCGCTGCGACGCGGTGGTGGCGCTGGGCGCGGTGATCCGCGGTGAGACGGCGCACTTCGACTACGTCTGCGACTCGGTGACGTCCGGGCTCACCCGCGTCTCGCTCGACGAGTCGACCCCGGTCGGCAACGGCGTGCTCACCTGCGAGACCCTCGACCAGGCGGTCGACCGCTCGGGCGTGCCGGGCAGCAAGGAGGACAAGGGCTACGAGTCGACGGTGGCCGCCCTGGAGACCGCCCTCCTCCTGAGGGACCTCGACTGACCTGAGATAGGTTTCCGATCATGCCTGAGCCCGTGCCCGCACCGCCGCTGCCCGTCACCTGGCGTCCGCGCCGGGGCAGGATCGTCGCGTACGGCTTCGCCGTGCTCATCGTGCTCGGGTCCGTCGTGATGGCGATCTTCATCGCGGAGCCGTTCAAGCTGCCCGACCGGATCGCCATCGTGCTCTTCGGCTGCCTCGTCGCGTTCGTCCTGCACCTGCTCGGGCGGGTGCGGGTCGAGGCGGACGAGGAGGGCATCACGATCGTCAACGCCGTCCGCACCCACCGCTACACCTGGCCGGAGGTCCTCGACATCACGCTCCTGGTCGGCGACCCCTGGCCCCGGCTCGACTTCTCCGACGGCCGCACCATCGGCGCGATGGGCATCCAGGGCTCCGAGAAGGCCCTGGCCCGCCGCGCCACGGCCGAGCTCGCGGCCCTGATCCACGAACGCGGCGAGGCCGGCGAGGACCGCTGACCCCGCCGGACGTCCCAGGTTCCGCCCGTCGAATGCCGTGCCGGATGCCGTGCCGAATATCGTCCGGTGCCGCGGGCGCGTAGCCTGAAAGCGTGCTGCGGCGGACAATCAGGACGATCGACATCGAGTCGCCGGGGAAGCTGGTCGAGCTGCTGGACCGGCACGCCTATCTGGCGGGCGAGGGGCTGGCCACGGCCGCGTTCCTGGCGCTGCGGATGGGGCGCCCGCTGTTCCTCGAAGGGGAGGCGGGCGTCGGCAAGACCGAGCTGGCCAAGACGCTGGCCGAGCTGCTGGAGGCGCCGCTGATCCGGCTGCAGTGCTACGAGGGGCTCGACGCCGCGCAGGCACTCTACGACTGGGACTTCGCCCGGCAGCTCCTCCACCTGAAGGCGGCCGAGGCGGCCGGCGTCACCGACGTGAGCAGGCTCGAAGGGGAGATCTACGACCGGCGCTTCCTCATCGCGCGGCCGCTGCTGAAGGCGCTGGAGACCCAGCCGAGCGTGCTGCTCGTGGACGAGATCGACCGGGCCGACGACGAGTTCGAGGCGTTCCTGCTGGAGGTGCTCTCCGACTTCACGATCTCCATCCCGGAGCTGGGCACCGTCAGGGCCGAGACGCCGCCCGTGGTCGTGGTGACCTCCAACCGGACGCGGGAGGTCCACGACGCGCTCAAGCGGCGCTGCCTCTACCACTGGCTGGAGCACCCCAGCTTCGACCGGGAGGTGGCCATCCTCATGCGCCGCCTGCCCGACTGCACCGAGACGCTGGCCGTACAGGTGGCCAGGGCGGCCGAGCGGCTGCGGCAGGCCGACCTGGTCAAGCCGCCCGGCGTGGCCGAGACGCTCGACTGGACCGAGGCGCTGCTCACGCTCGGCGCCGCGGAGCTCGACCCCGACCGGGCCGCCGCCACGCTGGGCGCCGCGCTCAAGTACCGGGAGGACGTCGAGAACGTCCTGGCCAAGGGGCTGCTCCGCGATGGATGAGCTGGCCGCCACCGTCACCGGCTTCGCCAGGACGCTGCGGGCCGCGGGCGTCGGCGCCGACCACGAGCGCACCCAGAACCTGCTCAGGGCCCTCGACCACCTCGACGTCACCGACCCGCGCGAGGTCTACTGGGCCGGCCGGCTCACCCTCTGCGCCACACCCGACGACCTCCCCAGGTACGACCGGTGCTTCGCGGCGTACTTCGGCGGCCGGAGAGCGGCCGCCGGCGGGCGCTCCGGCGCGACGGCCGTGACCCGGCACACCGCCACGCCGGGCGAGGAGGAGCCGGGCGAGGAGGGGGACACCGTGCCCGCCGCCGCCAGCCGCGCCGAGCTGCTCAGGCACCGCGACGTGGCCAGGCTCACCGAGGCCGAGCGGGAGGAGGTGCACCGGATGCTGTCGATGCTGAGGTGCGGGCGCGCGCAGCGGCGCTCGCGGCGCTTCGTCCCGGCCACCAAGAGCAGGCTGGATCAGCGGCGCACCATCCGCGAGGCGCTCAGGAAGGGCGAGGTGGCGAGGCTCCGGCACAAGGCGCACACCACCAGGCCGCGCCGGGTCGTGCTGTTCGTGGACGTCTCCGGGTCGATGGCGCCGTACGCCGAGACGCTGCTGAGGTTCGCGCACGCCCTGGTCAGGAGCGAGCCGAGGGCCACCCGCGTCTACTCGATCGGCACCCGGCTCACCTCCGTCACCGCCGAGCTGCGCCACCGCGACCCCGGCACCGCGCTGAACGAGGTGTCCAGGGCCATCCCCGACTGGAGTGGGGGCACCAGGCTGGGCGAGGAGCTCAGGGAGTACCTCACCGGGCAGAGCGCGCGCGGGGCCATCGTGGTGATCGCCTCGGACGGATGGGAGCGGGGCGACCCCCACCTGCTGGGGACTCAGGTGGCCAGGCTGGCGCGGCAGGCGTACCGGATGATCTGGGTCAACCCGCACAAGGGGTACGAGGACTACCAGCCGCTGACCGGCGGCATGCGGGCCGCCCTGCCGTACCTCGACGAACTCGTGGCCGGGCACAGCCTGGCCGCCTACCAGGAACTCAGCGAGAGGCTCGCCCATGCGTGACGTGCTGCCGGAGATCACGCGGTGGTGGACCGCGGGCCTCAGATTCGGGCTGGCGACGGTGGTGAGCACGTTCAGCAGCGCGCCCCGGCCGCCGGGGGCGGCCATGGCGGTGCGCGGCGACGAGGTGGTCGGCAGCGTGTCGGGCGGGTGCGTCGAGGGCGCGGTGTTCGAGCTGGCCGCCGAGATCGACGGGCCCGTCCTGCAGAGGTACGGCGTGACGGACGACGACGCGTTCGCCGTCGGCCTGACCTGCGGCGGCATCATCGACATCCTTGTTGAGCCGGTCTCCGCGGAGACCTTCCCCGAGCTCGGCGACATCGCCCGTTCCGTGGACGAGCACGAGCCCGTCGCCGTCGCCACCATCGTCTCCGGGCCCGGCCCGCTCGGCGCCCGCCGGGTGATCTGGCCCGGCCGCTCCTCCGGCACGCTCGGCCTGGACCGGCTCGACGAGGCCGTGGACGACGACGCCCGCGGCATGCTGGCGCAGGGCGTGACCGGGATCAGGCGTTACGGCCCGGAGGGGGAGCGGCGGCTGGACGACCTGGCGGTGTTCGTCCACTCGTTCGCGCCGCCGCCGCGCATGCTGGTGTTCGGCGCGATCGACTTCGCCGCCGCGGTGGCGCGGCTGGGCAAGTTCCTCGGCTACCACGTGACCGTCTGCGACGCCCGGCCCGTATTCGCCACCCCCAAGCGCTTCCCGGAGGCCGACGAGGTCGTGGTCAAGTGGCCGCACGACTACCTGGCGTCGGTGCGGGTGGACGAGCGCACGGTGATCTGCGTGCTGACCCACGACCCCAAGTTCGACGTGCCGCTGCTGGAGGTGGCGCTGCGCACCGGCGCCGGCTACGTGGGCGCGATGGGCTCGCGCCGCACCCACGACGACCGGCTGGCCCGGCTGCGCGAGGCCGGCCTGTCGCCGGACGAGCTGGCCCGGCTGCGCTCGCCCATCGGCCTCGACCTGGGCGCCCGTACCCCCGAGGAGACCGCGGTGTCGATCGCCGCCGAGCTGATCCAGCTGCGCTGGGGCGGCTCGGGAAGGCCGCTGTCGCGGACCAGCGGCCGCATCCACCACGAGGGGGTGGAAGAGGGGACATGAGAGGATCACGCGTGGCGGGGCTGCTGCTCGCCGCCGGTCAGGGCGCCCGGCTCGGCACGCCCAAGGCGCTGGTCGAGTACGAGGGCGAGCGGCTGGTCGACCGCGGGGTGAGGCTGCTGGAGGAGGGCGGCTGCCATCCGGTGGTGGTCGTGCTGGGCGCGGTGACCGTGCAGGTGCGCGGGGCCGTGATCGTGCGCAACCCCGGCTGGGCGTCCGGCATGGGCTCCTCGCTGCGGGTCGGACTGGCCGCGCTGCCGGAGGAGGCGGAGGCGGTGGTGGTCGCGCTGGTGGACCAGCCGCTCGTCCGGCCCGAGGCGGTGCGCGCGCTGATCTCCAGCGGCGCGCGGCTGGCCGTCGCCACGTACGCCGGGCGGCGCCGCAACCCCGTCCTGCTCTCGCGGGGCGACTTCGCCGAGGTGGCCGAGCTGGCGGTGGGCGACGTGGGCGCCAGGGCGTTCATGAGGGCGCACCCCGAGCTGGTCGCCGAGGTGCCGTGCGACGGGCTCGGCGACCCCGCCGACATCGACACCCCCGAGGACCTGGCCCTGCTCGACACCGCTGGCCGGGGCCTACAGCCGGAATGACGCGACAGCGGCGCGGTGGTCGCTGCCCGTCGCCGGGGCCACGCGCGCCTCGGTCGCCCTCATCCCCTTGAACAGGATGTGGTCGGGGCGGGTGATCGGGAACGAGGCCGGCCAGGTGAAGCCGAACCCGTCGCCCGCCTCCCGCTGCGCGTCGGCCAGCGGCGGTATCAGGCCGTCCATGCCGCGATCGGTCGTGGCGGTGTTGAGGTCACCGAGAAGGAGGATCCGCCGGCTCCGGTCGGCGACCACGAACCGGCGCGCGTGGGCCAGCGAGTCGTCGCGCGAGGCCGTGTGGCCGGGCCGGGCCGAGGCCAGGTGCATCACGTACACCGTGACGTCGCCCGCCGGCGTGGACACCACCGCCCGCAGCGCGCGCGGCCAGCCCAGGCCGACGTCGAGCGGCTCGGTGTCGCTGATCGGATAGCGGCTCCACAGGCCGACGGTGCTGACCGTGTAGCGGTGCTTGAACATCTTGTTGAGCTGCCTGGCCGCCGGACCGCCGGGGGTGAGCTCCTGCGCCGCCAGCAGGTCGAGCTCCTCGGCGACCACGCGCACCGCCTCACCCGAGGCGCTGTTGCGCACGCCGACGTTCACCGTGCCCGCCGACAGGTCGCCGCCGCCACCGGGCGGCTTCCGCAGCAGCGTCGAGCCGAACATGGCCGCCCACACCAGCCCCGGCACCGCCGCCGCCGCGGCGGCCACGCGGGACCGGGCCACCGCCGCCACCAGCAGCAGGAACGGCACCGCCAGCCCGAGCCAGGGCAGCAGGCTCTCCATCACGGCCGTGAAACCGCCGAACGCCGGGATCAGCCGGTGCCCGGCCAGGACCGCGGTCACCACCACGGACATGACGATCACCAGGCCCCTCAGCACCCGAACAGGCTAGCCGGTCGCTGGCCGGCGCGCCGACACGCTAACCTGTTGCACGTCCATAGAACGGAACATCATTCTGTTGTCTTCGCGGTCTCGGGAGCCCGGCATGCGCATCGGTATGGCACTCAACTACTCGGGTGGCTTCAAGGAGACGGTCGCCGAACTGGGCGACTACGAGAAGGCCGGCCTCGACATCGTCTTCGTGGCCGAGGCCTACAGCTTCGACGCGGTCAGCCAGATGGGCTACATCGCGGCCAGGACCGAGCGGCTCGAGATCGCCTCCGGCATCCTGCCGATCTACTCGCGCACCCCGGCTCTGCTCGCCATGACCGCCGCGGGCATGGACTACGTCTCCGACGGGCGCTTCACGCTGGGCCTCGGCGCCTCGGGCCCGCAGGTGATCGAGGGCTTCCACGGCGTGCCGTACACCGCTCCGCTGGGCCGCACGCGGGAGGTCATCGAGATCTGCCGCCAGGTGTGGCGGCGCGAGCGGTTGCAGTACGAGGGCAGGCACTACACGATGCCGCTGCCCCCGGGCCAGGGCACCGGGCTCGGCAAGCCGCTCAAGATCATCAACCACCCGGTACGGCCCCGCATCCCGATCGTCGTCGCCGCCATCGGGCCGAAGAACGTCGAGCTGGCCGCCGAGCTGGCCGAGGGCTGGGAGCCGATCTTCTACCTGCCGGAGAAGGCGGCCGACGTGTGGGGCGCCTCCCTGGCCGCCGGCAAGGCCAGGCGGGCACCCGAGCTGGGCGGGCTCGACGTGATCGCGCAGGCGTCGCTGGCCGTCGGCGACGACGTGGCGGGCCTGCTGGAGTTCGGGCGGCCGATGGCGGCGCTCTACATCGGTGGCATGGGCGCCAAGGGCAAGAACTTCTACAACGACCTCGCCCGGCGCTACGGCTACGAGAAGGAGGCCGAGCAGATCCAGGACCTCTACCTCGAGGGCAAGAAGGACGAGGCCGCGGCGCTGGTGCCGAACGAGCTGCTGGAGAAGATGTCGCTCATCGGCAGCGAGGGCTTCGTGCGCGACCGGGTCCAGGCCATGAAGGAGTCGGGCGTGACCACGCTGAACGTTTCACCGCTCGGCAGGACCCACGAGGAGCGGGTCAGGCTCATCGAGCTGATCAAGGACATCGCCTCCTGACCCGCGCGGCCCCTGGCCTCGACGGTGACCAGGGGCATCCTGGATTATGACTGTCGTGACGATGACGCGACTGTTCGGCCGGAACTCGCAGGTGGAGCACCTGCGAGGGCTGATCGAGCACGTCGGTCGGAGCGGCGCCGCCCTGATCGTGCGCGGCGAGGCGGGGGTCGGCAAATCGGCGCTGCTGGCGGAGGCGTCGGCGGTGGCCGCGGCCCGCGGCATGCGGATCCTGGGCGCCTGCGGCGTCGAGTCGGAGACCCATCTGCCCTTCGCCGCGCTGCAGAGCCTGCTGCACCCCGTGCGCTCGCTCCTCGACCGCCTGCCCGGCCCGCAGCGGCAGGCCCTCCGGGTGGCCTTCGGCATGAACGACGCGGCGGCGCCCGACCTGTTCCTGATCGCTCTGGCGTCGCTCAACCTGCTGGCCGAGGTCGCCGCCACGACGCCCGTCCTGATCGTCGTCGAGGACGGCCACTGGATCGACCGGTCCAGCGCCGACGTGCTCGCCTTCGTCGCGCGGCGACTGGACGCCGAACCGGTGGTCCTGCTGGCCGCCGTTCGAGAGGAGAGTCCGTCCCGGCTGGACGACGTGGGGTTGCCGGAAATCGCCCTCGAGCCGCTGGCCGACGACGCGGCGGCGGCCCTGCTCGCCGCGCACGCGCCCGACCTGACCCAGGAGGCGCGGCAACGGCTGCTCAAGGCGGCGTCGGGCAACCCCTTGGCCCTGATCGAGCTGGCCACCCTCGCACCCGAGCACAGCCGGAACCTTGACCACCTGCCGCTGACGGCACGGCTGCAGCAGGCGTTCGCCTCCCGGCTGCCCGATCTGCCGGCTAGCACCCGCGCCTTGCTGCTGATCGCCGCGCTCAACGACAGCGACGTGCTCGCGGAGTCGTCCGCCGCCGCCGAGCTGATCGCCGGCGAATCCGTGGGAGCGGACACGCTGGCCCCGGCGATCACCGCACGGCTGCTCAAGGCGGACGGGCCCGTCGCGCACTTCCGGCACCCGCTCATGCGCTCGGCCGTCTACCAAGCCGCGACCACGGCGGACCGCCGGCGGGCCCATGCCGCGCTGGCCCAGGTGCTGGGCGAGGGCGATGACAGGGCGGTCTGGCACCGCGCGGCCGCCGCCCAGAGGCCCGACGAAGCCCTGGCCGTACAGCTGGAATCGATGGCGGCACGGGCGCGACGCCGCGGCGACGTCGTGGCGGCGGCCGCCGCGCTGGAACGTGGCGCGGAGCTGAGCCAGAACCAGGAGCGCAGAGCCGACCGGCTGCTGCGGGCCGCGACGCTCGCCGTCGAACTCGGCCGCCAGGACACCGTCGCCCGGCTGCTGGCCCGGACGGAGCCGCTGGCCCTCTCACCCCAGCAGAGAGCGCGCGCGGTGTGGATCCGGGGCAGCTTCGACGACGGCATGCACGGGGCCCGCGTCAGCGCGCCCGTCCTCGCCTCGCTCGCCGAGCAGGTCGCCGCGGACGGTGACGTCGATCTGGCCGTGCGGATCCTCTGGAGCGGCGCGCTGCGCTGCTTCTGGTCCGAACCCGGGAGCCAGGCGCGGCAGCGGGTCGTCGATGTCGCCGAGTCGCTGCCCCTCGACGCGTCCGACCCTCGCCTGCTGGCCATCCTCGCCTACGCGGCCCCCATCGAGCGCGGCGGCGTCGTCATCGACGGCCTGCGCCGGCTGGACGCCGCGGCGGGTGCCGACCCGGAGGCGACCCGGCTCCTGGGCAGCGCCTCGGTGCTGGTGGGCACGTTCGACGTGGGCCGGCGGCTCTCGGCCGCTTCCCTGGACGGCCTGCGCGCCGAGGGCAGGCTGCAGCTGGTCACCCGCGCCCTGGCCGCACAGGCGTGGAGCGCCGCCCAGCTCGGATACCTGCAGGTGGCCGGTTCCGCCGCGGCGGAGGCCGCCGAGCTCGCCACGGAGACCTCCCAGCCCTATCTCTACGGCATGGCGCGGGCGATCGAAGCCCAGGTGGCGGGCCTGCGAGGGGAGGACGAACGCGCGTACTCGCTGGCGGGCGAGGCCGAACGCGTGAGCCTGCCGGTCGGCGCCCGGCCGGTCCTGGCGACGGTCCAGATCGCCCGCGGGCTCGCCGCGCTCTGCGCGGGACGGTACGCCGAAGCCTACGACCACCTGCGCCGGGTACACGATCCCGCCGATCCGGCGTACCAGCTCGCGCTGCGCTGCCACACGCTGGCCGATCTCGCCGAGGCCGCCGCACACAGCGGTCAGGGGGCCGCCATGCGTGACGTCCTCGCCGAGATGGAGGAGGCGGCGCTGATCACTCCGTCGCCCTCGCTGCACGCCGGGCTGCGGCACGCGCGGGCCGTGCTCGCGGAGAGCGGCGAGGCGGAGGCGCTGCACCAGGCCTCGCTGGCCGCCGACCTGTCCTGGTACCCGCTGGCCCGAGCCCGCGCCCAGCTGGCCCATGGCCGCTGGCTGCGCAGAAACCACCGCGTGGCGGACTCCAGGCAACCTCTGCGCATCGCCAGGGACGCCTTCGACGCCCTGGGCGTGCTGCCATGGAGCGAGCGGGCGCGTCAGGAACTGCGCGCGGCGGGCGAGAGCAGCCGGCCGCGCGTCGAGGAGGTCTCGGACCGGCTGACGCCCCAGGAGCTGCAGATCGCTCAGCTCGTCGCCGAGGGCCTGACCAACAAGGAGATCAGCCAGCGCCTGTACGTGTCGCACCGGACGATCGGCGCACATCTCTACCGGATCTTCCCCAAGCTCGGGATCACCTCCCGTTCGGAGCTGGGCGGCGTGCTGTCGCGGCGCCGACCGGGGCCGGCGTAGTCACATGACTGACGCCGGACCCGTTCCGGCCGTCGTACGTTCGTCGGGCAGCCGCGCCATTCGAACGTACATCTCAGGAAGACAGATGAGCCTGCTCCTCGACACCGCTTCCGTCTCGGTGTCCGACAAAGTCACCTACTGGAACGACGCCGTCGCCCGCGCCCTCGTCCCGATGAGGGTCACTCCCCGAGACGCCGGATCGTTCTCTGGCACCATCTCCACGGACCGGTGCGGCTACCTGCAGGTCTCCACCATCGAAGCCGAGCCGGAAACGGTCAGGCGCACCCCCGAACTCATCACCCGCACCACACCGGAGCTCATCGCCGTCGGCGTCCAGGCCGCCGGTCGCGCCACCCTCACCCAGGACGCCCGCACCGCCGAGATGACACCTGGTGACCTGGTGCTCTATGACACCACCCGGCCATACATCCTCGACCACCCCGAACGCGCCCGCATCCACATCCTGCAACTGCCCCGCCGAATCCTGGCCGTCCCTGATCAGGACCTGCGACAGCTCGTCGCCACCGCCATCCGCCCCCACGACGGCCTCGCCGCGATGGTCTCGCCCTTCCTGTGCCGCCTCGCCACCTCGGCCGGCGGCTACCCGGCGAAAGTCGGTGAACGACTGGGAGGTCACGTGCGCGATCTCCTGGCCACTCTGATCACCGACCGGACCGCGCCGCCGGCCGACGACGGGATCGACCGCGCGGCCGACGCCTTCGTCCGGCGGATCCGGCTCTACGTCAACCAGCACCTCGCCGACCCCGGCCTGTCGCCTGAGAGGATCGCCGCGGCGCACCGCATTTCCGTGCGCTACCTCTACAAGTTGTGGGCCGGCGAGGACACCACACTCAGCCGCTGGATCCAGCAACGCCGCCTGGAAGAGTGCGGCCGCGAGCTGAGCCACCGCGGCGGGGTCACCCAGACCATCTCCGCCGTCGCTCAACGCTGGGGCTTCGTCAACGCCGCCCACTTCAGCGGTGCCTTCCGTGCCGTCTATGGCATGTCCCCCAGCGACTGGAGGAACAAGGAAAGGCACATGAGCACGTGACCGCCGGTCACGCGACGGCTAGGAAAGGCACATGAGCACGTGACCGCCGGTCACGCGACGGCTTTGACGGCGTTGAGGATGACGTCGGCGACGGCGGCGGGCTGGGAGGCGGGCAGGGCGTGCGAGGCGCCCGCGATCTCCACCCGCTCGCGGGCGCCGGCCCGCTCGGCCATGAACCGGTGGGCGGCCGGCGGGATGTTGAAGTCCAGCTCGGGATAGACGAACCAGGACGGCAGGTGCCGCCAGGCCGGTGCGCCGGCCTTGTCG
>NZ_QNFZ01000045.1 GCF_003313395.1 Nonomuraea lactucae | reverse complement strand
CGCCGCCACCCGGCTGGACGGGGCCGGCATGCCCGGGCTGCGACGTGGCGCGCTGCCGCTCGCGCTGCTGTGCCTGCGCCTGCGCCGTGGCCTGCCCGCCCAGGCCGACGTGCAGATCGGCGAGCAGATCGGCGAGCAGACCGGCGAGCAGACCGAGCTCGCGCTGCTGTGCCTGCGCCTGCGCCGTGGCCTGCCCGCCCAGGCCGACGTGCAGATCGGCGAGCAGATCGGCGAGCAGACCGGCGAGCAGACCGACTGGGGACCGTACGAGCCATGGGCCCGCCCGCTGGTGCTGCTGGCGCGGCACCGCCACGACGCGGCGGCGGCGGCGCTGCGACAGGCGCCGGACCCGCCCCCCGGTCTGCTGTTCGAGGCCCTGTGGTGCCTCACCGCGCGCGCGGCCATCACCGTCGGCGACCGGGAGACGATGGAACGCGCACTCGCCGAGCTCACCCCCGCGGCGGCGGAGCTGGCGGGGGCGGGCAGCGGCCTGCTCACCCTGGGCGCCGTCTCGGACCACCTCGACGACCTCGCCACCGCCCTCCGGCGCCCCCGGCGATCATGACGCGGGCACGGCCGGTGACCGCCGGACGTACTCAGCGAGTCCTGCGGTAGCGGGTCATCGGGCCGAGCAGACCGGCCACCACCGCGAACGGGGTCATGCCGAGCCGCTCGACGACCGCGACCGACGCGGTGTTGGCGTCGTCGACCTCGGCCAGCACCTCGGGCAGGCCGAGAGGACCGAGTGCGTGCTCCACCACCGCGCCGGCGGCCTCGGTGGCATATCCGTTGCCCCACGCCCCGGGCGCCAGGCTGTAGAACACCTCCAGCCCGAGCCGCTCCAACGGTCGCAGCCCGGCCGTGCCGAGCAGACCGGCGCTCTCCCGGTCCCGGATCAGCCAGAGACCATAACCCGCGGTGGCGAAATCACGCTCGCTCTCCTCGATGACCTCGGCGACGTCCGCGGGAGACAGCACCTCTCCGTCGAAGAGGAACCGCCGCACGTCCACACCGGCCCAGTGCGCCATCAGCTCGCCATGGTCGCGCGCGGTCACCGGGCTCAGGACCAGGCGTTCGGTCGTCAGAACGTGCTCCACGACGGCCACCATACCGATGGCGGCCGGATCATCCCGAACTGACGGAGGCGGGAGCGAACAGCACGTTGGCCATGTCACGGGTCGCGTCGGCCCAGGGCGCGGACCGCTGTGTCGCCATGTCCACGTTGACCTCGGTACGCGTCCCCTCGGCGTGAACCGTCTGCCCGTCGCGGGACATCACGCGGAAGGTGTAGACCATGCTGCTCCTGCCGAGGCGCTCCATCCGGAATCCCACGCTGACCCCGCCGACCCCGCGAACCTGGCTCCGATACTTGATCGTCTGCTCGACCACGACGTGCAGCACGTCGGGATGCGTCGGCACGCCGTCGACGAACGAGTAGCCGTTCCGCGCCCAGATCCGCATCAGCGCCCGCTCGACCAGCATCAGGTAGCGGCCGTTGTGCAGGTTGCCGATGGGATCGAGGTCGTCGAAGTGGACTTCGGCCGGCTCGACGTACTCCCCGCTGTCCGGCTCCGACGTGTCAACCATCAGTCTCCTCCCAGAGCGCAGCCGCTTACCACGGCTCCGTGCCCCCAAGGATCCCCAATGCCCTCCCCCGCCGTCATCGGTCGACCGACCTATCCGCGGCGCCACGACGGCGCAGGTGGCGGCTCCGGCGGATCGCCTGTCCGAGGGCGACCCGCCGGAGCCGGGTCGATGCCGGGTCACCGATCTCTCGCGGGGATTCGGGTCCTCCCCGGCTCAGGCGCGAGACGCGAGAGTCGTCACGCCACGTCGTTGACGGCGTTGAGGATGACGTCGGCGACGGCGGCGGGCTGGGAGGCGGGCAGGGCGTGCGAGGCGCCCGCGATCTCCACCTGCTCGCGGGCGCCGGCCCGCTCGGCCATGAACCGGTGGGCGGCCAGCGGGATGTTGAAGTCCAGCTCGGGATAGACGAACCAGGACGGCAGGTGCCGCCAGGCCGGTGCGCCGGCCTTGTCG
>NZ_QNFZ01000008.1 GCF_003313395.1 Nonomuraea lactucae | reverse complement strand
TCCCAAGTAGCACGGGGCCCGAGAAATCCTGTGTGAATCTGCCAGGACCACCTGGTAAGCCTAAATACTCCCTGGTGACCGATAGTGCACGAGTACCGTGAGGGAAAGGTGAAAAGTGCCCCGGTGAGGGGTCGTGAAAGAGTACCTGAAACCGTGTGCCTACAAGCCGTAGGAGCTTACGCAGGTTCGCCTGCGTGTGATGTGACTGCGTGCCTTTTGAAGAATGAGCCTGCGAGTTATGGTGTGTGGCGAGGTTAACCCGTGTGGGGGAGCCGTAGCGAAAGCGAGTCTGAAGAGGGCGTTTGAGTCGCATGCTGTAGACCCGAAGCGGAGTGATCTACGCATGGGCAGGTTGAAGCTCAGGTAAGACTGGGTGGAGGACCGAACCCACCAGGGTTGAAAACCTGGGGGATGACCTGTGTGTAGGGGTGAAAGGCCAATCAAACTCCGTGATAGCTGGTTCTCCCCGAAATGCATTTAGGTGCAGCGTCGCGTGTTTCTTGCCGGAGGTAGAGCACTGGATGGCCGATGGGCCCGACAAGGTTACTGACGTCAGCCAAACTCCGAATGCCGGTAAGTGAGAGCGTGGCAGTGAGACTGCGGGGGATAAGCTTCGTAGTCGAGAGGGAAACAGCCCAGATCACCGACTAAGGCCCCTAAGCGTGTGCTAAGTGGGAAAGGATGTGGAGTCGCAGAGACAACCAGGAGGTTGGCTTAGAAGCAGCCATCCTTGAAAGAGTGCGTAATAGCTCACTGGTCAAGTGATTCCGCGCCGACAATGTAGCGGGGCTCAAGTACACCGCCGAAGTCGTGGCACTGGCATGCCCCTTTTGTGGGTGTGTTGGTGGGTAGGGGAGCGTCGTGCATCCGGTGAAGCAGCGGAGTGATCCAGTTGTGGAGGGTGTGCGAGTGAGAATGCAGGCATGAGTAGCGAATCGAGGGTGAGAAACCCTCGCGCCGGATGACCAAGGGTTCCTGGGGCAGGCTAATCCGCCCAGGGTAAGTCGGGACCTAAGGCGAGGCCGACAGGCGTAGTCGATGGACAACGGGTTGATATTCCCGTACCCGCTTCAATGCGCCCATATCGAATCTCGTGATGCTAAGAGTCCTTAGCTCGGGTTGCCCTTCGGGGTGGCTGTCAGGGTGAACGCTCGGTCCGATCGGGTAGTAGGTAAGCGATGGGGTGACGCAGGAAGGTAGTCCAGCCCAGGCGATGGTTGTCCTGGGGTAAGCATGTAGGGAGTGGGGTAGGTAAATCCGCCCCGCGTTGAATCCTGAGATGTGATGCCGAGCCGATTGTGGTGAAGTGGATGATCCTATGCTGCCGAGAAAAGCCTCTAGTGAGTGTTGTGGCGGCCCGTACCCTAAACCGACTCAGGTGGTCAGGTAGAGAATACTAAGGCGATCGGGTGAACTGTGGTTAAGGAACTCGGCAAATTGCCCCCGTAACTTCGGGAGAAGGGGGACCTCTGCCGGTGTAGGAGCGTGCCTCCGAAGCTGGTGGGGGTCGCAGTGGCCAGGGGGAAGCGACTGTTTACTAAAAACACAGGTCCGTGCGAAGTCGTAAGACGATGTATACGGACTGACGCCTGCCCGGTGCCGGAACGTTAAGGGGACCGCTTAGCGCGAGTGATCGTGCGAAGGTGAGAACTTAAGCGCCGGTAAACGGCGGTGGTAACTATAACCATCCTAAGGTAGCGAAATTCCTTGTCGGGTAAGTTCCGACCTGCACGAATGGCGTAACGACTTCCCCGCTGTCTCAACCGCAGACCCGGCGAAATTGCATTACGAGTAAAGATGCTCGTTACGCGCAGCAGGACGGAAAGACCCCGGGACCTTCACTACAGCTTGACATTGGCGTTTGGAGCGTCTTGTGTAGGATAGGTGGGAGACTGGGAAGCTCGGACGCTAGTTCGGGTGGAGTCATTGGTGAAATACCACTCTGGTCGTTTTGAACGTCTAACTCTGGTCCGTGATCCGGATCGGGGACAGTGTCTGGTGGGTAGTTTAACTGGGGCGGTTGCCTCCTAAAGGGTAACGGAGGCGCCCAAAGGTTCCCTCAGCCTGGTTGGTAATCAGGTGTCGAGTGTAAGTGCACAAGGGAGCTTGACTGTGAGACTGACGGGTCGAGCAGGAGCGAAAGCTGGGACTAGTGATCCGGCATCGGCATGTGGAAGCGGTGTCGCTCAACGGCTAAAAGGTACCCCGGGGATAACAGGCTGATCTTCCCCAAGAGTCCATATCGACGGGATGGTTTGGCACCTCGATGTCGGCTCGTCGCATCCTGGGGCTGGAGTAGGTCCCAAGGGTTGGGCTGTTCGCCCATTAAAGCGGTACGCGAGCTGGGTTTAGAACGTCGCGAGACAGTTCGGTCCCTATCCGCTGCGCGCGTAGGAGACTTGAAAGGGGCTGTCCCTAGTACGAGAGGACCGGGACGGACGAACCTCTGGTGTGCCAGTTGTACCGCCAGGTGCACGGCTGGTTGGCTACGTTCGGAAGGGATAACCGCTGAAAGCATCTAAGCGGGAAGCTCGCCTTGAGATGAGGTCTCCCACCACGAGAGTGGGTAAGGCTCCCGGTAGACGACCGGGTTGATAGGCCGGAGGTGGAAGCGCGGTAACGTGTGGAGCTGACCGGTACTAATAGGCCGAGGACTTGACCACAAAGCG
>NZ_QNFZ01000052.1 GCF_003313395.1 Nonomuraea lactucae | reverse complement strand
CCGCCGCAGTGGCATCCGGGCCCGTCGCCGCCAGCGAGTCGAGGCCGCGCAGGGTGATCTCGGTGGCGCGCACGGCCGCCTCCCCGGCCCGCTCCATCGAGTCGCCCCGCGCGATGCTCGCCATCACGGCCAGCTTCGCCGCGCCCGTCAGCGCGCCCACGGCCGCCGCCGCCTCCACCGGGTCCAGCCGGTCGGGATAGGCCTCCTCCAGCGCCCGCGCCACCCGCAGCTGGCTGTCGAACAGCAGGTGCAGCGCCCGCGCCTGCAGCGCGGGCACGGTCATGATCAGGCGCATCCGCAACGGCGCGTCCCGCAGGGCGTAGTTCTCGTCCTCGGCGGCCCAGAGCAGGCTCGTACGCACGAGCCGCTGCAGCAGCCGCGGCAGCGGCTCGTCCGCCGCCCTCGTCGCCACCAGGTGCAGGGTCCGCTCCAGGCGGGTGTCGGTGTCGAAGAAGACCACGTCCTCCTTGCTGGCGAAGTAGCTGAAGAACGTGCGCGTCGACACGTCCGCCTCCGCCGCGATCTCCGCGAGCGTGGTCTCCTCGTAGCCCTTCTCGTCGAACAGCCGGAGCGCGGCCTCGATCAGCGCCCGGCGCGTGCGCTGCTTCTTGCGCTCCCGGATCCCGTCCATGCCGGAACTGTACTGCACGAGCTTATGCTTTTCATCCATTGAAACTTTGCATTGAATGATGTTTTCTGGACGTTGACCGACCGGAAGGGAACAACCGCATGTCAGACCTCACCTTGACCACCGAACGCGAGCGCCCGTTCGACCCGCCGGACAAGATCATGGAGCTCCGGGAACGGGCTCCCGTGCATCGCATGACGTACGCCGACGGCCACCTCGGCTGGCTGGTGACCGGCTACTCCGCCGCCCGGACGGTCCTGGCCGACCCCCGCTTCAGCAACCGGCCCGAGCTGACGCACCCGCCGATCGCCGCCCGGCTGGAGCTCGCCCAGGAGGCGCGGGAGAAGGGATTCCAGGTGCCGCCCGGGTTCTTCCTGCGCATGGACGCCCCCGAGCACACGCGCTACCGCAAGCTGCTGGCCGGCCAGTTCACCGTGCGCAGGATGAACCGGCTCGAACCCAGGATCGAGGAGATCGCCGAAGCCTGCCTCGACCGGATGGAGGCGGGGAGCAGGCCCGCCGACCTGGTGGAGGAGTTCGCGCTGCCGATCCCGTCCCTGGTGATCTGCGAGCTGCTCGGGGTGCCGTACGAGGACCGCGCGAGGTTCCAGAACGACTCCAAGGTGCTCGTCAACCTCGAAAGCGAACCCGACCAGGTCGTCGGCGCGATGACGAGCATCTCCGCGTTCCTGTACGGCCTCATCCAGCGCAAACGCGCCGAGCCCGGCGACGACCTGCTCAGCGGGCTGGTCGCGGGCGGCGAGCTGAACGACGAGGAGCTCACCGGCGTCGCGTTGCTGCTGCTCGTGGCCGGCCACGAGACCACCGCCAACATGCTGGGCCTGGGCACGTACGCGCTGCTCGCCGACCCTGAGCAGCTCGCCGCGCTGCGCGACGACCCGTCGCTGGTGGAGAACGCGGTCGAGGAGCTGCTGCGCTACCTCACGATCATCCACCTCGGGCCGGTCAGGACCGCGCTGGAGGACGTCGAGGTCGACGGCACCCTGATCAAGGCGGGCGAGGCGGTCACGCTGCAGCTTCCGGCGGCGAACCGCGACCCCATCCGCTTCCCCGGCGGGGAGCGCCTCGACGTCACCCGGCAGGCGAGCGGCCACCTGACGTTCGGCCACGGCATCCACCAGTGTCTCGGCCAGCAGCTGGCCAGGATCGAGATGCGGATCGGCTACGCGGCGCTGCTGCGCCGCCTCCCGGGCCTGCGACTGGCCGTCCCGCCGCAGGAGGTGCCGATGCGCACGGACATGAGCATCTACGGGGTGCACCGCCTCCCTGTCACCTGGTAGGCAGTCGTCGTGACTCCTCCGCCTCCTGAAGGAGGCGGCTTCTCGCTAAGCCGCTTCCGCAGCCCGGCGAAGGGCAAGCCCTGCCCTGAGGATGTTGGTTGCCGCGTTGATGTCGGCGTGCGCGGTGTGCCCGCACGCCGTACACGCGAACTCGGCCTGGGTGACGCGGTTCTCCCGTGCGCGAACTCGGCCTGGGTGACGCGGTTCTCCCGTGCGCGGTGCCCGCAGCGGGCGCACGTGCGGGAGGTGTTGCGGGGATCGACTGCGATCAGCTCTCGACCGGCGCTTTCAGCCTTGTACGCGAGGAGCCGCAGGAACACCCCCCAACCCGCGTCCAGAACGCTTCGGTTGAGGCCGGACTTGGCCGCGACGTTGCGGCCCGGCCGCTCGATCGTGCCGGACGCCGACCGGGTCATGTTCGCGATCTTCAGGTCCTCATGCACGATCACGTCGTAGTCGCGGACCAGCGCCAGAGCGGCCTTGTGCGCCGCGTCGAGTCGACCTCGCCGCACCTTCGCGTGCAGCGCCGCGACCCGGGCCACAGCCGTACGGCGGCGCCTGGACCCGCGCCTCTTACGGGCGAGGTCCCGCTGCGCGGCAGCCAGCCGGTCAGCTGTCGCGGCGAGGTGGCGAGGGTTGGCCACATGCGCCCCGTCCGACGTCGTGACGAGCGAGGCGACACCCATGTCGATCCCGGCCACCACGCCCGTCGCGGGCAGCGTTTCGGCGGGCACGTCCTCGCACGACAGGACCACGAACCAGCGGGAGCCTTCCCGCTTGACGCTGATCGTCTTCACGGTGCCGAGCACCCGCCGGTGCCGGTGCACCCGCACATGCCCGACCCCCTGAAGGCGGACGAATGTCGCGGCGGGGTGCTCGGGCCGGCAGTCCCACCGACAGCCGTCACCGTCCTTGGGCCACTCGACCGTGTCGAACCAGCCCCGGCCCTTGAACCGCGGAAAGCCCGGGGTACGGCCTGCCTTGACGCGGTCGAAGAACGCGCGGAAGGCCTTGTCCAACCTGCGCAGCGTGGCCTGTTGGGAAGAGAACGACCACCGGCCCTGCCCCCCGGGGTCGTCGGCGCGGATGTGCTTCAACTCGCCCGACTGCTCGCCGTACCGGACCGTCACACCTGCCTTGCGGTAGGCCGTACGACGGTGCTCCAAAGCGGCGTTGTACAGGTCGCGGTGGTCATCCAGGCACGCCGTGAGCGCCGCCACCTGGCCGGCGGTAGGGCGCAGCAGGAACTTGAACGACCTGCGCACACCCACCTCCAACGTCCGGTAACGAGACGACCACGCTATCGGCAGGCACCGACAAAACCCGGAAGGAGACTCTGATGTGCGGATCTGACAGGTCACCGAACGCTCGGGCCTTGGCGGCCCTCGGGAGTGTCTGATGGAGATCAAGGCTGACACGACGGTGTGCATCGGGGCGGGGATGTGCGCGCTGACGGCGCCGAAGGTGTTCGACCAGAGCGAGGACGACGGGACCGTCGTGCTGCTGGACCCGTCACCTCCCAAGGACCTGGAGGAGGCCGTCCGCCGGGCTGTCGCCCTGTGCCCGTCTGGCGCCCTCTCGGCGTCCGTGGACGGCCCCGGGACCACAGGGGCCAGGGAAACCTGAGCGGGGCTCAGGGGGCGCTACGGGGCCATGTGGGGGCGTTCGCAGGGGATGGTGGTTGCCGCCGCGTAAATCCCGCACAAAAGGCGACGCGGGGGAAAGCATCCGGCTTGACCCCCTAAGCCCCCGAAAAGCAGGCCGCCAGTAAACCCGCGCCCCGTCGTGCGACCCGTCCGGTCGTGCGACCCGTCCGGTCCTGTGACCCGTCCGGTCCTGTGACCGGCCGGCCTCGGACGCCCGCGCGCGCCACGCGGGGACTCGCCGGGCCCCGCCCCGCTCTCACCTGCGCTTTCAGGTGGTTCTCCAGCCATGCCGATCGAACCTGTGTTCTGGAACAGGTTGACACCGAGGGTGATCGAAATTATGTTCGACGTAGTGACGTGAGACTCGCGGCTCACGTCGGAAGGACCTGATCGCGGGCCCCGCTTCCCCCAAGCGAGACCCGCGATCAGGCTCCACGGGCAAGGGCGCGTCCTCGTCGTCGGCGGAGACGAGTGGGCGCGTTCCTGGCCGGACGGGGAGAGGGGAAGCTTCTCGTCCGGCCGGCCCGGCGGAATTGTCGGTGGCGTCTGCGAGCGTTGGCTTCACCGGCCGTGACGCCGGGAGGCGCCACGACCCAGAGGAGGCGTGCACATGGCACCACGGTCCAGAGACCCGCAAGGTCCCCGGCTGTCGCCTGCTGTCCGGGCGCACCTGACGGATTCACGTTCCTGCCTGGCGGAGGCGACGACGGCTCGCACCCCGGCATCCCGATACGTGGCGGCGCACCTGGCGGCCCTGCGCGCCGCCGCCGCGATCCTGGCCGCCCGCCCTCGTCCCATGGAGGGGCGCAGGCGCCGCCTGCGCAGCGCGTGGGAGCTCCTGCCCGAGGCGGAGCCGCAGCTCGCGCAGTGGGCCGCCTACTTCTCGGTGAGCGCCGCCAAGCGCGCCGCCGCCGAGGCGGGCATGGTCCGCGGCGTCTCGGCGGCCGACGCCGAGGAGCTGCTGGCCGAGGCCGAGACCTTCGTCACCACGGTGGAGGGCATTCTGGGGGTCCCCACCCAGCCCCAGCTTCCGGTCGACGTCCCACTGGCGGGCTGACCCACCCGCCTGAGGCCGCACACCCGCCTCGGGACGCCACCTCGTCCTGAGCGCCATGCCCCAGGTGTGATCCCGCTCTCGCGCCCCGCCACAGCGGCCTCAGGACCTCGCCCCAGCTGGGGCCGTTCTCGCACCTCCTGCCGCCCCCCAGGCCCGAACCTGTTCCCAGGCCCGAACCTGTTCCCAGGCCCGAACCTGTTCCCGGGCCCGAACCTGTTCCCGGGCCCGAACCTGTTCCCGGGCCCGAACCTGTTCCCGGGCCCGAACCCGTTCCCGGGCCCGAACCCGTTCCCGGGCACCCGCTGATGCGGCCCCTGCGCGGGGCGCCGCTCCGTGCGGGGCGTGGCGGTCCGCACGGCGCGCAGCCTCTCGACCCGTCTGCCACCACGGGACGCTCCTTCGCGCGGTGCGGCATCTTTGCGGGCCACGGCTTCCTTTGCGGGACTCCTTCGCAGGCCACGGCCCCTTTGCGAGGCTCTTGCGCGGGGCACGGCGCCTTCGCGGGGCGCGGCTCTGGGCAGGTCCTCGCCGCACGCGCTGCTGGCCCTGTGGCATTCCGCCCACCCGGTGGCGTCCCCCCGTGGTGTCCTCGCACGCCCCAGGGGACGCCGACCGCCGGGAGCGGGGTCGCGCCAGGTGCGGGGCGCTCCCGCACGCCAGGGAGGGCGCGCCCGGTGAAGGCGCTCCCGCGCGCCC
>NZ_QNFZ01000051.1 GCF_003313395.1 Nonomuraea lactucae | reverse complement strand
ACCGGCCCCCAGGCCGCAGCGCGGCGCGGGGACGCCGGAGCGGGGCGTACGGCGGCGCGCCGCGCCGCCGCTTGATCCTCATGAGCGCTATTCGGCAATGCGCACGCTGCTCTCAGCGCCTCGGTCACGGGTCTTACGTTGACGGCACCGATGGCCAGCGGATCGTCAGGACGATCGAGTCCGCTTCAGCTTGCCAGGAGTGGTCGATGCCGGGTCCCCAGACGACGTAGTCGCCTTGGCGTTCCAGCACTGTGCTGCCGAGTGTGAGGTCGAGGCGGAAGCGCCCTTGGATGAGGAGGAGGAAGGTGGTGCGCTGGTCGTCTGCGGTCCATTCGGGGCGTTGCTGTCCGGCGGGGTGGAGGCCCCACTTGACCTCAAGGTCTCCGGTGGAGCGGATGTTGCCGGCAGTGGGGTCGATGAAGTGGCCGAGAAGCCATCCGCGGTGCTGGTCGGCGTCGTCGGTGGCGTTGCCGGTGTACCAGTTGTCGGCCATAGGTCAGAGCTCCACTTTGATGGTCGGTAGATTCACGCGGCTGCCGCCGATTTGGCTGAGTCGCTGGAGGCCTTCGGAGAGGGCGAACAGGCCTTCGTTGCTCCATGCGGAATCCCGGAGGAGGGATGAGATCAGGTCCGTGTCGAGGGTGGAGTAGCGGCGCATGCCGCTGGATTCCCAGTTGGCGGCGATGTGGCCGCCGAATCGGGTCCACCATTCCTCGTTGTCGATGACGATGAGTGAGGCGAACTCGAAGTTGCCGCTGACGAGGTTGAAGCCGAAGCCAGTGCATTCGAGGCGCCATTGATCGGGGCGTTCCATCAGCCAGGCCATCGGCGCAGACAGACGGCTGGGATGCATGGGGTCGGCATGGAGTTGGCCGCCGAATGTGGAGTCGACGTCGTTTCGGCCGAAGAGTTCTTCTTCCATCTCGCGTTCGAGCGTCGAGGCGATGGAGACGTCTTCGCCGAAGTCGGCCAGAGGTTCGTGGAATGCCTTGGGGATGACGGCGAGTTTCTGGGCGGCGTTGAGGACGTTGCCGGAGCGTTCCTGGACGAGGATGACGTAGTCCGGGCGTCCTTGGCGGGCTCGGGTGCCTGGGCGCGCGATGGCGCACAGAGCGAGGGGTCCCCCGGCGCAGAGCCGTTCACCCGGTCGGGTGATGCTGTCGATGTCGGGCAAGTAGTGATCGCGCAGGGGGAGGGTTCCTGGGCGGATCGGTCGGCGGTCCACGATCGCGTCGAGGAGCTCTCGTTCGAGGAGGTCCATGGACAGGGCGTAGTGGACGAACTCGGACATGGCAAAGCCCGCGTTGATCTGTCCGGGACCGATGTCGATGTTGGTCATGCGGTAGAGCGGCGCGTTCACGATCCGGCGGTTCGTGATGAGGGCCTCGGCCAGGCATTCCACTGCGGCGTCGAAGCGTAGTTCGTCCATGGGGAGTTGTGGGCCGGTGGCGTTGGTCAGGCTGAAGTCGGGGTGAGATGTGTTGAGCGGGAAGCCGAGATCGAGCCATTCACGCGTGGTGAGCAGACTGGTGGCGACGAGATCGCCATTGGTGCCAATCCGGTAGGTGCTCAAGCCTGCGTCGGCGGCACCGGAGTAGTAGGCAACGAGAGCCTGGGCGATTTGGTCGCGCCCGATCCGGCCGCGCAGCTGGGCACGATCGCGGAGGTGTCGAGGGTCTAGGTCGACGAGACGGTTGGCGACCTGTCGGCGGCTGTTGCCGGCTGGCCGTGCGGCTTGCTGGTCGAGCCAGACGAGGGCGGCGGTGATGTTCTCGTCGGTGGCAAGTCGTGTCTCGATCTCGTCAGCGCGTGAAGGGCTGTTGCCATTGGTCGTGGTCGTGGATGTCTGCGAGAGCTCTGCGGTTCCCTGAGGGGCCTGCCTGATCTCGTCGTGTTGGGCGCGGATGAAGCCCAGATCCTCTGGCGTCTTGCCTGTGAGCTGAGTCAAGGCCAGGCGGTAGACCGTGCTCGGCCACCGGACGTCTCCGGTTTCCCAGCGGCGGACACGTTCCGCATCACATGCCAACGCTTCGGCGATGCCGGTTTTGGTGGCGTTGATCTTCTCGGCCATCTCGACTCTCGTGAGCCGGCTGGCATTGCGCCATGCCCGGAGCGGGGCGTTCGGCGCCTTGTCGGGCATCTATCGACATTCCTCTCGGCAGGGGACTCAAGAGGGGAGCGGAGAGGGGGCCGTGCGGGGGTCCCGTCGCGCTCCGTTGGCCGGTGGACTTGCCATCAACCAACAAGGTACGTGAAGCGGCCTCCCGACACAGGGAACGCCGGATGAATCGAGGAGATGGCGACGGTGACCCGGCCAGACGAGAACAGCGAGACCACGCCCTGTCCCGCATGCCGGGGACGCGGAATCAAGCTGCGCGACTCGCGCCGCGCGCTCCTGATCGGTGGCAGCGATGGCGAGGAGGGTCCAAGAGGGGAGCGGCAGTGTCTCGACTGCCTCGGAAGCGGCCGGGCCGAAGGGAGCGGGAAATGAACTCGGTGATGCTGGCAGCCATGGCGGGCCTCGCCCAGGAGGGCGAGAGTCAGGCGCTGATCCGGCTGCGCGACAAGCTCGTAGGTTTGGGTGTCAACGCCGAACTGCGGGACAACAACAGTGCCCTCATGGTGCACCGGCCTGAGCCGGGGCTGCCGGTGTGGGTGTTCGTCGGCTATGGCGGGGCCTACTACTCCTGGCAGAACGCCGAGAAGCGTCATCCGGTCGATGACGTGGAGGGTGCGGCAAGCGTCTTGGCGCAGTACGTCGCCAAGTAGCGGGCGGGCGCGGCGAGGCGGTGACGGCCCTCGGCCGGAGGGGTTCGTGTGGCTTTCCTCTCGCCTCGTCGCGTCTTCATCCCGGCAGGCAGTCACCGCCACGCCCTGTGAGGGTCGCCCCCGATCCCTCCACCGACTGTCTGCCGGGCCTTCTTCTGGACGGCTCGTCTTCTGTGGAGGGGCGTGGACAGACGGCGTCGGCCAGGATACGCTCAAACTTGGTAAAACAACCTGTCGGGTGTTGGACGGTCATAATGTCGCTAGAGTCCGTGCCGCCGAAGTATGCCCAGCTTGTGCAGGCCCTTCAACGGCGTATCGAGTCGGGAACCTACCCGCCCGACTCTCTTCTGCCCAGCGAGCACCAGCTCATCCAAGAGTTCGGCGTCTCCCGGCCCACCGTGGTCGCGGCTCTGCGCGTGCTGCGGGAGCAGGGCTGGATCGAGTCCCAGCAGGGCAAGGGCCGCTTCGTGCGCGGCCGACCCGCGATGGCGTCCGTGGAACCCAACCGCCCGGGGCAGGCGTACCTGACCAACCCGGAGGCCAACGCACCCGGCGAGCTGGTCGAGGCGGGCGCGGTCGCCCTGCCCAACCGCGTGGCGGCGCTGCTGGATGCACGACCCAAGAGCAAGGCGTTCCTGCGCCGGCGCCTGGTCCTGCGCGATGGTGAACCAAGTGAGCTGGTGTCGCTGTGGCTACCTCTGGAGCTGTCGGAGGGCACCGACCTGACCAGCGGCGAGCCGCTGCCCCAGGGCATCCGTGAACACCTGCGCTCCCGCAAGGGTGTCCGCTTCGATCATATCGTCGAGCAGATCACGGCACGCATGCCCACCACCGATGAGGCCAAGCAGCTCGCCATGCCCAAGAACGTGCCGCTTCTCGCCGTGTTCGGAGCGGTCCGGGACGCCTCTGGCCGTCCCCTAGTCGTGGTGGAGGTGCTGGCCTCTGGCCGTCCCCTAGTCGTGGTGGAGGTGCTGCTTCCGGCTGATCGGCATGAGCTGGAGGACGCCTATCCGATCGGTTAGGGAAGTCTTTCCGACAGAGCCCGCATAGGCACTTGACCTATCAAGCGGGCTCTCTCTATGCTCGAAGCAGTTGATAGGTCAAGTGCCTGTCAGTCGAGAGAGGAAAGCTGTTATGGCTCTGCAAGGCCCCATCCCCGTCACCTACACCATGGTCTTCCCACACGGCTGCTACATCGTCGGCGAGGTCGAACCCGTCAAGGACTTCGACGCCTCCACCGGCGGCCGGTTCGTGCAGGCCCGCGACAAGCAGACCCAAGAGCTGGTCTGGCAGGTCGCGGTCATGGACGGTGACCCGACCCTCAAGCCCGCCCAGAAGACGGTCGCGGTCAAGATCTTCAGCCCGGTCCAGCCGGTACCGCCCGCGCCCATGCCGGGCCTGCCCTTCACGCCGGTCCAGTTCGACGGCATGTCCGTCACCCCGTACGTCAACGCCGCCGGCCGTCTCGCCTACTCGATCAAGGTCCGCGAGATGCACGCACCCCGCACCACCGCCCCGACCACCCAGGCCGCTCAGGCCGCTCAGGCGGCTGCGAGCAAGGCTCCGGCCGGAAAGGACGTCACCTGATGACCCGTCGCCGTACCCCTCGAACCAGCGTGATCCGGCTGACCACCGGACACGCCGCCCGCACTCTGCGCCACCCCTACGGGCACGGTGAGCCGGTGCTGGCGCTCGACTTCGGCGCCGCGTTTCTCCTGGTCACCACCGCCGGGCCGGTGACCGGCCAGGACGTCGAGTTCGCCCGCCAGCTCGCCCGCGAGGCCGCCCGCTTCGCCCGCTCGCTGGAGTCGTCGTTCCACACCCTGCCCGACACTCGCCAGGAGGCGGCATGACCATCCTCGGCCCGTACACCCACCTCACGCTGTCGATGACCCAGGACGAGCGCCCGCGCCTGACGGTCTCCTTCCACACCGGCGAGGTACGCATCCGCGCCCACGTGCTCGACGAGCGCCGCCCGTACCTGGCGTTCGGCACCCCGGAGGCGGACGTGTCGATCTCCACCACGGGAGCCGGGCCCGTCACCGACGCCGACCTGACCACCGCCCGAGAGATCTTCAACGCTGCCGCTCGCTACCTGGCCGACTGCGAGCGCCTGCACACCCAGCAGTCGGCCACAGGCAAGGCCACCGCCAAGACGGCGGCCTGACAGGCAAGGCGGGGCCGCCAGAAGCGCCCACTTCCGGCGGCCCTCTTTTCTCCCCTGATCTCACTCACGAGAGGTACCAAGCTTATGTTCAAGCGGCTGCCTGGCGACGAGGCGCGCAACCTCGTCACCACCACGCCGGACACGGCCGTCGTCTTCCGCCCGGCCGTGCTCAAGACTCCTGCCCTACTCACCCTGATCATCTACGGCTGGCGCTTGCTGGTCGCACTCGTCCGTACGCTCTGGCGTCACCCGATCGCCTCCGCCGTGCCCGTCACGCTCGGCCTGATCTGGACGCTGTACGGCTGGCCGTTGGCGGCCTCCGTGCTCGGGTTCGTCGTCCTCGTCTTGCTCGCCTGGGCGTTCTGCGCTCGTGACTCCTTCACTCGGCTCGTTGGCCGGCGGCTGCTGGCCTGGTGGCGGCTGATGTGGGTCTACCGGCGTCACTGGCAAGCGGTCATGGACGTCTCCGGACTGGCCAAGCGCATTCATGGCCGGGCCTACATGCCGCGCCTGATCCGCGTCACCTGCGACGGTTGGGCCGACCGGCTCACCGTGCGGATGCTCGGCGGACAGGCGGTCAAGGACTGGACCGACCGCACCGACAACCTCGCCCAGGGCTTCGGCGCCGTCTCCTGCCGTGTCGCCCTCGTCAAGGGCGGCCGACTGCTGCTTACCTTCCCGCGCAGCGATCCACTCGCCGCTCCCATCCCGGCCCTCCCTATCCCGGATGAACCCACGGTCGGGCCGGTCGAGATCGGCAAGCAGGAGGACGGTCAACCGCTGCGGCTCAAGGTGCATGGCACCCATGTTCTGATCGCGGGCGCCACCGGGGCTGGCAAGGGCTCGTTCCTGTGGGACACCATCCGCGGCCTGCTCCCGGCAATGCGGGCCGGACTGGCCGAGATCTGGGCGCTCGATCCGAAGTTGATGGAGCTGTCGTTCGGCCGTGAGCTGTTCCACGGGCGCTACGCGGCCGATCCAGCCGACTGCGCCGACCTGCTGGACGACGCCGTCAGCATGATGCAGAAGCGGGCAGCTCGCTTTGCCGGTCTCCAGCGCTCCCACATGCCGACCGTGGAGGACCCGTTCGTCCTGGTGCTCGTCGACGAGGTCGCGTTCCTGACCGCCTACCAGCCCGACAAGCAGCTCCGGCAACGCATCTCCGCCGCCCTGGCGACCTTGGCGACGCAGGGCCGCTCGGTCGGTGTCGGTGTCATGGCTGCCCTTCAGGACCCGCGCAAGGAGGTCATGAACATCCGCAACCTGTTCCCGGACAAGATCGCGCTCCGGTTGGACGAGTCGGAGCAGGTGGACATGGTCCTCGGCGACGGCGCCCGCGACCGGGGAGCCCTCGCTGACCACATCTCGCCCATCCCGGAGCTGGGCGCGGGCGTGGCCTACATGCGGCTGGAGACCTCACCCGAGCCCGTCCGCGTCCGAGCCGCCTACGTCTCCGACACCGACATCCGGGCCATGGTCGCCGTCTTCACCGGGGGTGAGGCCGCATGACGCTCGCCCACTTCCTCGACGGCCTGCGCTGCTCCGTCTGCCACACCCTGAACGCTCTCTGGCTCGACCCGGCCCGCGCCCTGGTCGAGTGCCGCGAATGCGGCCAGTCCGCGCGCGTGACCACCGACGACGGGAGGGCTGCATGACCGGTCGTTCCCTACCTCGCTCCGTGCGGCAGGCCATGCCCCTGACTCGCGAGGTGGCCGAAGAGGTCGCCAAGCAGTACGGCGTGTGCATCCGGCCCGTCCCGCTCAAGCGGCTGGACACCCACACCGGACAGTGGGAGATCGTAGACGTGCCCTGCGGGGCCACCTTGGACGCCAAGTGTCCGTCGTGCGCCAAGCGCAACCGGCAGCTCCGGAGAGCGCAATGCCGGGAGGGCTGGCACCTCGACCACGAGCCGGCCATCACCCCGGACGAGCCAACAGACGAACAGCGGTGGCTCGTGGAGTTCCGTGCCGACCTTCAGGCACGCCGTGACCAGACCGACTCCCTCGGGGAGGACACCTCCGACTGGGACGCCGCCATCGAGGGCGTGGACGCCGAGATCAACCAGGCGGGCATGCGCGGCAACGTGCTCGGCCGTACCGTGCCCAAGCGGACCCGCTCGACCAGGCGGCGGCAGGACGCCCCGAACCTGCCCAAACGGCGGATGGCGCCAACCACGCTCGGGAGGACGTTCACCAGCTCGGACGGCAAAGTCTACCGCCCCTCGCTGTTCGTCACTCTGACCCTCCCGTCCTACGGCAAGGTGCGGAACGGTGTCCCGGCCGATCCCGAGAGCTACAACTACGCGCGGGCCGCTCGGGACGCCCTGCACTTCTCCAAGCTGGTGGATCGGTTCGTGCAGAACCTCCGGCGGGTTGCGGGCTATGACGTGCAGTACTTCGCCGCGGTGGAGCCCCAGAAGCGACTCGCGCCGCACCTGCACATGGCCATCCGCGGCACCCTTCCCCGAGCGGAGGTCAAGCAGATAGCGGCGGCCACCTACCACCAAGTGTGGTGGCCATCGGCCGACGAGGTGGTCTTTGAGGGGGAGCGCCTGCCGGTCTGGGAGGACGGGGCCGGCTACCTCGCTCCTGACACGGGCGAGGTGCTGCCCACCTGGGACGAAGCGCTCGACCAACTCGGCGCCGACGAGGACGCCGCACCGCTTCACGTGATGCGCTTCGGCGACCAGGTGGACGTCAAGGGCGTGCTCGCCGGAACGCCGGATGCCGACCAGTGCATCCGGTACCTGTCGAAGTACCTGACCAAGTCTCTCGGCGACAGCCTCGACCCGGGCAACCAAGCACAACGTGAGCATGCCGCCCGCATGGTCGAGGCGCTGCGCTTCGAGCCGTGCTCGCCGGCCTGCGCGAACTGGTTGCGCTACGGTGTCCAGCCCAAGGGCGCCAAGCCGGGGATGACACCCGGCCGGTGCCGGAGCAAGGCTCACAAGCCGGACCATCTCGGCTACGCGGGCCGTCGCGTCCTGGTTTCCCGCAAGTGGTCCAACAAGACCCTCGCCGAGCACAAGCAGGATCGCCGTACCTGGGTGCTGGAAGCCCTCGGCCAACCCGACCAGCCGACCGACCCGCACCGCTACGTCTGGAAGCCGGTCCCGGCCGGAGACGCCAACGTGCCTCCGCTCGCTATGCGCCTCCTCCGCTCGGTCGCCGAACGGCAACGATGGCGCACCCACATGGCACAACTCCAGGCCCAAGCAGACGGCCAAGATCTTTCGGCAATGAGGGAGGCGGCCTGAGATGGAGAAGCTGCACACCGTCCCTGAAGCCGCTGAACTGTTGCACACCTCCGAGCGCTTCGTTCGCCGCCTGATCGCTGAGCGCCGGATCGAGTTCGTCAAGGTCGGACGCCATGTCCGCATTCGTGAGTCAGCACTGATCGCCTTCGTCGTCGCGGGCACCGTCGCCCCCATGACGACCTTCGACGCATCCGGGAGGGCCGCCTGATGGCGAACAAGGACAACCACCGACGTTTCGGCAACATCCGCAAGCTTCCCTCGGGCCGGTTCCAGATCCGGTACCCCGGCCCGGACGGACGCACAAGGACGGGGGAGGAGACGTACGAGCGCAAGGGCGACGCAGACAGGGCGCTCACTCTGATCGAGGGGCAGATCCTCGCCGGAGAGTGGACCGACCCCGAGCGAGCGAAGATCAAGCTCGCCGATTATTCGGCAACTTGGATCGACCAGCGCCCCGGCCTGCGTCCCCGGACAGTCGATCTCTATAGTTGGCTGCTCAGAAAGCACATCACGCCGCACCTCGGGAGCGTCCCCCTCGGAAAGCTCTCGACTGCGATGATTCGGCAGTGGCGGGCCGACCTCCTGGGCAAGGGCGTCTCGGTGAGCATGGCGGCCAAGGCGTACCGCCTGCTGCGCGCGGTACTGATGACTGCCACTGAGGACGACCGGATCATCCCGCGCAACCCCTGCCGAATCCGCGGGGCCGGCGACGAGCATGCCGATGAGCGCCCTGTTCTTTCAGTAGGACAGGTCTTCGAGTTGGCTGACAGAGTCGGCCGTCGACCGGTGGGGAGCATACGGGGCCTCAACAAGGGCGAGGGATACCGCATACGCTTCCAGCGGCACGGCGAGATGCGCACCTATCCAGAGATCTTCCCAACGCGACCGGAAGCCGAGCGGGCACTTTGGCACATGGTCGACACGGGCCAGGCCGACTGCACGCGCGATCGGCGCTACCGGGCATTCGTTCTCCTCGCCACCTTCGCAAGCCTGCGGTGGGGCGAGATCACTGCGTTGACCCGAGCTGATCTCGATCTCGACGCGGGGACGGTGCGCGTGCGCCTGGCCTACGTGGAGCGCTCGACGGGGGAACTGGTTCTTGGGCCGCCCAAGTCCAAGGCGGGTAAGCGGGTGGTGGGCATCCCACAAGCGATCATCCCCGCGCTTCGGGAGCACCTCAGGATCTACGTCAAGCCGGAAGCAGGAGCGCTGATCTTCACGGGGATCAAGGGCGGTCCGATGCGGCGGAGCGGGTTCAACAAGCTCGCTGGATGGGTGGAAGCCGTGCGGTCCCTCGGCGTCCCGAACCTGCATCTCCATGACCTTCGTCACACCGGAAACATGATCGCGGCCGACTCCGGCGCCGGCCTCAAGGACCTCATGGCGCGCATGGGCCATGACAACGTCAGGGCCGCGATGATCTATCAGCACGCCGTCAGAGGCGCTGACAAGGTCATCACCGAAGCGATCGACAAGCGCCTGATAGGGCACGATAGGGCGCGCGATGATGACGAGGACGGCCCTCCTGGCGTGCTGGCACCCGTGGGGTGATCACCAGCGCTAATGGCACGCTAATGGCACGCGGAGATCAACAACCCTGAACAAGATCAAAGCCCAGGCTCCGAATCCATCGGATGACCTGGGCTTTCGTCGTTGGAGCGGGTGACGGGAATCGAACCCGCGCTGTCAGCTTGGGAAGCTGATGTTCTGCCATTGAACTACACCCGCATCGGCCGAAGCCGCGACAACCACTGTAGCGGAAACCCGGCCCAGTTCAGCACTATCCGCCGCAACTCCGATCACGATCGCCGTCCGGCTGGGACCTGGCCTGGGTGGTCGGTGAGCTCGCCTGGTGTGTACGCGGTAGGTTGCTCCACGTGCTGCTCTCTGACCGTGACATCCTCGCAGAGATCGATTCCGGGCGGCTGGCGCTCGATCCCTTCGATCGGGAGATGATCCAGCCGTCCAGCATTGACGTGCGGCTCGATCGATTCTTCCGCGTCTTCGAGAACCACAGGTACCCGCACATCGACCCGGCGATCGAGCAACCGGACCTCACCCGCATGGTGGAGCCCGAAGGTGACGAGCCGTTCATCCTCCATCCGGGGGAGTTCGTGCTGGCCTCGACGTACGAGGTGATCACGCTGCCGAGTGATCTGGCCTCCAGGTTGGAGGGGAAGAGCTCGCTTGGGCGGCTGGGGTTGCTGACGCATTCCACTGCCGGGTTCATCGATCCGGGGTTCAGCGGGCATGTGACGCTGGAGCTGTCCAACGTGGCCACGTTGCCGATCAAGCTGTGGCCGGGGATGAAGATCGGGCAGTTGTGCGTGTTCAGGCTGAGCTCTCCGGCGGAGCATCCGTACGGGTCGGAGAAGTACGGGTCGCGCTACCAGGGGCAGCGGGGGCCGACGCCGTCCAGGTCGTTCCGCGACTTCCACAGGACCGAGGTCTGACGTCGGGACGGCCGGGTGAGGGGCCGCTGGCGGTTGGGTGGGGAAGTCGTCAAGATGGTGCCTGGTAAGGCAGCGGGTCGGTGGTCGAAATGAGATCAAGTTACCGGAAGTGGCAGTGTTATGCGGCATACGGAGGGTAGCGAGTAGGAGAAGGGGACATGAAGTTCGCATTTCTCCTGGTTACCCGTACTCTTGCCACGGACCATCCCCGCACATCTGGAGAACGACGTGCGCCTGCGTCTCACGCCACGTGAGGACAGCTACTACGACCTGTTCGCCGACTCGGCGAACAACCTGGTCACGGCATCCCGCCTCCTTGTGGAGATCATCAGCGACGGGTCGGACAGGGAAGCCCTGGCCGAGAAGATGCGCGCCTGCGAGCACGCCGGCGACGAACGTACCCACGCCATCATGAAGCGGCTCAACGAGAGCTTCATCACGCCCTTCGACCGCGAGGACATCTACCGGCTGGCCTCCAACCTGGACGACGTGATGGACGCCATGGAGGCCGCCTCCGACCTCATCGTCCTCTACCAGCTCGACCACCTCCCCAAGGACGTCGTGCGGCAGGTCGAGGTGCTTGAGCGGGCGGCCGAGCTGACCGCGGAGGCCATGCCTCGACTGCGGTCGATGAAGAACCTCAACGAATACTGGATCGAGGTCAACCGCCTGGAGAACCAGGGTGACCAGGTCTACCGCCGGTTGCTGGCCAAGCTGTTCAGCGGCGAGTACGACGCGTTGACCGTCATGAAGATGAAGGAGGTCATCGACGCCCTGGAGGAGGCGGCGGACGCCTTCGAGCATGTGGCCAACACCGTCGAGTCGATCGCGGTCAAGGAAAGCTAGGCCCGGTGGACCTGACGCTCGTCCTCGTCATCGGCGTGGTCGCCGTGGCGCTGGCCTTCGACTACACCAACGGCTTCCACGACGCGGCGAACGCCATCGCGACCTCGGTCTCCACGCGTGCCCTCACCCCCAGGGCGGCGTTGTTCATGGCCGCGGCGATGAACTTCATCGGCGCCCACCTGGGCACCCAGGTCGCCCAGACCGTCGGCAAGGGCATCATCGACGCTCCGCAGGGCTCGCACGGCCTGGTGATCGTGGCGTCGGCCCTGATCGGCGCGATCGTCTGGAATCTCATCACCTGGTATTTCGGGTTGCCCTCCTCCTCCAGCCACGCGTTGATCGGCGGTCTCGTCGGCTCCGCGCTGGCCTCGGCCAGCCTCGTCCACTGGGACGGCGTGGTGGAGAAGGTCGTCATCCCGATGATCCTTTCGCCGCTGACGGGCTTCACGCTCGCCGCCGCGATCATGATCGCAATTTACTGGATCTTCCGCAGAGCGCAACCCGCCAAGACCAACCGCGGCTTCCGCTACGCGCAGACCGTGTCGGCCGCCGCGATGGCGCTCGGCCACGGCCTGCAGGACGCGCAGAAGACGATGGGTGTGATCTTCCTGGCGCTGGTCGTCGGCGGTTACGCGGCGCCGGACGATCCGATCCCGCAGTGGGTCATCCTGTCCGCCGCGGGCGCGATCTCGCTCGGCACGTACGCCGGGGGGTGGCGGATCATGCGGACGCTGGGCCGCCGGATCATCGCGCTCGACCCGCCGCAGGGGTTCGCCGCCGAGAGCGCGGCGGCGATCGTCCTGTACGGGGCGGCGATCGGGTTCGGCGCGCCGATCTCCACCACCCACACCATCACCAGCGCGATCATGGGCGTGGGCTCCACCAAGCGGCTGTCGGCCGTCAGGTGGGGGGTGGCGGGCAACATCGTGACCGCGTGGGTGCTCACGATCCCCGCCGCGGCGCTGGTGGCCGCTCTGTCCTACTTCGCACTGCACTGGATGGTCGAGTAACCGCGAGCGAGAGAGCGAGAGAGCGAGAGTCCTGAGCCGCCCGCCCCGCCGCACGCGACTGCCCCGCGACGCCGTACGAGGAACGGAACGAGGAACGGAACGAGGACGTACGTCAGGCCGTGCCGGGTGGCGGGGTGGTGGCGTACATCACGTCCACGTCCCATCGGGCGAACCCGAGCGACTCGTAAAGCCTGATCGCCGCCGTGTTGGCCTCGTCCACGTACAGCATCGCCTGGGCGAGGCCACGCGAGCGCAGGTGGCTCAGGCCGGCCAGCGTGAGCGACCGGCCGAGGCCGGTGCCCTGCTGGGAGGGGTCGACGCCGACGACGTACACCTCGCCGAGCGGCTCGTGACCGTGCTCCGAGGAGCCGTGGATCTTCGTCCAGTGGAATCCGACGAGCCGCTCGTCGCGGACGGCCAGGAAGAAGCCGGCGGGGTCGAACCACGGTTCGGCCTCGCGCTGCCGCAGGTCGTCGAGCGTCCACGCGCCCTGCTCGGGGTGGTGGGCGAAGGCGGCGGCGTTCACCTTGAGCCAGGCCTCCTCGTCCTGCCCGGGCACGAAGGTGCGCAGCCGCACCCCGTCGGGCAGCGCGTGGGAGGCCAGCGGGGCGAACAGCGAGCGGCGCAGCTGCCAGAGCGACCGCGCCCGCTGGAGCCCCTGCGACGCGGCCAGGTTTCCGGCCGCCTCGTGGTCGCCGTGCGCCCACAGCCGCAGCCTGCCGCCCGTCAGATCGAGTACGGCCCGCAGCAGCCGCCCGCCGTGCCCTCTGCGCCGGAACGACGGGTGGACGACCAGCTCTCCGCTCGGCCCCTCGACCTCGTCCGTCGGGTCCACGTGGGCATATCCGGCCAGTTCCCCGCCGCTAGCAGGGTCTCCGTCGTACAGCAGGAGCGAGCGGGCGCGCGGGTCGCCGCCGTAGCGCAGGTGGAGCATCACGTGCTCGTTGAGCGGCCGGACGCCGTCAGCCTCCGTCGCCGCCTCGACGAGGTGCAGCACCTGGGCGATTTCTCGGTCATCGAGCCGTTCTCTGATCTTCACCTCTGCGGTCACAGCTCGAACTCTAGGCGTACGACTGGCAAATAACGCCAGCGGGTCGGCGGACGAATCGTTACCTTTGCGACATTGGCTGCAAAGACTGCCGCCGTAACGTCTTGGGCCATGACCTCTCGTACCCTCCTCCGGTTCGCGCTGGCCGGAGCCGTCGCCATGGGTCCGGCCCTGCTCGCCGCGGTTCCGGCGGACGCGAGCAACGCGGGCGCAAGCCAGGCGGGCGTAAGCCACGCGGGCACAAGCCACGCTGACGCGAGCCGCACCGCCAGGACCGTCCCCGTCCGCCTGCTCGCCCTCAACGACTTCCACGGCCATCTCGAGCCGCCCACCGGGTCCTCCGGGCGGATGATCGACGAGAACGGCAGGACGGTGGACGCGGGCGGCGCCGCGTACGTCGCCACCCACATGAAGGCCCACGCCGACGCGAACACGATCGCGGTCGCCCAGGGCGACCTCATCGGGGCCACCCCCTTAGTCTCCGCGGCCTACCACGACGAGCCCTCGGTCGAGTTCCTCGGCAAGATCGGGCTGAAGGTGGCGGCCGTCGGCAATCACGAGTTCGACGAGGGATACGACGAGCTCCGCCGGATCATGAAGGGCGGCTGCCACCCCGTCGACGGCTGCTCGCCGGCGGGCGAGTGGAAGGGCGCCAAGTACGACTACGTCGGCGCGAACGTCCTGTTCAAGAACCCGGGCGAGAGGACGGACGCGCTCGCCGCGCTCGGCCGCCAGGCCGACGTCAAGAAGCTGCTGTCCGACTGGGGCGTCCCGGCGCTGCCGCCGGTGAGCGTCAAGTGGATGAACGGCGTGCCGATCGGCTTCATCGGCCTGGTCACCACCTCGACCCCGAACATCGTCACCGCTGAGGGCATCAAGAACCTCAAGTTCGTGGACGAGGTCAAGTCCGCGAACGTGGCCTCCAAGGTGCTCAGGCTGCTGGGCGTGAAGGCCCAGGTCGTGCTCGTGCACGAGGGGGACCAGGTCAACCCCGGCCAGTCGCCCGACGCGTGCAGCGCCGTCCCCGGCGTCGGCAACCGCATCGCCACCCAGGTCGACCCCGAGATCGACATGGTGCTCAGCGGCCACTCGCACCAGGCGTACCTGTGCACGGTCAAGGACCCCGCCGGCCGTGACCGCCTCTACTCGCAGGGCGGCTCGTTCGGCCGCGTCATCACGCAGGTCGACCTGAACGTGGACGTCCGCACGCGCGACGTCGTCCGCTCGTCGGTCGTCGCCGACAACCACGTGGTGACCCGCACGGTCGCGCCGGACCCGGAGATCTCCGCGTTCGTGGACACGTGGAAGCAGCGCGTCGCCCCCGTCGCCAACAAGCCGGTCGGCCGGATCACCGCGGACCTGTCCAACGTCGCCGCCCCAAGCGGCGAGTCGCCGCTGGGCAATCTCATCGCGGACGCCCAGCTCGCCGCGACGAAGACCGGCGGCGACGCCCAGATAGCCCTCATGAACCCGGGCGGCGTGCGCGCCTCCCTCACCTACGCCGGATCACCGGCCGGCGAGGGCGACGGCGTGGTCACGTACGGCGAGTCGTTCACCGTCCAGCCGTTCAACAACCTCATGCAGGTGGTCACGTTGACGGGCGCCCAGCTCAAGACGCTGCTGGAGCAGCAGTTCACCGGCGGGCCCAACAACCAGGCGTTCACCAAGATCCTGCAGCCTTCGGCGAACTTCACCTACACCTACAGCCGGTCCGCCGCGTGGGGATCCAAGGTGTCCGACATCAGGATCGACGGCACGCCCGTCACGGACACGCAGGCGATCCGGGTCGCGGCAAACAACTTCCTGGTGGGCGGCGGCGACGCGTTCCTCGCCTTCCGGGACGGCACGAACCTGTGGAGCGGCCCGCTGGACATCGACGCCTTCGTCGACTTCATGGGTAAGAACAGCCCGGTCGCCCCGCCTGCCACGAACCGCATCACCGTGGTGGACTGACCCCCGCCAGGCCCGCTCCTTCCGAGGGGCGGGCCTTCGGCCCGTAGCGGCGCGGCTCAGACGTGGGCGGGGTCGGTGCGGTCGGGGACGAAGCGGTAGCCGACGTTGCGGACGGTGCCGATGAGGGATTCGTACTCGGTGCCGAGTTTCGCGCGCAGCCGCCGCACGTGCACGTCGACGGTCCTGGTGCCGCCGAAGTAGTCGTAGCCCCACACCTCCTGCAGGAGCTGGGCGCGGGTGAACACGCGCCCGGGGTGCTGCGCGAGGTACTTCAGCAGCTCGAACTCCTTGAACGTCAGGTCGAGCACCCGCCCCCGCAGCCGCGCCGTGTAGGTGGCCTCGTCGATGGACAGGTCGCCGCTGCGGATCTCGTCGGGCACGTCCTCCTCGCCGGCCAGGTTGATGCGGCCGGTGGCCATGCGCAGCCGCGCCTCGACCTCGGCCGGGCCCGCGCTGTCGAGGAGGACGTCGTCCACGCCCCATTCGGCGGTCATCGCGGCCAGGCCGCCCTCGGTGACGATCACCAGCAGAGGACAGTCGATGCCCGTCGTCCGGATCAGCCGGCACAGGCTCTTGGCGTGTGCGAGCTCCTTGCGCGCATCGACGAGCACGGCGTCGGCCGGCGGCGTGTCGATGAGCGCCGAGGCCTCCGCGGGGGAGACCCGGACCGAGTGGAGCAGCAGCCCCAGCGCCGGCAGCACCTCGGAGGAAGGCTCGAGGGCGTTGGTCAGCAGGAGCAGGTTGCTCATTTGGCCTCCTCAAACACGCAAGGACCCGGGGGCTACATCGCCCAGGTCCTGTACGCGAGGATATATCAACGGAATGGCACGTCCATTGGGCGTCCATCAGGTGAACGGCGCTTCACCTGAAACGACGGTGTTAAGGATGCCCCACACCTGGGCGAACCCGAGTATGAGGGTGCTATGGCTACAGGAAAAGTCAGGTATTGGGCCGCGGCCAAGGTCGCTGCCGGGACGGCCGAAGAGCCGTTCGAGGCGGCCACCCTGGGTGAACTCATGACCAAAATCACACAGGATCGTACCGAATTGGCGCGCGTGGTGAGCCGATCGTCGTTTCTGGTGGACGGTTCTCCGGTGGGCAGGCGGGCGTATGACGACGTGGTGCTCGCCGACGGCGCGACGGTCGAGATCCTGCCGCCGTTCGCGGGCGGATGATCAACTGCTCGGTGAACGGCGGGTGATCAACTGCTCGGTGTACGACGGGTGATCGACTGCTTTGTCGGGGAATGAGGCGTACCAGTCGATAAGCTCTCGATCCCCGCCTTGAGACAGGAGCCCGATGCGCAAGCTGATCGTTTTCCTGATCGTGCTGGTCGTCCTCCTCGTCGTCGTCGATCGCGTGGCCGTCGCCGGAGTCGAGCGAGACCTGTCCAACCGGATCGCCGCCGCCGGCGACTTCAGCGGCAAGCCCACCGTGACGATCGAGGGCATTCCTTTCCTCACACAGGCCCTGTCCGGGCGCTATCCCGAGGTACGGTTCGACCTGGGCACCCTCACCTACGGGGGTGTGCCGGTCAAGAACCTGCAGGGCACCGCCCACGACGTCACCGCACCGCTGGCCGACATCATCCAGAACCGGCCGAACATCAAGGCCGGGCGGCTGGTCGTCCGCGGCACCCTGACCAGGGCGACGATCGACAAGTACGCGCCGCGCGGCGTCAAGATCAGTGGGAATGGGCAACGGCTCGTCGCATCGGGGGAGGTGACGGTCGGGGTGAACCGGGTGAGGTTCAGCGCCGAGATGCGGGTCGTGGTGGCCGACGGCGGCGTCAGGCTGCAGGCCGAGAAGATCCAGGGCGTGCCCGACGCGCTCGCGAAGTTCGTGAGCTACACCATACCCTTCAAGGGCGGCCTGCCCTTCGACGTCAAGGTGACAGGGGTGAGGAACGTGGCCGACGGTCTGGAGTTCACAGCCGAAGCGAGTGACGTGCCGCTCAGTGGATGACCGTGAACCGCTCCGCCCCGCCGTACGTGATGAGGGTGTGAGTCCAGCAGGCACCGCCGACGAGGAGCTCGTGCGGACCCTTTTCGACGAGCACGCCGGGCCACTCTACGGTTACGTGCTGCGACTGACCGGCGATCCCGGACGGGCGGAGGATGTGGTGCAGGAGACGCTGCTGAGGGCCTGGCGGCATCCGGACGCGCTCGCCGACCGCCCCATCCGCGCCTGGCTGTTCACCGTCGCCCGCAACCTCGTCGTCGACCAGCACCGCGCGCGCAGGTCGCGCCCGCAGGAGACCGGCGACGAGGCGCTGGCCGTCGTCCCCGCTGACGACGAGCTGGAGCGCGCGGTCGAGTCGTGGGCCGTGGCCGAGGCGCTGGCCGCGCTGCGGCCGGAGCACCGTGAGGTGCTGTTGGAGGTCTACTATCGGGGGCGATCGGTGAAGGAGGCGGCGGCCACGCTCGGCATCCCGCCCGGCACGGTCAAGTCACGCACCTACTACGCGCTGCGGGCGCTCAAGCTCGCTCTGGAGGAGCGGGGGCTGGCGCCGTGACGACGTGCGAGGAGGTACGCCTGGCGCTGGGCGCCCACGCCCTGGGCGCGCTCGACCCGGACGAGGCGCTCCAGATCGACCTGCACCTGGCCACGTGCGAGGTGTGCGGCGCGGAGCTGGTGGAGCTCGAAGGGGTCTCGGCGTTCCTCGGCAAGGTGTCGGAACACGACGTCGAACTGGTGGCCAGCCCGCCGAGCCAGGTGCTCGACCGGCTGCTGAGCAACGCCCGCGCCAAGCGGCACAGGCGGCGCCGCGTCCTGCTGGCGGTGGCCGCCTCGGTCGCGGCGGTGGCCGTCGGCGGCGCCGTCTGGGGGGCCGTCGTCCGCGATACGCCCGTGCCATCCGCCGCCTCGGCTCCCGCGGCGGATACTCCCGCGGGCGAGCCGAACGATCCCTTCGCCGCGCAGGACGGCCAGGCGCGCCGGCCCGAGCTCAAGCGCGAGGTCGGACCTGGTACGGTGCCGTCCCCCAGCGCCAGCGCGCGCAAGGCGACAGGCCGCGAGTTCAGCGCGGAGAACGACGCAACGGAGAGCTACGCCACCGTGACGGCGTTCCCCGGTCGTGACCGGACCGGGCTCTCGGTGCGGGTGTCCGGCGTGCCGGTCGGCACCACCTGCAAGCTGGTCGTGGTCGGCCGCGACGGGCGGCGCGACATGACCGAGAGCTGGACCGTCGTCCCCCAGACGTACGTGGACAACCTGGTCTACGAGCGCGAGACGCGAATCCCCATGTCGGCCATCACCCGCTTCGACGTCGTCGACTCGTCCGGCAAGGTCCTGGTCCGCATTCCGGTGCCCCAGCGCAAGTGATCAGCGCCCCACCCCGCGGGCGTCCCGCTGGAAGCAACCGGGCCCTCCCGTGGTTGAACCTGAGGCGATGACAGGTGTGTGGGTGGTGCTGGCGACGCTGGCGCTCGGTTGCGGGATCGGGGTGGTACGGCTGCGCCGCGACGGACGCATGCGCGAGCGGGCGGGTGACCGTCTCGCCGAGGCCCTGGACGAGGGCGTGCTGCGGGCGCCCCTGGGAGAGCGGGCGACGCTGGTCCAGTTCTCCACGGCGTTCTGCCAGCCGTGCCGCGCGACCCGGCGCGTCCTTGCCGACGTCAGCGTCCTCGTGCCCGGGGTGGCGCACGTCGAGATCGACGCCGAGTCGCGGCTCGACCTGGTCCGCGAGCTCGACATCACGCGCACGCCGACGGTGCTCGTGCTCGACGCGGCCGGGACCATCGTGAAGCGGGCCTCCGGGCAGCCGCGCAAGGCCGACGTGCTGGCCGTTCTGGCGGACGCCGTCCCGGGTCTGCCACCGGAGCGGCCCTCTCCGTCTCATGAACTGTCTCAACACCCGGACGAGATGTGACAGATGGCGAGACGCCGAGTAGTGTCCTTCCCATGAACCCATCGACAGGGCTGCTGACGAAGCGGCGCGCGGTAGACTTCTGCCGCGTGGCCACCGCGCTCTGTCGGGCTGCCTGAGGACGGTCTCGCGCGGACTTCTGGTCCGCCCCAAACCCGAGTCTTCAGGAGCATCCCTCGATGCGTGCCGACCCTAGAGCGCTGCGCTTCGGCGCGGCCATCACCACCCTGGTCCTCGCCCTCGTCCTGGTGACGGGGAGCGTCTGGCTGCTCGCAGTCCAGGCGGTGGTCTTCGCGCTCGGACTGGCCGGCCGCCCGCCGTACGGGATGCTCTTCAAGGCGCTCGTCAGGAGCGCCCCGGGGGAGACCGAGGACGCCCGCCCGCCGCGCTTCGCGCAGGGTGTCGGGCTCGTCTTCGCGGTCACGGGTCTGGTCGGATACCTCACCGGGATCACACCGCTGGCCCTCGTGGCCACGGCCGGGGCCCTTCTGGCCGCCTTCCTCAACGCAGCCTTCGGATTCTGCCTTGGCTGCGAAACGTATCTGCTCATTCGCCGTCTACTGCCCGCCGCCAAATTGGAGGTTCACCGATGAGCCGCTCCGCCGTCCTGGTGGATGCCGACTGGGTCGAGGCCAACCTCGACACGCCAGGTGTCGTCCTCGTCGAGGTCGACGAGGACACCAGCGCCTACGACAAGGGCCACATCCGTGGCGCCGTGAAGATCGACTGGAAGCAGGACCTGCAGGATCCTGTCCGCCGCGACTTCGTGGACAAGACCGGTTTCGAGACGCTGCTGTCCGAGCGCGGCATCTCCAACGATGACACCGTCGTGCTCTACGGCGGCAACAACAACTGGTTCGCGTCCTACGCCTACTGGTACTTCAAGCTCTACGGCCACGACAACGTCAAGCTGCTCGACGGCGGTCGCAAGAAGTGGGAGCTCGACTCGCGCGAGCTGGTCAAGGACGTGCCCGAGCGCCCCAAGACGCGATACTCCGCCAGCGAGCAGGACACCGCGATCCGCGCCTTCCGCGACGACGTGGTCGGGGCCATCGGCAAGCTCAACCTGGTCGACGTCCGCTCGCCCGACGAGTTCACCGGCAAGCTGCTGGCTCCCGCGCACCTGCCGCAGGAGCAGGCGCAGCGCGCCGGCCACGTGCCGACCGCACGCAACATCCCGTGGTCGAAGGCGGCCAACGACGACGGCACGTTCAAGACCGACGACGACCTGCGCACCCTCTACGGCGAGGCCGGGGTCGACTTCGGCAAGGACACCATCGCCTACTGCCGCATCGGCGAGCGCTCCGCGCACACGTGGTTCGTGCTGCACGAGCTGCTCGGCCAGTCCAACGTGAAGAACTACGACGGTTCGTGGACCGAATACGGCTCGCTCGTGGGCGTGCCGATCGAGCTGGGGGAGGCCCGCTGATGAGCACGGCACCAGGATGCGGAGCGCCGGAGCAGACGATCGCGCTGCCGGCGGGGGTCGATCTGTCCAACCAGGCGGTGATCCAGGGCGTGGTGACCGGCGCCGACACGGCCTACGCCCGGCTGCTCGACCACTCCGGCGAGTTCACCGGTGAGGTCGTGGTGTCCGACGAGGGCGTCTTCCGATTCTTCGCGGCTCCGGGTGACTGGACCGTCCGCATCATCGCGGGCGGCGGCGTCACCAAGGACGTCCACGTCGAGGCCAGGCTGGGCGAGGTGTCCCAGCTGGCGGTCGCCGTCTGACGTCGCCGCGGCAGGCATGCGACGGGCCCGCGCCGGACACGGCGTGGGCCTTTGGCGTTCCCGGTGATGCGGTCTCAGCAATGCGGACTCGGTGATGTGACGAACGCCGAGTTACGCCGAGACGTCAGGTCGGTGCCGTCTGCTGCGGCGTTCCGGGCGGACCGCTACGATTCACCAGATGTCAGGTTCGTCAGTCGTGGCACCACCCCGACCTGCGCCGTCGCCGGCCCAGAGGATGCCGTCGCCGTTCTCGTTACCCCTGCACGCCCTCCGGCTGCTCGGCAGGTGCGGGCTCGCGCTGGTCCTGTGGTTCTCGGCGGGTGAGGTGGTCCGGTTCGGGCTGCTGTACGGCGCGACGGAGGTCGCCTACGGTGACCTCCGGCAGGTACGCCTCATCGCCACGATGACGCTCCTCACGCTCGTCGTGCTCGCGGCTATGACGGTCATCACCGGCATGCTCCACAGCCTGCGCGGCGCCCTGTGGGAGATGCGCGCCCGTGCGGCGGAGGGGGCGGCGGACGAGCAGTTCTTCAAGGCGCTCGACCGGGTCGCCCCGGCTTTCGCCGTGCTCTACATGGCCTGGGGCTTCCACACGGAGGACGCGCGGGAACTCGTGCGGATGGACATGTTCCATCACTTCCTCGAGCTGACCGACGCCGCCTTCTTCGGTGAGGACTCGCAGGTCGGCCGGAGCTTCATCGACATCGACTGGCGGGTGTCCCTGGGCACGATGGCCGTCGCGTTCGGGCTGAAGACACTGTTCGCGAAGCTGGTGGAGAAGGGGAACGGCAGGTTCTACGGATTCGCCGCGGCCTTCGCCGAGTTCGCCTTCGTCTTCTACGGGCTCAACGCCACGGTCGCCATCGCGAGCGCCCGCTCCGACTGGATGGAGCACCGCGCCGTCGTCGCCGGCACGCACGACCTGCTGGAGCAGGCCAAGAAGAACATCCCCGGCTTCGAGGCGGTCAGCGCCGCGGTGGGCGAGGTGTGGCCGATCGTGCTCAGCGCCGTCGCCGTGCCGCTCGCCTGGCTCACCGTGGCGATGCTCGTCTTCGGCGCGTACGCCGACGACACCCGCACCATGGTCAGGGGCACCCGCTTCGAGCGCGGCGTGGAGCGCCTCGAACAGAGCCACGACCTCACCCAGCGGTCGGTCAACCGTGTCACCGGCGGGTTCCAGGAGCGCTGGGTGCCGCTGGTCAACTCCCTGCGGCTGATCATCAGGGGCGGCGCGCCGCTGTTCGGCATGATGTGCCTGTGCTACACGGCCGTCGCCGTGGGCGCCCAGTACGCCGACCGGGCGGTGCGGACGATCATCGGCTCGCAGGTCGAGTGGGCCTGGTTCTACCTCGGGGCGCCGGTGTCGTTCGTGCGCGACCTGGTGGTGGCCGCGATCACCATGGCCCTGCTGGCGGCGACCTTCGACCTCGCCGCCACCCGGGCCCGCCTGCGTGGCCAGGCGTTCACGAGCTGATCCGCGAGAGCCCCTTCAGCGCCTGAACCGGAGCGTGTCCAGGGGCGGGGTGACGTTCTTCCGCTTGAACAGGTCGGCGGTCGGCGTGTCCGAGCGGTAGTCGGTGGGCCTGAAGGACAGCTCCACCTCGTTCACCACCGGCACGGGCACCACCGCGAGGCCTTCCAGCACGTACTCCTTGCCGACCTCCAGCCGATCCGTCGGCCGGTCGGCGTCGGCGAGCTCGACGGCCCAGGTGCGGCCCGCCCGGTCGTGCAGCTTGATGTCCAGGGGCGCGGCGGTCATGGTGGCGCTGCCCTCGGCGAGCACCTTCTGGCGGATGTCGATCTTCATCCAGGCGACGTCGCTGCCGTGCCTGTTGTCCGGCGGCGCCTTCGTGGGGGAGACCGTGGCCTTCCACTCGATGTCGCGGACCTTGGCGGCCTGGCCGGCGGGCACGTCCACCACCCCGCTGCCGTTGGAGGACATCTTCTCGTAGAAGAGGTAGCCGTCGAAGGTGTGGACGCCGGCAGCCGCCAGCACGCTCACGACGGCAGTCGCGGCCAGCAGCGCCGTCCGGCCTCTCCGACGGTGAGCCGGGGGCGCGGCGGCCTCCCGCTCCGGCGGAGGGGCAGCCGACATGGAGGGCTGGGTAGCGGGCGGCTGGGACGCGGCCGGTGACGTGGACAGGGCCGGGGACGGGGACGGGGACGGGCCTGGGGTTGGGACCGGAGACGGGGGGAGGG
>NZ_QNFZ01000047.1 GCF_003313395.1 Nonomuraea lactucae | reverse complement strand
GCGCCGCCGGACTGGCCGCCGCCGCACGCGGCGGCGGCGAGGGCCAGGGTCGCGAGTGCGGCCACGCCCAGAGCTGGCTTCATGGAGACCTCCCGAGGTCATGGGGGAGCGGCGGCACGTCCACGTGCCGCCGCCGGAAAAAGATCGTTATGGCCGGTTTCACGGCTTACGTTCCGGGGACGTTAGCGACCTTTTGCAAAATTTGGAAGAACTTGCAGAAAGCGTTACCTCATCCACACCTCCAGGGAAGCATGCTTGACCCGGCCATGCACGCGCTGACCGGGACCGGGACAAAGTCTGCAAGTTTCCGCAAGTTCCGCTTGACCTGGCGCAAGCGCGCACGCCATTCTGCATCAGACATCACGGACAGCCCGGGAGAAGGACAGCCATGCTCGGCAACACGGCCATGCTCGGCGACGACGACTGGTGGCGCGACGCGGTCGTGTACCAGGTGTACCCCCGCAGCTTCGCCGACTCGGACGGCGACGGCATGGGCGACCTGCCCGGCGTGCGCGAGCGCCTCGGCCACCTGAGCGACCTGGGCGTGGACGCGGTCTGGCTGAGCCCCTTCTACACCTCGCCGCAGGCCGACGCCGGCTACGACGTGGCGGACTACCGCGACGTGGACCCCGTGTTCGGCACCCTGGCGGACTTCGACGCCCTGGTGGCCGACGCGCACGCGCTGGGCATCCGGGTCATCGTGGACCTGGTGCCCAACCACTCCTCCGACCGGCACCCGTGGTTCCAGGCCGGGCTGCGCGACCGCTACATCTTCCGCGACGAGCCCAACGACTGGGAGTCCATCTTCGGCGGGCCGGCCTGGACCCAGGTCGAGGACGGCCAGTGGTACCTGCACCTGTTCGCGCCCGAGCAGCCCGACCTCAACTGGGACAACCCCGAGGTGCGCGCCGAGTTCCGCGACATCCTGCGCTTCTGGCTCGACCGGGGCGTCGACGGCTTCCGCGTGGACGTCGCCCACGGCATGGTCAAGGCCGAGGGGCTGCCGGACGTCGGCCCCAAGGAGGGCCGCCAGGCCGAGCTGCTCGGCGACGAGCGCGTGCCGTACTTCGACCAGGACGGCGTGCACGACATCTACCGCGAGTGGCGGCCCATCCTCGACTCCTACCCGGGCGGCCGGATGGCGGTGGCCGAGGCATGGGTGTCGTCGCCCGAGCGGCTGGCCCGCTACGTCGGCCCCGACGAACTGCACCAGGCGTTCAGCTTCGACTTCATGATGGCGGACTTCCACGCCAAGTCGTTCCGCACGGTCATCGAGAAGGCCCTCGCCGAGTCGCGGCTGGTCGGCGCGCCCACCACCTGGGTGCTGTCCAACCACGACAAGCCGCGTCACGTCACCCGGCACGGCGGCCTGGCCCGCGCCAGGGCGGCCACGCTGCTCATGCTCGCGCTGCCCGGCTCCGCCTACCTCTACAACGGCGAGGAGCTCGGCCTGCCCGAGGTGCTCGACCTGCCCGACGAGCTGCGCCAGGACCCGGCGTTCCGGCGCACCGGCGAGAGCCGCGACGGCTGCCGCGTGCCGCTGCCGTGGACCAGCGCGCCCGGATGCGGCTGGCGCGATCCCTGGCTGCCGATCCCCGACTCGTGGCGGGCGCTCTCGGCCGAGGCCCAGCGGGACGATCCCGGCTCCACGCTGCACCTCTACCGGACCGCTCTACGCATCCGCAAGGAGCATCCGGCCCTCGGCGGGGGCGGCGTGACCTGGATCGACTCGCCGCGCGACGTCCTGGCGCTGGAACGTTCCCCCGGCCTGGCCGTGGTGCTCAACACCGGGGAGCAGCCGGTCGCCCTGGCCGGGCTGGGCCTGTCGGGCGAGGTGCTGCTGGCGAGCGGCCCGCAGGAGGGGGACGGCACGGTGGCCCCCGACAGCACGGTCTGGCTCCAGCTCTGACCCCACCCACTCTGACCTGGGGAAACGCAATCCCGAGTTGGGGCAAACTTTCCTTTTACCGGACTTAACCTGGTATTCACGGTGAGTAGCCTCGGTGAATGCTCCCCATCTGGGCTAACCTGGTATTCACGGTGAGTAGCCTCGGTGAATGCTCCCCATCTGGGCGGTCTCCCTCCGTGGCCGTGTCACCCTCATCACGACGATCGTCGCCGCCGTCGTGCTGATCCCGGTGGGCATCCTCGGCGTCGCCATGGCCAGGACCTGGGTGACGGCCGGGGTGGTGGCCGAGACCAGGGAGACCGCCGAGCGCATCACGTCGGAGTTGCACGCGGGGGAGCTGCCGCTGGGCGCCTCCATCCCGGTGCCCAACGCCTCCGTCGACCTGATCCAGATCGTCGCCCCCGGCGGGGAGGTGGTGGCCACCAGCGACGCGGCCAGGAACCTGCCCCGGCTCGCCGACGTGTGGCCCTCCCCTGACAACCCCGTCGTGCACACCACGAACTGCCTGCCCACCCGGTGCGTCCACCTGACGGCCGCGCGGGTGTCGCCCAGGCCCGACGCGCGCGTCGTCTACGCCGGGATGAGCACGCCGAGCGTGCTCGCCACGAGCCTGCTGGAGACCGTGGTGTTCACGGAGATAGCGGTGCTCATCGCGCTCACGGGCTGGGCCACGTGGCTGATCATGGGCAGGGCGTTGCGGCCCGTCTCGGAGATGCGGGCCGAGCTGGACGAGATCAACGCCAGCGACCTGAGCCGCCGGGTGACCCAGCCGATGGGCGACGACGAGCTGGCCGGGCTCGCCGCCTCCGTCAACGGCACGCTGGCCCGCCTGGAGCGCTCGGCCGACCAGCAGCGCCAGTTCGCCTCCGACGCCTCCCACGAGCTGCGCACGCCGATCGCCGGGCTGCGCGCCCAGCTCGAAAGCGCCCAGCTCTACCCCGAGGACACCGATCTCGGCGCTCTGGTCGAGAGCGCGCTGCGGGACACCGACCGCCTTGAGGCGATCATCACCGACCTGCTGCTCCTGGCGCGGATCGGCTCGCGCGTGGACGCGGCCAAGGAGCGGATCGACCTCGCCCAGCTGGTCCGCGAGGAGCTGGCGGTCCGCAACGACAAGATCCCGGTACGGCTGTCGGTGTGCGAGAACGCCTCGGTCGACGGGGTGCGGCTGCAGCTCGCCAGGGTGCTGACGAACCTGCTCGACAACGCCCAGCGCCATGCCGAGCAGTACGTCAGGGTCTCGGTGAGCATCCGGGACGACACGGCCGTGCTCGCCGTCGAGAACGACGGCGCGGAGATCGCCGAGGACGACCGGGAGCGCATCTTCGAGCGCTTCACCCGCCTGGACGCCGCGCGCAGCCGCGACATCGGGGGCACCGGGCTGGGCTTGGCCATCGCGAGGGACGTGGCCGTGGCGCACCGCGGCACCATCCGGGCCGAGGGGTGCCGCAGCGGCGCCCGGTTCGTGCTCCGGCTGCCTGCCGTACAAGGTTGAACTGTTGAAACAGTGGCATGCGCGGTCCGCCGTCCGGGAAAATGGGCTCATGATGGAACAGGCGCCGCAGGGGGTCGATCCCCTGACCCCCAACACGGCGCGCATGTACGACTACTACCTGGGCGGCAAGAACAACTTCCAGGCCGACAGGGAGCTGGCCGAGCTGGTGCTGACCGTCCTGCCCGACGCGCGCGAGGGGGTCAGGCAGAACCGCGCACTCGTCGGCCGGGTGGTGCGCCACCTGTGCGACCAGGGCGTCACCCAGTTCCTCGACCTCGGCTCCGGCCTGCCCGCGCGCGAGAACGTGCACGAGGTCGCCCTCCGGCACGCCCCCGGGGCCCGCGTGGTCTACGTCGACAACGACCCCGTGGTGGCCGCGCACGGGCGGGCGCTGCTGGCCTCCCCGTCCCGGGTGGCCATGGTGGAGGCCGACGCGCGCCGGCCGGAGGAGGTGCTCGGGCATCCCGACGTGCGCTCGCTGATCGACTTCGACCGGCCGGTGGCCCTGCTCATGATGTTCCTCCTGCACCTGGTGCCCGACAGCGACGACCCGCGCGGGTTCGTGGCCCGCTACCGCGAGGCGCTGGCCCCGGGCAGCTACCTGGCGATCTCGCACGTCGGCAGCGACGTGGAGCCCGAGCGCATCAGGCGGGTCGCCGAGTTCTACAAGCAGGCCAACGCCCCGTTCTGCGCGCGGCCCGGCGAGGAGGTCGCCGCCTTCTTCGGCGACTTCGAGCTCATCCCGCCGGGCCTGGCCACGGGGCTGGGGCCGGAGATCGGCTGGCCGTTCGTCGATCCCGAGGAGGTGCCGTTCATGAACGAGCAACTCGCCCGGATGGGCTACGCGGGCGTCGCCCGCAAGCCGTAGGACGTCCTAGACGGCCGGTGTCATCTCCCGCTCCACCGGGGCGGCCGGCGGCTCGGGCCGCTCCGCCTCGTCGTCGTCGAGCAGCGTGGCCTCGTCGAACGGCGCGTGCCCGGCGAGCACCTGCGCCGCCCGCTCCTTGTCGAACTCGCCCGTCCAGGTGCCGACCAGCACGGTGGCGACGGCGTTGCCGGCGAAGTTCGTCAGCGCCCGCGCCTCGGACATGAACCGGTCGATCCCCACGATGAGGCCCACGCCGTCGACCAGTTCGGGCCGGTGCGTCTGCAGGCCGCCCGCCAGCGTGGCCAGCCCGGCGCCCGTCACGCCCGCCGCGCCCTTCGAGGCGATCATCATGAACAGCAGCAGCGACACCTGCTCGCCGAACCCGAGCGGCGACCCGGTCGCCGAGGCGACGAACAGGGTGGCCATCGTCAGGTAGATCGCGGTGCCGTCGAGGTTGAAGGAGTAGCCGGTCGGCACGGTGATGCCCACGACGGGACGGCTGACGCCCAGATGCTCCATCTTGGCGATGAGCCGGGGCAGCGCCGACTCCGACGAGGACGTGGACAGGATCAGCAGGAACTCCCGGCCGAGGTAGCGCAGCAGCGTCCACAGGTTGATCCGGGCGACCAGCCACAGCAGCGCCCCGAGCACGACGCCGACGAAGAGCAGGCAGGTGAGGTAGAAGGCGGCCATGATGACCGCGAGGCTCTTCAGCGCGTCCAGGCCGGTGGCGCCGACGACCGCGGCGATGGCGCCGAACGCGCCCACCGGCGCCGCCCACATGATCATGGCGAGGATGCGGAAGACGAGCCGCTGGATGTGGCCGATGCCGTTGAGGATCGGCGTGGCCTTGGCGCCCATCGCCTGCAGCGCGAACCCGGCGAACAGCGCCACGAGCAGCGTCTGCAGCACCTGGCCCTCGGTGAACGCCGACACCAGCGTGGTGGGGATGACGCCGAGCAGGAAGTCGACTGTGCTCGTCGACTCGCCCTTGGCCGCCTCGGTCGCCGCGGCCTCCTTGGCGGCGTCGGTGAGCTGCAGCCCGGTGCCCGGGTCGATGAGGTTGCCCACCGCCAGGCCGATGACGAGGGCTACAGTCGACATGACGATGAAGTAACCGAGCGCGAGCCCCCCCACCTTGCCGACCTTGGCGGCCTTGGTGACGGAGCCGACGCCGAGCACGATCGTGCAGAAGATGATCGGGCTGATCATCATCTTGATGAGGGCCACGAATCCGGTGCCGAGCGGTTTCAGTTCCTTTCCGACGTCCGGCCAGACGAACCCGACCAGGATCCCGGCCAGGACCGCCACGATGACGGCGAGGTACAGATAGCGGGTGCGATCACGCATGGGGGGCTCTCCGAGTTTGCGACGAACCTTCTCACTGCGTGACTATGCGGTCGGTGGTGACCCAGGTCACCATTGCGTAAGTTTCGTTCACCGGGCGAGCGCCCAGGTGAGGACCGAGCGGGCGATGTGAGGGTGGGATGCGTGGTTGGAGCCTGGCAGGGCAGATGCTGGTCCTGCAGCTCGTCGTGGTCGCCGTGACCGTGACGGGCAGCGCCGCGCTCGTCTCCGTGCTGGCGCGGCAATTGGTCACCACGGAGGCCGCCGCCATCTCCAAGGCGGTCGCGCTCAGCGTCGCGACCTCCCCCGATGTGCTGGCCGCGCTCGACGAGCCGGCGCCGACGAGGCGGCTGCAGCCGTACGCCGAGAGGGTGCGGGCGGAGACCGGCGTCGACTTCGTCACCATCATGAAGCCCGACGGCACCCGCTACACGCACCCCAACCCCGACCAGATCGGCGGCAGGTTCCTCGGCCACATCGAACCCGCGGTGCGCGGTGAGGCGTTCACCGAGACCTACACCGGAACGCTCGGCCCGTCCGTGCGGGCCGTCGTGCCCGTCCAGTCGGAGGGCTCCGTCCCGGCGCTGGTCAGCGCCGGGATCAAGGTCGACAAGGTGAGCGCCAAGCTGCGCGGCCTGCTCGCCTGGATGACGGGCATCGCGGCGCTCGCGCTCGGGCTGGGCGCGGCGGCCACCTGGCTGGTGACCGCGCGGCTGCGCAGGCAGACGCACGGGCTGGGCCCGGTCGAGCTGGGCCGCATCCACGAGCACCACGACGCGGTGCTGCACACCGTCAGGGAGGGGCTGCTGCTGGTCGGCAGAGACGGCACGCTGACGCTCTGCAACGACGCCGCCCTCGCCCTGCTCGACCTGCCGGCCGACGCCGAGGGGCGGCACGTGGCCGACCTCGGGCTGCCGGAGCTGCTGGCCGGCCGGGAGGAGGAGAGCATCCACCTGGTCGGCGACCGGGTGCTCGCCGTCAACAGCGCCGCCAGCCGGCTCGGCACGGTGGTCACCGTACGGGACCACACCGAGCTGCAGGCGCTGGCCGGGCAGCTCGACGCCGAGCGCGGCTTCGCCGAGTCGCTCAGGTCGGCGGCGCACGAGTCGGCGAACCGGCTGCACACGGTGATCACCCTGGTGGAGCTGGGTCGCACCGAGGAGGCGGTGGCGTTCGGCACGGCGGAGCTGCGGGCGGCGCAGGAGCTGACCGACCGGGTGATGGGCGCGGTGCGCGAGCCGGTGCTGGCGGCGCTGCTGCTGGGCAAGAGCGCGGAGGCGGCCGAACGCGGCGCCGAGCTGGTGATCAGCGACGACAGCGAGCTGGACGACCCGGGCCTGGACACGCGCGACCTGGTGACGATCGTCGGCAACCTGATCGACAACGCCGTGGAGGCGGCCTCGCGGGTCGAGGTGCACGTGCGCGGCGGCACCGGCGGGCTGGTCGTCAGGGTCGCCGACGACGGGCCCGGCCTGACCGTGCCCGAGGCGTTCCGGAGAGGGTGGACCACCAAGGGCGACGGGCACGGGCTGGGCCTGGCGCTGGTCGGGCAGGCGGTGCGGCGGCTGGGAGGCACGATCGAGGTGGACGGGTCCGTGTTCACCGTCCGGCTGCCGGCGCCGGAGCGCGTCACATGATCTCCGTGCTGGTCGTCGAGGACGAGGAGATCACCGCGGAGGCCAACCGCATCTACGTCGAGCGGGTGCCCGGTTTCAAGGTGGCCGCCGTCGTGCGCTCCGGCGGGGAGGCGCTGCGGTTCCTGCGGCACACGCCGGTCGACCTGATCCTGCTCGACCTGTATCTGCCCGACATGCACGGGCTGGAGGTGTGCCGGGCGGTGCGGGCCGGTGGGCTCCTCTGCGACGTCATCGCGATCACCTCGGCGCGGGACCTGGCCATGGTGCGCTCGGCGGTGTCGCTGGGCGTCTCGCAGTACCTGCTCAAGCCGTTCGCGTTCGCCGCGCTCCAGGAGAAGCTGACCCGCTACGCCCGCTTCCGCCGGGAGGCGGGCGAGATCGTCGGGCAGGGTGACGTGGACCGGTTCCTCGGCACCCTGCGCGGCACCACCGAGCTGCCCAAGGGCATGACGCAGGACACGCTCGACACGGTCGCCGCCGAGCTGCGCGGGCGGCCGGAGGGCGTCTCGGCCCAGGCGGTGGGCACGGCGGCCGGGGTGTCCAGGGTGACCGCCCGGCGCTACCTCGAGTACCTGGTCGAGCTGGGTGTGGCGGTGAGGTTCCCGCATTACGGCGGGGTGGGCCGTCCAGAGTTGCTCTACCGGATGCCCACGGAAAGTTCAGAGGGCTGACGCTGGTCGTTCAACCCCGGCCTCTAACTTCTGGTGCAACCCGTAAGCACTGAGGAGTCACGTTGCGAGTCCTTGCCGTAGTTCCCGCCCGCGGAGGTTCGGCGGGCGTTCCCCTGAAGAACCTCGCCAAGGTGGGCGGCGTCCCGCTGGTGACTCGCGCGGTGCGCGCGTGTCAGCGGGCCGAGCTGATCGACGCCGTGGTGGTCAGCACCGACCATGCCGGGATCGCGGAGGTCGCCAGGGAGTCGGGGGCCCTCGTCGTGGACCGCCCGGAGGAGCTGAGCGGCGCGACCGCCTCCAGCGAGTCGGCGGTGCTGCACGCGCTCGACGCGCTCGGCTCGGAGCCCGAGGTGGTCGTGCTGGTGCAGTGCACGAGCGCCTTCATCGACCCGGCCGACCTGTCGGAGGCCGTGCGCAGGGTGCTCGACGGTGAGGCCGACTCGGTGGTCTCGGGGCTGCCGACCCACGAGTTCCTCTGGACGGCGGCGGGCTCCGGCATCAACCACGACCCGGCGTTCCGGCCCCGCCGGCAGGACCGTGAGCCCCACTTCAGGGAGAACGGCGCGTTCTACGCCATGCGTGCCTCGGGCCTGCGCGAGCACGGCCACCGCTTCTTCGGCACGGTCGCCGTGCAGCCGGTGTCGCCGCAGCACGCGATCGAGGTCGACGAGCCGGTGGACCTGGAGCTGGTCCGCGCGCTCGCGCCGCTGCTGGACGCGCCCGAGCCGATCGACGTGGACGCGGTCATCACCGACTTCGACGGCGTGCACACCGACGACCGCGCGTACGTCGACTCCGAGGGCCGCGAGATGGTGCTGGTCAGCCGCTCCGACGGCATGGGCGTCTCGCTGCTGCGCAAGGCCGGGGTGAAGGTGCTGGTCATGTCGACCGAGCACAACCCGGTCGTGGCCGCCCGCGCCCGCAAGCTGGGCGTGCCGGTGCTGCAGGGGCTGGCGGAGAAGCGGACCGTGCTGCGCGACTGGCTGACCATCGAGGGGCTCGACCCGGCCCGGGTCGCGTACGTCGGCAACGACGTGAACGACCTGGGGCCGATGGCCGAGGTGGGCTGGCCGATCGCGGTGCCCGACGCGCACCCCCGGGTGCGGGCCGCCGCCCGCGTCGTGCTGACCCGGCAGGGCGGCGAGGGGGCCGTGCGCGAGCTGTGCGACCGGGTCGTGGC
>NZ_QNFZ01000041.1 GCF_003313395.1 Nonomuraea lactucae | reverse complement strand
AACAACTCACCCGGCATCCCAACCGGCACCAGCTTCAGCCACTCGTCCAACACCAGAGCCCGCACCCCAGCCAGCGGACGCCCCACCGGCACCATCGCCCCATCTACCAAAGCCCCATCCGCCAGCGGCATCAGCAATGAATCGATCGCCGCCTCGGTCACCCCGTAGACGTTCGCGGGTACCGCCCGCGGCCCCACCGAAGCCACAGACTCCAGAAACGCCTCGTAAGTCCACACATCGGTACCGGAGATCACCAGACGCAAGCTCTCCAAGCCGCCATGACGGCGGCAGTAAGCGGCCAGATCCCGCAACAACGTGCCGGGAACGATCTCGGCGACCTCGACCCGATGCTCACCCAGCGCCCGATACAACTCCTCCACCGACACAAAATCCGACTGCGGCAAGAACACCACACTCCGCCCAAAGCACAACGCCCGGACGATGTCGCCCACCGACACATCGAACCCAGCCCCCGCCATCGACAGCACCACACCAGGACCGCCGACCTGTTCCAGCGCCGCACCCCAGCCGGCGACATAACCAGCCAGCGCCCGATGCGAAACCCCGACCCCCTTCGGCCGCCCCGTCGACCCAGACGTATACGCCACATACGCCAACCCGTCCCACCGAACAGCCGCCGGCAACGCAACCTCTCGCGCCGCCTCCAACCGATCCACCAGCACAACCGAACCATCGAAGTCCGGCAGCCCCCCGGCCAGGCCACTGTCGGTCACCACCACAGCAGCGCCACAGTCGTCCAGCATGAACGCCAGCCGCTCCGCCGGATACCCCAGGTTGAACGGCACATACACCCCACCACACTTCAACACCGCGACGAACGCCACCACCAAATCCACACCCCGACCCAGCAGCACACCCACCGGCACCTCAGGCCCAACCCCCCGACCCGCCAACACAGCCGCCAACCGCGAAGCCCGCACCTCCAACTCCCC
>NZ_QNFZ01000049.1 GCF_003313395.1 Nonomuraea lactucae | reverse complement strand
AGGCACGCGCGCCCCCGGCACGCGCGGGCCAGGCACGCGCGCTCCCGGACGGGCGGCCGGTGGCTGCGGTGGCTGGTCGCCGCCGGCACGGCGATCACCGTCCTGGTCACGGGCGCGGCGGTGGCCGTCTACCTCCGGCTCACCGGCAACGTCAGGCACATCGACGTCTCCGGGGACGACCTCGGCGCGGCCCGCCCGCCCAAGGTGGCCGGCACCGCGCTCAACGTGCTCGTCATCGGCTCCGACCAGCGCGACGGCAGGAACGCCAGGTACGGCCGCGCGGACGGCGAGCGCACCGACACGATCATGCTCGCGCACCTCTCGTCCAACCGCGAGCACGCGATGGTGGTCAGCTTCCCCCGCGACTCCCTGGTGGAGCTGCCCGCCTGCCACGCCAGGGACGGCCTGCCCGGCCAGCGCCAGCACCTCGGCATGATCAACGAGTCGTTCAACTCCGGCGGCATCGCCTGCACCTGGAAGACCATCGAGGCACTCACGGGCATCCACATCGACCACTTCGTCAAGGTGGACTTCACCGGCTTCAAGAGCATGGTCGACGCCATCGGCGGCGTCGAGGTGTGCCTGCCCGAGCCGGTGAACGACACGAAGGCGCTGCTCCACCTGCCCGCCGGGCGGCAGACGCTGGACGGCGAGCGGGCCCTCGGCTACGTCCGCGCCCGCTACAGCCTCGGCGACGGCTCCGACATCGGCCGCATCCAGCGGCAGCAGATGTTCATCGCCTCGATGGTCAAGAAGGTGATGAGCGGCGAGACCCTCACCGACCCGGCCAGGCTGCTCGGGTTCCTCGACGCGGGCACCAGGGCCGTCACCACCGACCCCGGCCTCACGCCCGGCGTCATGAAGGACCTGGCCGCCGGCCTGCAGGGCCTCAACGCCGGGCGGATCCGCTTCATCACCACGCCGTGGCACTACTCCGTCACCCACCCCGGCCGGGTCGAGTGGGTCGAGCCGCAGGCCGGCAGGCTCTTCCGGCTCGTCGCCGAGGACCGCGATCCCGGCGGCGTCGAGGGCGGCCAGGCCAAGGTGTCCCGCTCGGAGGTGCACGTCGAGGTCCGCAACGGCACCTACCGCGTGGGCCTCGGTACTCAGGTCGCGGCCCTGCTCGAACAGCGCGGCTACCACGTCACCAAGGTCGGCGACACGACTGTCAAGCCGTACGGGAAGACCGCGATCCTCTACTCCCCCAACGGCGAGACCCGCGTGCCCACCCTCGCCAAGGACGTGATCACCGCGACGCCCAGGTCGGTCCCGCAGGCCCGTACCAGCCGGCTGGTGCTGGTCATCGGTGACGACTGGAGCGGGCTGAAGGCGACACGCGCCGACGACCCTGAGGCGATCACCGAGGCGATCGACGGCTTCGCCGCCACCCACGACACCTGCGCCGCCACCTGACCCCGCCGCGTGCGGGGTCCGGCCGGAGCTAGGCCGTGAACAGTGACAGCGCGGCGAGCGCGTCCACGACCTGCCGGGCGTCGGGTGTGCTCGCCGGATCGAGCAGCCATTGGATCATGAGGCCGTCGGAGACGGCGATCAGCACGGAGACCAGCACCTCCGGCTGGACCGGCAGCTCGAACCCCAGTTCGGCACCGGCCCGGCCGATCATGTCGACGCCGGCCTGGCGCGCCCTGGCGTAGGCGCCGGCCAGCTTCTCTCGCAGCACGTTCTCGCGCAGCGCCGCCGGATAGCCCTCGACGCAGACGACGAGCTGGGGGCGCAGTTCCTCGAACACGTCGACCAGCGCCACCATGGCCCGCTCCAGCATCTCCCTCGGCGTGCCCGGCCCGGCCGTGCCGAAGATCGCCTCCTCGACCCGCCGGGTCCACGCGTCGAAGCACCCGGCGATGGCCTCGTTCAGCAGGGCGTCCTTGCCGCCGAAGTGGTAGCCGATGGAGGCCAGGTTGGTGCCCGAGGCCGCGACCAGGTCACGCGCGGTCGTGCGGGCGTAGCCCTTCTCCTGCAGGCAGCTCACCGCTCCGGCGAGGAGCCGCTCCCGGTATCCGCCGGCTTCTGTTGTCCGTGGCACATGACCATGCTACAGATATATACGAGCGTGTATGACGTACGTATACATCACTTGGAGGCACGAACATGCTCCCTCCCGGACCTCGGGCGCCGTCACCTGTGCAGACGGCATCGTTCCTGGCCGACCCCGTGCGCCTTCTCGAGAAGTGCCACCGCAGGTACGGCCCGATCTTCACCGTGCGCTTCTTCGGCTTCCCGCCCGAGGTGTACGTGGCCACCGGCGAGCTGGCCGAGCAGGTCTACAAGACCGACCAGGGCGGCGGCCGGGCCGGCCAGGCCCGGGGCGACTTCCTCGAACCCGTGGTCGGCGTGCACTCGGTGCTCATGCTGGACGGCGACCCGTGGTGGCAGCACCGCAAACTGCTCAACCCGCCGCTGCGCGCCCGGCAGGTGGCCGGCTACCACGACGAGATCACGGAGATCGCCGTCGAGCGGATCTCCACCTGGCCGCTCGACCGGCCCTTCACGCTGCGCCCCCGCATGCAGGAGATCACGCTGGAGGTGATCCTCCGGCTGGTCTTCGGCATCCGCGACGCGGAACGCCTCGGCCGCCTGCGCGTACTGCTCCCCCGCCTGATGGAGCTCGGGAGCTCCGTGACGGTCGCGATGACGCCGCCCGGGGTGCGCCGGGTCATGGGGCGCGTGCCCTTCCTGCCGTACGGGAGGTTCCTGGGGGTGCGCGCGGCCGTGGACGGGATCCTTTACGGCGAGATCACCCGCCGCCGCGCCGCTCCCGGCGGCACCGACGTGCTCGCGAGGCTGCTGGAGACCGAGCTCGACGACCAGGAGATCCGCGACGAGCTCATCACGCTGCTCCTGGCCGGCCACGAGACGACGGCCACCGGTCTCGCCTGGGCGTTCGAGCGGCTGCTCCGGATGCCGGACGTGCTCGAACGCCTGCCGGACGACGACGCCTACCTCGACGCGGTGATCAAAGAGGTCCTGCGCGTCCGGCCGGTGGTGTACGAGGCGCCGAGGCTGCTCGACGCCCCGCTGCGGCTGGGCGCGTACGAGGTGCCCGCCGGATGGTACGCCGGACCGAGCATCCCGCTGGTGCACCACGACCCCGAGGTGTTCCCCTCACCGGAGGAGTTCAGGCCGGAACGGTTCCTCGAAGGCGGGCACAACAGGTCATGGATGCCGTTCGGCGGCGGCAGGCGCTTCTGCGTCGGAGCGCAGCTGGCCCTGCTGGAGATGCGCGTGATCATCCGCGAGGTGCTGCACCGCCTCGAACTCTCCGTGGCGGATCAGGCCCCGGAGGCCAGGCGGCTCACTGGCGTGACGCTCGCACCCGCGAAGGGGGCACGCGTCACCGCGCGGGCTCGGACTCCTGTTCGGAGCCCGTAGTCGGGTGCATGTCGTCGGGCTCCGAGTCGACCCCGAGCTCCTCGCGCAGCCGGTCATAGTCAATGGTGTGGCTGGCGTACTTCATCTGGCGAGCAGCCCTGGTCTGCTTCGCCTTGGCTCTTCCTCGACCCATGGCTACTCCCTAGTCCCCGCTGTCATCCTAGCCAACAACGTTACGACTTGAAGAATTATGCAACTGCACTCGATTAGTCTGGTCACTATGCACGTGGAGGTCCACCAGGCCAAGGCCGACTTCTTCCGAACTCTCGGCCACCCCGCTCGCATCAGGGTGCTGGAGCTTCTCCAGGAAGGACCACTTCCCGTCCGGGATCTGCTCGCCCAGATCGACATCGAGGCGTCGAGCCTCTCCCAGCAGCTGGCGGTGCTGCGCAGGGCAGGGATCGTGAGCGCCATCCGCGAGGGGAGCACCGTCGTCTACACGCTGGCCACTCCAGAGCTCGCCCAACTGCTCGGCACCGCCCGGCGCATCCTCACCGACATGCTGGTCGACCAGGGCGAGCTCCTGGCAGAGCTACGAGCCGAAGTCACCTAGCGGCACGGGCCCGGAGGTCCGTTAGGCTCTGGCACATGGTCTCCGAGCTGTTCGATCCCAAGGCATGGCAGGCGGTCGAGGGATTCGACTTCACCGACATCACCTACCACCGGGCGGTCGACCAGGGCACGGTCCGCATCGCCTTCGACCGCCCGGACGTGCGCAACGCCTTCCGGCCGCAGACGGTCGACGAGCTCTACCGGGCGCTCGACCATGCTCGCCAGACCACCGACGTCGGCTGCGTGCTGCTGACCGGCAACGGCCCTTCGCCCAAGGACGGCGGCTGGGCGTTCTGCTCCGGTGGCGACCAGCGGATCAGGGGCAAGGACGGCTACCAGTACGCCGACGGCTCCCCCTCGACCGGCCGCCTCCACATCCTGGAGGTGCAGCGGCTGATCCGGTTCATGCCCAAGGTCGTCATCTGCGTGGTGCCCGGCTGGGCGGCCGGGGGCGGGCACAGCCTGCACGTGGTGGCCGACCTCACGCTGGCCAGCGAGGAGCACGCCCGCTTCAAGCAGACGGACGCCGACGTGGCGAGCTTCGACGGCGGCTTCGGCTCCGCCTACCTGGCGCGCCAGGTAGGGCAGAAGTTCGCCCGTGAGATCTTCTTCCTCGGCGACACCTACTCGGCCGCCGACGCCCACCGCATGGGCATGGTCAACGCGGTGGTGCCGCACGCCGAGCTGGAGTCCACGGCCCTGGAGTGGGCACGCAAGATCAACGGCAAGTCGCCCACGGCTCAGCGGATGCTGAAGTTCGCCTTCAACATGATCGACGACGGGCTCGTGGGCCAGCAGGTCTTCGCCGGGGAGGCCACGCGGCTGGCGTACATGACGGACGAGGCCGCCGAGGGCCGCGACTCGTTCCTGGAGAAGCGGGCTCCCGACTGGTCGCCGTTCCCCTGGCACTACTGACCCGCGAACTCCGGGAGCGCGGGGCTCAGACGGCGAGGCCGCGCAGGAAGCGCCGGACGAGCGAGGCGATCTCCGGGAGGTGCGTCTCCAGGGCGAAGTGGCCGGTGTCCAGCAGGTGGACCTCGGCGTTCTTCACGTCACGGGCGAACGCCGACGCCCCTTCCGGCCCGAAGATCTCGTCGTGCCGCCCCCAGACGGCGAGCACGGGAGGCTGGTGGGTACGCAGATAGTCCTGCCACAGCGGGTATCTCTCGACGTTCGTGCGGTAGTCGAGGAACAGCGCGAGCTGGATGTCGTGGTTGCCCGGCCGGTCGAGCAGGGCCTGGTCGAGCGCCTCCTTGTCGGGGTTGACCAGGGAGACGTCGCCCACGCCGTGGGTGTACTGCCAGTGGGTGGCCTCCCGGGTGTAGAGGGTGCGCAGCGGCTCGACGTTCTGGGCCGAAGGGTCGGCCCACGCCTTGCGGAGCACCTCCCAGAACGGGGTCAGCCCGTCCTCGTAGGCGTTGCCGTTCTGCGTGATGATGCCGGTGATCCGATCCGGATGGCGGACGGCGAGCCGGAGTCCGACCGGCGAACCGTAGTCGTGCACGTAGACGGCGTACCGGCGGACCCCGAGCGAGTCGAGCAGCCGGTCGACCACGTCGGCCAGACGGTCGAACGTGTAGTCCCACTCGTCGGCGCCCGGCGCTGAGCTGTGCCCGAACCCCGGGTAGTCGGGTGCGATCAGGTGGAACTCGTCGGCCAGGTCGGCGATCAGCTCCTGGTACGCGATCGACGAGGTCGGGAACCCGTGGAGGAGGACGAGCGCAGGCGCCGACGTGTCGCCCGCCTCGCGGTAGAAGATGTCCAGCCCGTCGATCACCGCGGTCCGGTAGTGAATGGTCATGACCTTAACCCCCTAAATCAGGTTTGATGGTTAAGTGGTAACATGGCGAACACTAACCAGTCAAACTGCTTTTAGGGGTTAAGCGTGCGAGTCCGACCGCTCCGTGGTGAGCCCGTGGCGTTGGACCTGGTCAACACCGTGTGGAGGGAGCACGGTGAGCCGGTCGACCAGTTGGACGACCTCGAAGCCGTGCGCGCCTGGCTCGCCGAGCACGGCCTGCCCGGCGATGACGACCTCGAAGGGGTGCGCGACCGGCTCCGGCAGGCCCGCGACGCTCTGCGCGCCGCACTCGAAGAGGGGGATTTCCGCCGGCTCAACGTCGTGCTCGGCCGTGGCGCCACCCGGCCGATGATGCGCGGCGCCGAGCCGTACGACGTGGTGGTCGTGGAGGACCCGGCGTGGCACGCGGCCTGGGCGGCGACGGCCGCGTTCGCACGCCTGATAGGCGAGCGGCCCGACCGGGTGCGCAAGTGCGCGCACCCCGACTGCGTGCTCTGGTTCCTCGACGCCAGCAAGAACGGCACCCGCCGCTGGTGCTCCATGGAGGGGTGCGGCAACCGGGCCAAGGTGGGCCGGTTCAACCGACGCCAGAAGCCCGCCGGCTGATCGCACGCGAAACCCGCGCAGGCCGTGGGCGACCAGCTCCAGCGAGACGTCCACCGCCGCCCGCCCCGTCGAGCGCCGCACGTTAAACATCGTCCGATCCGTCGGCCGTGAGCATGGCGGTGGCGGCGCGCTGGATGGCGGTGGCCCGGGTGAGGAAGTCGAGGACCAGCTCCAGCTGCTCGTCGGTGTAGCCCTCGTACAGCTCGGCCAGCCCCTGCACCAGCGGCTCGAACAGCTCGGCGAAGCCCGCCAGCCGCTCGAAGTTGATCTCCACGATGACCCGTCGCCGGTCCTTCGGATCGCGCACGCGGCGCACCAGCCACTTGCGCTCCAGCCGGTCGATCAGCCCGCTCACCGAGGCCGGCGCCAGCCCCGTGTGCTGCGAGATCTCCCCCGCCGTCAGCGGGCCGAGCCGCTGGAGCAGGTCGAGCGCCTTCTCCTCGGTCATGCCGAGGCCGATCCGCTCGCCCATGGCCGTGTGGTACATGACGGCGGCGTTGCTGTTGTCCCGGCCGGCCTCGCCCAGCGCCTCCAGCAAATTCTTTCGGTGCTCCGAAATACCTCTGGACACGACCCTCCTCGCGCCATATATTTCTTTCGACCGAACGAAAGGTATCACGATGAAGGCTCTCATCATAGGTTGCGGCATCGGCGGCCCGGCGACGGCGATGGCCCTGCAGCGGGCGGGCATCGAGGCCGAGGTCTTCGAGGTTTACCCGGCGTCCGCCGAGGGCGTGGGCGCGTTCCTCAACGTCGCCTCGAACGGCCTTGACGCGCTGCGCGTGCTCGGCGCGCACCGGAAGGTGATGGCCGCCGGCATCCCCACCCCGCACATGGTGATGTGGAGCGGCACCGGCAAGCGCCTCGGCGAGGTGGCGAACGGGCTCGCGCTGGAGGACGGCACGGTCAGCCACACGATCCTGCGCTCCGACCTCTACCGCGTCGTCCGCGACGAGGCCGTCTCCCGCGGGGTCCCCATCACGTACGGCAAGCGCCTGGTGGACTTCGAGGACACCGGGGACAAGGTGGTGGCCCGGTTCGAGGACGGCGGCGAGGCGGTGGGCGACATCCTGATCGCCGCCGACGGAGTCCGCTCGCGCATCCGGCACCTCCTCGACCCGCAGGCGCCGGAACCGCGCTACAGCGGCCTCTACAGCCTGGGCGGCATCGTCCACGACGCGGGCTTCGCCGGTGAGCCCGGCGTGTACAACATGATCTTCGGTAAGCGGGCCTTCTTCGGCTACACCGTGACGCGGACCGGCGACGCCTGGTGGTTCGCCAACCTCCCGCGCGCCCTCGGGGACGTGCCCGCGGACTGGAAGCCGGTGCTGCTGGAGGCGTTCGCCGACGACGCGGGGAGCGCGGCGGAGCTGATCGAGCGCGGCCGGGCGGACGGCGGGCTGCCGGTCCATGACCTGCCGCCGGTGCCGACCTGGCATCGCGGCAGGGTCGTGCTGACGGGCGACGCCGCCCACGCCACCTCGCCCAGCGCCGGGCAGGGCGCGTCGCTGGCGATCGAGGACGGGATCGTGCTGGCCAGGTGCCTGCGCGACTCCGCCGGCCACCGGGAGGCGTTCGAGCGGTTCGAGGCCGAGCGGCGCGGCAGGGTGGAGCGCGTCGTGGCCTACTCCCGGACGATCAGCAACGGCAAGGCCGCGGGGCCGGTGGCCCGGGTGTTCCGCGACCTGGCGTTGCCGTTCTTCCTGAAGAAGACCGCCAGCCAGGAGTCACTGGCCTGGATGTACCGCCACCATGTCGCACTCTGAGAGCACCTGCGAGAGCACCTGCGAGAGCACCTACTCGATGACGCGTGACAGCTCCTGTGACGCCCGCGACACCGCCGGCGCGCTCGCCGGCACCAGGGGCAGCCGCACGTCGGGCGTCGGGATCAGGCCCCTGGCGTGCAGCACCCCCTTGATGACGGTGGGGTTCGGCTCGGCGAAGAGCGCCACCGACAGCCTGGCCAGCCGGTGTCCGAGCTCCCTGGCCCGGCGGACGTCGCCGGCCCGCCACGCCCCGGCCAGCTCGGCGAACCGGCCGGTGGCCAGGTGCGCGGAGGCCAGGATGCCGCCGGAGGCGCCCAGCGCGAGCAGCGGAGACACGAACACGTCGTCGCCGCCCAGCACGGCGAAGCCCTCCGGCAGGTCGCCCAGCAGGTCGACGGCGTCCTGGTCGACGCCGCCCGCGGCGTACTTCACCCCGGCGACCATCGGGTGCCCGCCCAGGTGACGCAGCGTGGCGGCGCTCACCGGCTGCCCCGTGCGGTAGGGGATGTGGTAGATCACCAGCGGCACCGGCGTCTCCTCGGCCAGCGCCTCGAAGTACGCGACGACACCCGCCTCCGAGGGCCGCAGGAAGTAGGGCACGGTCACCAGCGCCGCCGTGACGTCCGGCGGCAGCTCGCTCAGCGCCGCGAGGACCGACCGCGGCTCGTTGCCGGTGACGCCGGCCGTCAGCGGCGCCTCCCGGTCCCGGCAGACCCGCGCGCACACCTCGATCACCCGAGCCCGCTCCTCGGGGGACAGCGCCGCGACCTCCCCGGTGGTGCCCAGCGCCACCAGCCCCGAGGCGCCCTCGTCGAGCACGTGCCCGGCGAGCTTCTCCACGGCGTCGAGCGCCACCTCTCCGGTGGCGGTGAACGGCGTGACCAGAGGTACGTGGATTCCCTTCAGCATGCTTCGAGCCTGTAGTCCGAAGACCCGTTAGGTCCAGTTCGGATTCCTGCGGTCGAGCTTAAGCTTTACTGATGCTCGATCCACGCAAGCTCCGCCTCCTCCGCGAACTGGCCAGACGCGGCACCATCGCGGCCGTGGCCGAGGCCGTGACCTTCACCCCGTCGGCGGTCTCCCAGCAGCTCAGCGCGCTGGAGAGGGAGGCGGGCGTGCCGCTCCTCGAACGCACCGGCCGGACGGTCACCCTGACGCCGGCCGGCCACCTGCTGGTGGAGCACGCGCAGGCCGTACTCGAACAACTGGAACGCGCGTCGGCGGCGCTCGCCGCGGTGCGCGGGGAGCCGTCCGGGCCGCTGCGGATCGGCGCGTTCCCGACGGCGGCCCGCGTGCTGATGCCGCCCGCGCTGGCCGAGCTGGCGCGTGCCCACCCCGCGCTGGAGCCGATGGTGGCCGAGATCGACCCGGCCGACGTCTCCGGCGCGCTGCGGGCGGGCGAGCTGGACGTCGCCCTGGTCCACGAGTACGACTTCGTGCCACCGGTCACCGACGCCTCGCTGGCCACCGAGCCGCTGTTCGGCGAGCCCATGTACCTGACCGGCCGCGCGACCGTCGCCGACGCCCGCGACGACCCCTGGATCATGAACAAGCCGGGCACGCTCTGCCACGCCATGGCCGTGCGCGCCTGCCAGGCGGCCGGGTTCGAGCCTCGGGTCCGCCACCACGTCGACGACTTCGACACGGTGCTCGCGTTCGCCGCCGCCGGTCAGGGGGTCGCGCTGGTGCCGCGCCTCGCCGCGCTCTCACCGCCGTCCGGCGTGCCACTGACCGAGCTGCCTCTGAGCCGCCGCACGCTGGCGGCCTTCCGCAGAGGGTACGGCGGGCATCCGGCGATCAGGGCGGCCGTCGCCGCCTTCCACACCGCCATCACCCACCTCCCTCTCTCCCGAACCCGGTTGACGGGAGCCAGTCTGGATTTGTTGGAATGATTGGCAGAAATGCCCGACACATCCCGCGAAGAGTGCTCATACTGGAGTCAGCTGGCCCTACAGGAGCACCGCATGCGGAAGACACCCCCACGCATGACGACGGAGGACGGGCTGCCGTCGAGCCAGTTCCTCCAGCTCGCCGCAGTGGACTTCACCGGCGTCTACGCCGTCCACCTCGCCGCCAAGGAAGAGCGCCTGAAGATGACCAGGCTGGCGATGAGCCTGTTGTCTGGACCGTTCCTGGCGACCATCGCGCTCACCACCGCCAAGGTGGTGGACCCTCGGGATCTCGCGGCCTGGCACACCGTGCCCTGGTACCTGTTCGCGCTGGTGGCCGCGTTCGGGCTGCTCAGCGTGCTGCCCTTCCTGCGCATGATCGAGGCGGGCAACGCCTGCGCCCGGACGGCGCGGGCGATCAACAACTTCCGGCTGCTGTACGCGACGCAGCTGAAGGACGAGCTCGCCTGGTCGCCGAACCTGCCGGTCGATCCCCGCTTTCCCGAGACCTACGCTCCGCTGGCCTGGCCGGGCATCAACGTCATGATGCTGGCCATCGCCAACTCCGCGTACCTGACCGTCGGCGTCACCGGCCTCAGCGGGCAGGAGCCCAACGCGCTGCTGCTGCTGAGCAGCCTCGTGCTGGTGGCGCTCGTGCACTACTCCGTCTACTACGTGCGCTGCAACGTGACCAGGCGGCGCCGGCTGCCGCACAACCCCTACCAGTTCCCGAACGTGGAGACCTGAATGCCCGACCCGGAAGTGTGGGCGTCATGTGGGGAGGCGTGGATCTGGCTGATGCGCCATGTGTGGACGGCCGGCGCGCTCGGCGACGACGACCGCGGCCCGGTCATGGAGGGGCCGCCCGTGCTGTTCGAGATGGCCGAGGTGAGCCGGGACGACCCGATCATCGACAAGCACGGTGACCACGACCGGCTCGCGCTCTACTGCAGGAAGTTCACGCAGGACACGGTGGTGCCGCCGTTCAAGTACAGCTACGGGGCCCGGATCAAGGGGCAGCTGAGCTGGGCGACCGACCTGCTGCGGGCCAAGCCGTACAGCAAGAGCGCCTGGATCTCGCTCACCACGCCGGGCGAGCCGTACGACTCGGTGCCGTGCCTGAGCGGGCTGGCCTTCAGGCTGCGTGACGGCGTGCTGGTCATGACAGCGGTGTTCCGGTCGCAGAACGTGTTCACCAGCTACATGAACTACGTGCCGCTGGCGGACGTCCAGGCGGGGATGGCGCGGGGGCTCGGCGTGGAGAGCGGGCCGATGCGGGTGTTCGTGGACGTGCCGCACCTCTACCTGTCGGACAGTACGCAGGTGCTGCGGGTCATGCGGCCGGCTCTGCCTCGGCTGCTGTGAGGGTCCCTACTCCGTGACCGGCTTCCTCGCCTCCACCATCCAGGTGGCGGCCCACGGCCCGCCGTACCAGTAGCGCCAGCCGAGGTCGCGCCTGCGCACGTCCACCACGCCCAGGCCGCGCAGTGCCGCCTCGTGGGCGGGCCCGTGCCGCTGCTGGTCGGCGATCAGCAGCAGCCCGCCGGGGCGCAGCACCCGGTACGCCTCGCGCAGGGCACGCCCCTCACCGTCGAGGAGGCCGCGCGGGGCCAGGCCGGAGACCACCACGTCGAACGTCGCGTCGCCGAACGGCAGGTCGCGCATGTCGCCGGCGACCAGCCCGACCGTGACGCCCTCGGCCTCGGCGTTGGCCCGAGTGAGGCGCTCACCGTGGTTCCGCGGCCGGCCGCCGACGCGCCAGAGGTCGATCCCGACGGCCCGCCCCTCGGGCAGCCGCTCGGCGGCCGGCAGCAGCACCGCGCCCCGCCCGCAGCCGAGGTCGAGCAGCCACTCGTCGCCCTTCAGCCGGTCCAGCTCCCTCCCCCACACGGCGAACTTCCCGCGGCGGGCCGTGTAGAGGTGGCTGGCGGCGCTGGCCAGCGTGTAGAGGCCACCGAGCAGGAAGACCACCCCGGCGGTCGGCACGCCGGAGACGAACGAGACCGCCGCCAGGCACAGCAGCGCCAGCCCGCCGAGGACCAGTCCGGCCAGAGCCCAGGGCGCGTCGAACCCGTAGTTCCCGCGTCGCACACTCACGGCCATCCCTTGCCCTCGAATTGACACGACACTTCCGTTACGCAGCCCCAATCAAGCACAAACCGTTACTAACCTGGAAGCGTCCTGCTCGAAAACAGGGGGTTGACCAGGGATGACAGGCACGGAACGCGGGTTCGGGCCCGTCTCCAGCGTCGCCCTGATCGTGGGGTCCGCCCTCCTGTGGGGCGTCGCCCATCTGGCCACCGACCGCCGCAGGACCGGCCTCGCCCTCATGGCGGCCCACGTGCTTGTGCTCGCCGTCGTCATCACCGCGCTCACGGGTTTCGGCCCGCAGTTGCTGTCGCTGGCCGTCCAGCCCGCCTGGCTCACCGGGATGTCCGTCGCGCTGGCCGTCATCGCGCTCGCCTGGTCCATAGTGATCATCCGGTCTTTCGTCCTCGTACGGCCCGAGCCCTCCCACACCGTGGGCCGGGCCCTCACCGCCGTGGTCGCCGCCGGGCTCTGCGCGCTCATCCTGGCCCCCACCTCGTACGCGGCCAGGATGGCCTACCTGTCTCGCGACCTGGTGCAGACCCTGTTCACCAACACCTCGCCGGTCATGGCCCAGGACCCGTGGAACGGCGCGGACCGGGTCAACTTCCTGCTCCTCGGCGGCGACTCCGCCCCGGGCCGGCCGGGAGTGCGCACCGACAGCATGACGGTGGCCAGCGTCGACACCGCGACCGGGGCCACCGTCCTGTTCGGCCTGCCGCGCAACCTGCAGCGGGTGCAGCTCCCCGCGGGCCCGGCGAGAGACCACTTCCCGAGCGGCTTCTCCGGTAGCGGGCCGGACACTCCGGGCCTGCTCAACGAGGTGTTCCAGTACGCCGAGGACCACCCCGAGATGGTGCCGGGCGTGCGGCGCGGCCAGCGCGGCCCGGCGCTGCTCAAGCAGACCGTCGGCGACATCCTCGGGCTGCCGGTGAGCTACTACGCGCTGGTGGACATGAGAGGGTTCGCGCAGATCATCGACGCGATGGGCGGCGTCAAGGTCACCATCAAGGAGCCGATCGTCTACGGCAAGTACCGCGAAGGGCTGATCTCCCCCGGCACGCGCAAGCTGACGGGCTCCGAGGCTCTCTGGTTCGGCCGCTCCCGCACCGACAGCGACGACTACGTCCGCATGGGCCGCCAGAAGTGCCTGCTCAACGCCGTCGCCAAGCAGGCCGACCCGATCACCGTCATCAACAGCTTCGAGCAGCTCGCCACGGCCACGAAGCGGGCCATCTCCACCGACATCCCCCAGAACCTCCTGCCACCGCTGGTGGACCTGGCGCACAAGGTCAAGGACGCCAGGATCAGGAGCCTCAACTTCGTGCCGCCGCTCGTCAACACCGCCTACCCCGACTGGAACCTGATCCGGGACAAGGTCGCCGAGGCCCTGGCCGACCGGCCCGCGCAGCGCACCCCCCGGACCCCCACGAGCGGTAGCCCCACCACCTCGCCGACGCAGAGCCCGGACCAGGCGGTCCCGCTCGACGCGGCCTGCGGCTAGTCCCCGATTCGAAATCCCGTCCTCACGCCCGTCGCGGGTGTGGCATGATTGTCGCCGACCTCGAACGACAACGGTTTTCATAATCATTGGAGCGTGCGCGTGAGGGTGGCGTTCGTCGGCAAGGGCGGCAGCGGCAAGACCACGATGTCGGCGCTGTTCGCGAGATACGTCGCGCACCAGGGCGGCCCGGTGGTCGCCGTGGACGCCGACATCAACCAGCACCTGGCCCTCGTGCTGGGCGCGGATGATCCGCCGGAGCCACTCGGCTCCCACCTCACCGCCATCAAAGACCGGCTGCGCGGCGACAACCCGCGCATCCCCTCGGCCGAGGCCATGGTCAAGACCACCCCGCCAGGCCGCGGCTCCAGCCTGCTCACCTTCGAGGACCTGGCCTCCGGCACCTTCACCGGGCCCGCACGCGAGTTGGCCGTCACCACACCGGAGGGTGTCCGGCTCATGGCCACCGGCCCGTTCAGCGAGGACGACCTGGGCGTGGCCTGCTACCACTCCAAGGTCGGCGCGGTGGAGCTGCTGCTCAACCACCTCGTCGACGGCCCGTCCGAGTACGTCGTGGTCGACATGACCGCCGGGGCCGACTCCTTCGCCTCCGGGCTGTTCACCCGCTTCGACCTGACGTTCCTCGTCGCGGAGCCCACCAGGCAGGGCGTGGGCGTCTACCGGCAGTATCTCGACTACGCCGCCGACTTCGGCGTGCGCATCGCGGTCGTCGGCAACAAGGTGCACGGACCCTCCGACGTCGACTTCCTGCGGGCCCAGGTCGGCGACGACCTGCTCACCTGGATGGAGCACTCGGCCGCCGTCCGCGCCATGGAGCAGGGCCGCCCGTTCGCCCTCGACGACCTGGAGCCGGCCAACACCGACGCCCTCGCCGTGCTGCTCAAGGAGCTCGACGCGCAGGAGAAGGACTGGGTCAGGTTCGGCCGCCAGACCGAGGAGTTCCACCTGCGCAACGCCCGCGCCTGGGGCGACGCCCGGACCGGCCTCGACCTGGGCGACCAGATCGACCCCGAGTTCGTCTACGGCCCCTGACCACACGACTGTTCCCCTCCAGCCATCTGGAGCCCCAGAGCGGCGCCACATAGCGTCGGATAGATCCCTTCCGAGAGGAGACAGCATGTCGCTGACCGTTCCGAACGATCTTCTCGACCAGGCCAGAGCAGGCGAGGTGGACGACGTGGCGTTCGTCGCCTGCGTCCGCGACTCCCTGCCGTACGCGTGGTCGGTGATCAGCGAGCTGGTCCAGCAGCGTGACACGAGCGGAGCCGAGTTCGCCGACAACGAGGTCCCGCCGCCGTCGGAGGAGGCGCGCGGCCAGCTCCTGCGCTGCCTGGCGAGCGACGCGATGCGCGGGGCGCTGGAGCGCCACTTCGGCGTGCGGCTCGCCTTCCAGAACTGCCACCGGGTCGCCGTCTTCGACCCCACGGCCACCGAGGCGCTGCGCGACTTCGTGACGCCGAGAGCCCAGATCCTCAACCAGAAGCCCGAGCTGGTCGACTGCTGATCCTGGGCGGCGGCGGTGGTGGATCGGGAAGGCCCCGGTTCACCACCGCTCGTGCTCCCGCTCACGGGGCGGCGCCTCGGCCTTCCGCACGCGGGGCAGCACCTCGGCGCCGAGGCGGCGGACGGTCTCCAGCACGCGCCGGTGCTCGCCCAGCCCCTCGACCATGAGGATCAGGTGCCGCACGCCGGTGGCCTCGGCCGTGCGCAGGATCGCCTCCGCGCAGTGGTCAGCGGAGCCGACAGGGTGGACCCGGGTCAGGAAGTCCACGTACGCGCCGACGTCGCGCCGGGCGCGGCCCCGCCCGTCCACCGGCACGTAGCCCGCGAGTCCGGGCTCCAGCCAGCGCGGCATCGCCTCCGTCAACTCCCGTACGGCCCGCCGCGTGGAGTCGGCCACGTGACCGACCGCCGCCGCGACGTGGCCGGTCTCCGGCTCGCCCCGCAGTTCCTCGTACGCGGCCACCGCCGCCGCCCTCTCCCGGTCGTCCACGTGCATGCCGAGCAGCATCGGCAGCCCGCGCGCCGCGGCCAGCGCCAGCGTCGCCTCGGAGGTGCACGCCACCACCGGCCGCATCGTGGCGGCGGGCACCATCGCGACCTCCCTGAACCTGAAGAACTCCCCGTCGGCCGACACCCGATCCCCCGAAAGGGCCTTCACCAGCACGTCGAGCGACTCCCCGAATCCACGCTCGAACCGCTCCAGCCCGATCCCGAACACCTCCAGGTCCACCCACGGCCCGCCCCTGCCGACTCCCAGCGTGAACCGCCCGCCCGACAGGTGGTGCAGCATGGCCGCCTGCTCGGCCAGCGCCACCGGGTGCCAGGTGGACAGCACGCTCACCGCGGTCCCGAGCCCGATCCGCGCCGTCCGCCCGGCCGCGACCGCGGCGAGCGTGATCGCCGACGGGCAGACGCCGTACGTCATGAAGTGGTGCTCGGCGATCCAGGCGTCGTCGAACCCCGCCTCCTCCGCCGCCACGACCAGCTCCACCGCCTCGGCCAGCACGCGTCCCGGCTCCCGTCCGGGGAAGCCCGCGGCGACGAGGAAGAGCCCGATGCGCATGGCCGCCTACCCGAACAGGCTCACCTGGCCCTCGGTCGCCGCCGGGTCGCGGTGCCTCTTCAGGTGGCGCCACCGCGGCAGGTCGTCGAGGTACGACCACGACAGCCGGTGGTGCTCGGTGGGGCCCAGCCGGGCGAGGGCCTCCTGGTGCACCGGCGACGGGTAGCCGGCGTTGTCGGCGAAGCCGTACTCCTCGCAGCCGATCGCCGCCATCTGGGCGTCGCGCCGGACCTTGGCCAGCACCGACGCCGCCGCCACCGAGACGCTGGCCGCGTCGCCCCTGACCTCCAGCCGCACCGGCCAGGGCGGGCCGATGTAGTCGTGCGCGCCGTCGAGGATCACCGCGCCGGGCCTGACGGGGAGGGCCACCGGCCAGGGCGGGCCGATGTAGTCGTGCGCGCCGTCGAGGATCACCGCGCCGGGCCTGACGGGGAGGGCGTCGAGCGCCCGGCGGGCGGCGCGGCGCAGGGCCTCCGTCATCCCCAGCTCGTCGATCTCCTCGGGGCCCGTCTCGCCGAAGCCGATGCCCGCGGCCCACGACCGCAGCTCGGCGGCGAGCGTCTCGCGCCTGCCGGGCAGCACCTGCTTGGAGTCGGTCAGGCCGGCGGGTGGGTCCGACAGATCGGTGACGACCGCGCAGACGGTCACCGGGCCGGCCCAGGCGCCGCGCCCCACCTCGTCGACGCCCGCCACGGTGCGGGTGCTGGGCTGCGAGAGCAGGAGCTGCTCGATCTCGTAGGTCGGCGCCATAGCCGCAGACGCTACCGCGCGCCGTCCCGCCGCGGCTGCGGAACGCCCGGACGCCACCGGGCCGCGAGCCGCCTCGCCGACCGGCTGCCCAACCACGGCTCCGCACGACCCGTCGCTCCGGACCGCGCGGGCGCTACCGGTCGGCGAGCCGCAGCGGCTCCAGGTCGGCGGCGATGTAGCGCGCCGCCACGTGGATGGCCCGCAGCGTCACCGAGACCGAGGGGCGGTGGACGCTGGAGCCGCGGGCGACGGCGTGCACCTCCCGCCCCACCGGGTTGCCGGGGAAGTGGCGTACGGCCAGGCCGCGTACCCCGGCCGCCAGGGCGAGCGCGGGCACGGCGGCGATGCCGAGGCCCTTGGCCACCAGCGACAGGATCGTGCCGAGCCCCTCGAACTCCCAGGGCGTCGGCTTGGTGCCGCCCACGTCCACGAGGAGCCGGTCGACCGCGAGCCGCGACGGCTCGCCGTCCGGGGTGGCCATCCACGGCTCGTCGCGCAGCTCCCGCAGGTCGAGCGGCACGTCCGGGTCGGCCAGCCGGTGCTTGCGCGGCACGACCAGCACGAGCGGGTCGTACAGCAGCGGGAACACCCGCACGTTCTCGCTCTCCCGGGCGCGGCCGTACCAGTCGTCCACGAGCGCGATGTCCACCTCGCCCGCCTGGACCTCGCGCATGCCCCGCCCCGACCGGCTCTGCCGCAGGCGGAGCGTCAGCTGCGTGTGGCGGCGCAGCGAGCGGGCGAGCGCCGGCGCGAATGCGACGGCCGCCGTGGGGAAGGCTGTTACCACGACGCGTCCGGAGGGGGTGCCCGCGTGGGCCGAGAGATCCGACTCGGCCTCCTCGACCATGGACAGGATGCGCTCCGCGTGCGCGACCAGGCGGCGGCCCGCGTCGGTGAGTTCAGCGCTGCGCGCGGTCCGGTCGATGAGGGCCGTGCCGGTCTCGCGTTCCAGCGCGGCCAGTTGCTGGGAGATCGCGGAGGGGCTGTAGCCGAGCGACTCGGCGGTCGCGGCGATGCTGCCGCGCCTGGCGAACTCGCAGATCAACACCAAACGCCGCAAATCAAGCATCGTATTTCCTTACGCCTACCCACAAAAAGCCTCGCTTGTAGTGATGCCTTCATCCAACCACCCTGGGAACGTGACAAGCATGACGGTGACGTTGTCCGCCACGCTGGCGGCGAACGAGGACATCGAACGAAGACGGCGCGCCGGGCAGCGGGTGCTGCACCTGGCCTTCGGCGAGGCGGGGCTGCCCGTCCACCCGGCGCTACGCGAGAGGCTGGCCACCGCCTCCGACCGCAACGGCTACGGCCCGGTCGCCGGGGCGGCCGGGCTGCGTGACGCGGCGGCGGGCTACTGGACCAGGCGCGGACTCCCCACCGACCCCGAGTCGGTCGTGTGCGGGCCCGGCAGCAAGTCGCTGCTGTACGGCGTGCTCCTGGCCATCGGCGGCGACGTCGTGGTGACCATGCCGAGCTGGGTCAGCTACGCCGCCCAGGCCGACCTGGTGGGTTCGCGACCCATCCTGGTGCCCGCTCCGGCACAGGAGGGCGGCGTCCCCGATCCCGAACGGCTGTCCTCAGCCGTGCTCCACGCCCGCGCCCACGGCCGGACCGTCAGCTCCGTGATCGTCACGCTCCCCGACAACCCCACGGGCCGGCTGGCCACGCCGGGCACGGTCGCGCGCCTGGTGGCCGTGGCCCGCGAGCTCGACCTGACCATCATCTCCGACGAGATCTACCGGGATCTGACGCACGATCCCGGCCTGCCGTACATCTCACCGGCCGATCTGGCCCCCGAGCGCACCGTCGTCACCACGGGGCTGAGCAAGAGCCTCGCGCTGGGCGGCTGGCGCATCGGCGTGGCCCGGCTGCCCGACGGCGCGCACGACCTGCGCGCCAGGCTGCTCGCCGTGGCCAGCGAGATCTGGTCGGCGCCCGCCGCCCCGGTGCAGGAGGCTGCCGCGTACGCCTTCGACGAACCGCCCGAGCTGGTCGAGCGCATCGCGCTGAGCCGCAGGCTGCACTGCGCTGTGGTGCGGGCGGCGCACGCGGCGTTCGCCGGGATCGGCGCCTCGGCGCCGGTGCCGCAGGGCGGCTTCTACCTCTACCCCGATCTCGGCCACCTGCGCCTCGGCGGCTCCGCCGAGATCACCCGCATCCTGCTCGACGAGCACGGCATCGGCGTGCTGCCCGGACACGCGTTCGGTGACGCCCCCGGCGCCGCCCGGGTGCGGGTCGCGGTCAGCCTCCTTTACGGGGAGACGGCCGAAGAGCGCCTGGCCGCGCTGAACAGCTCCGATCCGCTCCACCTGCCGTGGATCGCGGCCGGCCTCGACCACCTGTCCATGGGCCTGAAGGAGCTCTCGCTGGCGCGCCGGGACACCGCGCGTGAACGGCGTCAGGCGCTCGTGCCGACCCCGTGTCACGGTTAGGCGAAATCTTCGCCGAACGCGTCGGTCTCACTCCCCGAATCACCGTGCTGACCTGCGAAAACACCATGCCGCCCGAAACCCGCGAAAGTTGCCTGTCGTTGCCTGGTTACAGCAGGCCCGGCCACCCCTCATCATGTGCTCATGCCCGCTCTTGTCACCTTGTCCGGGCGCCTCGTGCGCCTGGAACCTCTCAGCCACGCGGCGGTCGACGACCTCGTCGCCGCGGCGAGTGAAGACCGCTCCACGTATGCCTTCACTCGTGTCCCGGCCGGCCGGGACGAGATGGTCTCCTACGTGGAGGCCGCGCTGGCTGAGCAGGCGGAGGGCCGCACCTTGCCCTTCGCCATCCGGTGGCTGAACACCGACCGTGTGGTCGGTGCCACCCGTCTCATGCACCTGGAGTACTGGCAGGGCCCCATGCCCTGGCCTCCGGGCGCGCTGAGCGCGGTGGGCGAGGTCCCGTCCGTGGCGGACATCGGTTACACCTGGCTGGGCGCCTCCGCCCAGGGCACGGGTGCCAACCGGGAGAGCAAGTTCCTGCTTCTCTCACACGCCTTCGAGACCTGGAACGTCCATCGCATCACGCTCAAGGCAGATGTACGAAACGTTCGATCCCGGGCCGCCATCGAGGCCCTCGGCGCACACTTCGACGGGGTGCGGCGAGCGGAGAGCCGAGGCGCCGACGACACGGTCCGAGATACGGCGTTCTACTCGATCCTGCATTCCGAATGGCCCGCCGTCCGCGAACGGCTGATGCTGAGACTCTCCCCGCTGGAAGCGGCAGTCGAGGCAGCATAGAAACGTCCGTCGAAGGCCCCGCCCGCCAAAAGGGCGGGGCCTCCTGTTTTTGCGGAGATCCCCATGCGCGTCGGGCACGGCCGCCCCCGCGATCTGGGACCATGCCACGCTGCCACCATCAGGATCGGGTCCGTTGTTCAACGCCCGATCAAAGCCTGATCAACGTTCGGGTTAACGCGATCCCCCATGCCTATGTGTTAGCTAGCGTTGGATCTATGATTTGGTAACAAATCGTTCCATTGCCTTGGAGAAATACGGCATGGCTGGTCAGAGCGTCGACAGCGGGCTGCGCTTCGCCGTGCTCGGTCCCGTGCGCGCATGGCGTGATGCCGAGGAGCTCGACCTAGGCACCCCGCTGCAGCGTTCGATCCTCGGCATGCTGCTCGTACGGGAGGGACGGCCGGTCACCCCGACGGAGCTGATCGACGCGGTGTGGGGCGAGGAGGCGCCGCCGAGGGCCCTGGGCGCGCTGCGCACCTACGTCTCCAGGCTGCGCACCGTGCTCGAACCCGAGCGGCCCGCCCGCTCCCGGCCCGAGATCCTGACCTCGGTCGGCCGCGGCTACGCGCTGCGCATGCCCGAGGGCTCGCTCGACCTGGCCCGATTCGAGCGCGGCGTCCAGGACGCGGAGTCGGCGCGGAAGACGGGCAGGCTGACGGAGGCCGCCCGGGCCCTGCGGACCGCGCTCGCCCTGTTCGACGGCGAGCCGCTGGCCGGCACCGTGGGCCCGTACGCCGAGCACCAGCGTGACAGGCTGGTCGAGCGCCGGATCGGCGTGGTCGAGACGCTCATGGACGTGGACCTGGAGCTGGGCAACCACGCGGCGGTCGTCTCCGAGCTGATCGCGCTCACCGCCGATCATCCGCTGCGCGAACGGCTGCGCGCCCAGCTGATGCTCGCCTACTACCGGTGCGGGCGGCAGGGCGACGCGCTGGCCGTGTTCACCGAGACCCGCGAGGCGCTGATCGAGGAGCTGGGCATCGAGCCCGGCCCCGAGCTGACCGCGCTGCACCAGCGCATCCTGGCCGCCGACCCGTCACTGGCCGCCGTGGAGATCGCGGAGGAGCCCGCGGTCGAGGAGGAGCCGGTCCACGAGCTGCCCCGGCCCGCGCAGCTCCCGGCCGCGGTGAGCGACTTCACCGGGCGCAAGGAGATCGCGGGCCGGATCCGCACGCTGCTGTCCGCGCAGGCGTCCGCCGAGGGCGTGCCCGTGGTCGCGATCTGCGGCATCGGCGGCGTGGGCAAGACCGCGCTGGCCGTGCACGTGGCCCACGCGGCCGACGACCTGTTCCCCGACGGGCAGCTCTACGCCGACCTGCGCGGCTACACCGACGGGGCCACCGCGCCGGAGTCGGCGCTCGGCGCGTTCCTGCGGGCGCTCGGCATCCCGCCCGACGTCATCCCCGAGGGCCCGGCCGAGCGTTCGGCGCTGTTCCGGTCACTGCTGGCCGAGCGCCGCATCCTGGTGCTGCTGGACAACGTCCGCGACGCCGAGCAGGTCAGCCCCCTCCTGCCCGGGTCGCCGGGCTGCGCGGCGATCGTCACCAGCAGGGTCAAGCTGGCCGACCTGCCCTCGGCCCGGCTGATCGACCTCGACGTGATGGAGCCGGACGAGGCACTGTCGCTGTTCGCCGCCGTGGCCGGACCGGAGCGGGTGGCGGCCGAGCACGCCGCCGCCATGGACGTGGTCGCCGCGTGCGGGTTCCTGCCGCTGGCCGTACGGATCGTGGCCGCCCGGCTGGCCGCGCGCCCGTCGTGGACGGTCGCGTCGCTGGTGCCCAGGCTGGCCGACGAGCAGCGCCGCCTCGACGAGCTGCGGGTGGGCAACCTGGCGGTGGAGGCGACGTTCGCGCTGGGCTACGGCCAGCTGGACCCGGCGCAGCAGCGCGCGTTCCGGCTGCTGTCGCTGCCCAACGGGCCCGACATCTCCGCCGGGGCCGCCGCCGCGGTGCTGTCGATGAGCGCGTTCGAGGCGGAGGACCTGCTGGAGTCGCTGGTCGACGCGAGCCTGCTGGAGGCGCCCGCGCCGGGCCGCTACCGCTTCCACGAGCTGCTCAAGCTGTTCGCCCGGCGCATCATGGACAAGACCGAGCGGCCCCAGGCCCGCACGACGGCGCTGCGCCGGCTGCTCGGCTTCTACCTGGCCTCCGCCCAGTCGGCGCACCGGCTGGCCTACGAGGGCAGCTCCATCTCCGACAACCTCCTGGTGGTCGGCGGTGGCCGCACCTTCGGCACCGCCGACGAGGCCGTGGCGTGGCTGATCGCCGAGGGCGACTCGCTGTTCGCCGCGATCGGCCAGGCCGCCGCCGCCTCGCGGGCGGCCGAGCAGCTCCTGCCGGCCGCCGACCTGCTGGTGGCCATGGAGCCGCTGCTGGAGTCGGGCACCCACACGCGCGAGTTCGACCAGGCCACGCGGGCCGTGCTGGCCACCGCCCGGCGCATCGGCGACCCGGGCAGCGAGCTGCGCGCCCGCTACGTGCTGGGCAGGGTGCTCTTCGCGGGCAACCGGCTCACGGAGGCCGAAGAGCAGTTCAGGATCGTGCACGAGCTGTCGGTGGCCCGTGGCGAGAAGGTCGTCACCGGCGAGGTGATGAACGCGCTCGCCGTCGTCGTCGGCCGGCAGCGCCGCCACACCGAGGCGCTGTCGTGGTTCGAGTCGGCCACGCGCTTCTACCGGGAGCACGACGTGCCCGCCGGCGAGGCGCTCGTGCTCAGCTACTCCGCCCGCGACCACCTCGGCCTCGGCCACGCGGTGGACGCCATCGCCGCCGCTGAGAAGGGCCTGGCCATCTTCACCGAGATCGGCAGCGGCGCCGGCACCGCCCGGGCGCGCTACCACCTCGGCATCGTGCTGTCCCGGGTCGGCCGCCTCACCGAGGCCGTCCACCACCACGCCGAGTGCCTGGCCTTCTTCCGCGCCAGCAAGCAGCGGGTGTGGGAGCAGCGGGTGTGCTCCCGGCTGGCGGAGACGTTCATCACCGCCGAGCGCTACACCGACGCCGTACGGCACGCCGAGGAGGCCCTGCTGGTGTCGCGGGAGATCGGCCACCCGTACGGCGAGGCGCTGTCGCTGACGGTGCTGGGCAAGGCGCTCAGAGGTCTCGGCAGCACCACCCGCAGCACCGAGTGCCTACGGCAGGCCTTCGCCATCTTCGACCGGCTCGGCGCCCCCGAGGCCGGAGACCTCAAGGTCCTCCTCGACGCCGCCCAGGTCGTCGAGTCCTGAATACAGCGCGTCGTCCAGACGTGTCATCCACACATGGTTGATCAAGACTGTCCTCTGCGGTAAGTCACGAGCCCCGAGACCGTCCTTGCGGTGATGAGCAGCCCGGCCGACCATCGTGACCGCCACGTGTCGCTAGGGGGCCCGGTTAACGGGATGCTCCACGTGACGGCTAGCCGCCTCACATCGACGGCCGGCCGGACTCCGACACGGGGCCCCGAACCCCCCGGGTCCGTGTCGTGTGCCACAGCCTCCACCGGGCGGCTTGACATCGGATCAACACGCGATTGCGGCACTGGTCAGAGGAGCAAAAGCCGCAGGTGGGGAGGAGTCACGCAAAAGCGTGCACGGGGCTTTGGCGGGCCGGTCAGACGTGGAAGTAGCCTTCCGCGATGAGCGGGCGGATGGCCTCGGCACGAGGAATGTCGCCGTTGCCGACCAGTTCGGCGATCACGTTGAGCAGCGGGCCGAGCGCCAGATCGCCGTCGCAGACCCCGGCCAGCGCGGCCTCGACCGTGCCGACCTCCTTGCTGCGGCGCAGACCGGTGGTCTGGCGCAGCACGATGCGCATGGGATCCTCCGCGCCCGGCAGGCCGATCCGCTCGTCGAGCAGCCCCTCGGCCGTGCGCAGGCGCGCCGACGAGAGGTCCTGGACCCGGTGGGCGGTCGCGATGGAGTCGAGGACCTCGTCGACATAGTCGCCGACGGGGAGCGTGACCTGATGGGTGAGCCGCTCCACGCGGATCACCGGGTCGAGGGTGCCGGAGTTGCGCATGGTGATCCAGCCGAACCCGACCGCCTCCACCTCGCGCTCGTCGAACCAGGACAGCCAGCGGTCGTAGTGGTCGGTGTAGCCGGGCGTGCCCTGCTCGGCGGCGTCCCTGAGCCACAGCTCGACGTACTCGGCTGGGTCCTGCACGTCGCGTTCGACCACCCAGGCGTCGCAGCCGGTGTCCGCCAGCCAGCCGCCGACGCGCTCGCGCCAGTCCTCGCCCGCGACGTGCAGCCAGCTGGCCAGGAAGTGGGCCTGGCCGCCGGGGTTGAGGTGGCGGGGCGCCTGGCGTACGAGATCGCGGCAGAAGGCGTCACCCTCCCCGCCCGTTTCGCGATATGTCAGGTTCGCGGACGGGGAGACCCCGGCGGGGGAGACGACGAACGGGGGGTTCGAGACGATCAGGTCGAACAGCTCGCCCTCGACCGGCTCGAAGAGCGAGCCCACGCGGGCGTCCACATCGCGCACCCCGGACAGCTCCCAGCTCAGCCGGGCGAGCTCGACGGCACGCGGGTTGACGTCCGTGGCCACGATCTCCTCGGCCCGGCCCGCCAGGTGGAGCGCCTGCACCCCGCAGCCCGTGCCCAGGTCGAGCGCCCGCCGGACCGGACGGCGGCTGGCGAGCTGGGCCAGATTGGCCGAGGCGCCGCCGGCGCCCACCACGTGGTCGGGGCGCAGAGCCGGGTCACCCGGGCGGACCTTGCGGTCGGAGACGACGTAACCGCCGGTCTCCCACGGCTGGAGGTGCACGTCCGCCGTCACCCGGCCACCCTCCTCGGTGACCAGGCCCGAGTCGAGCACCACCTGGGACACCCGCTCCGCGGGCACGGGAACGCCCAGCCACCACAGCCGGATCAGCTGGTCGAGCGGGCGGCCGCCGGCGGTGGCGCGCAGGGCCGGGACCAGCTCCTCGCGGGCCAGGGCCGCGGCCGCCACGTCGCCGAGATGGTCGCGGACGCCGTCAATCGTGTAGCGGGTTCCGAGCAGGTGATCGCGCAGTGGTTCCACCCTGCCATCCTTTCACCGCATACTCCCGCGCATGATCCAATACCTACAGTGATCGTACTGTTACCGAGATTCGTGGCGTTCTGTAAGCCACCCGCAAGCGGTACGCGATATCTCTAGGGGACCCTGTTCGAAGAGGAGCGGATCGATGCTCATCCCGTGCCTGGCCTGCGAGTCCCGCTTCATGCCGGACGAGTATTTCCGCGCCTGTTCCGACTACAACCGCGGCCTGGATCTCGTGCGGTGGACCTGCCCGCGCTGCGGAAACCACGACGAGCTGCGCGTGCTGCCCGGCGAGCTGGGGTTCGGCTACACGAGCCGGGGCCGCTTCGCCGTACACGACCGCGTGCGCGTGCCCGGCCTGCGCAGGCAGCGCGGCGACCTGCGGCTCGACATCTCCCTCGACAAGGCGAGCTGGCGCGTGCCCACCCGCGTCCGCCAGCTCGCGTAACGCCTCGTCCCCGGCGCGATCGGCTCTAGCCGGTCCCCGGCTTGATCGGCTCTAGTCGGCGCGCTGGCGCAGGCTCTGCCAGGCCGCCTCGCCCAGTCCCTTGATCTCCTCCTCGGTCGGCGTGTGGGCGCCGGCGAACCACAGGCGGCACATCTCCTGCGCCGGGCCGAGCCACAGGACGTAGCACATGGTCGAGTGCACGGGCTGGAGCAGGCCGTTCTTCATGTGGGGCCGCCACCAGTCGGACACCCGACGAAGGAACGCCCGGCGCGCCTCCGCGACCTCCGCGCCCCCGGGCTCGTGCTTGCGCGGCGGGCGCTCGCTGACCAGCAGCCTGGCCCGCTCGGGATGCTCTCCGGCCCACCGCATGTGGAGGGCGACGACGGCCTCGATGCCGTCGCGGGCCGACTCATGGCTCTCCAGCTCGGCGAGGAACGCCGCCTGGTAGGCGGTGAGGATCTCGCCGTAGAGCACGCCGAAGACGTGCTCCTTGCTGGTGAAGTGGTGGTAGAAGCTGCCGACGCTGACGCCGCTCTCCTCGCGCAGGCTGGCCAGCGTGGTGGCCGAGACCCCGTCCTGGCTGAATCGGCGGAGGGCCCCCTCGATGATGCGGGTCCGCCCGTCACGTCCGTTCTTGGCACTCTTCACACGGTCAATGGTGAGGCAGCAGAACCTTGTTCCGCAAATACCATCGCCTGCTGGATCATAGCGGTCACTTCGACGGTTCCGGAAGTCACCTTCATCGTGGCGTCCGGCCAGAGCCGGCGGACCATCCTCAACGCCCGCCGGTTCTCGCCGAGCACGTCCATGCCGACCGTGGTCGCGCCCCGTACGGCGGCCCTGAAGAGTACCGTGTCGACCAGGCGCGGCCCGAGCCCCCGACCCTGCCACCGGTCGGTCACCACGACGGCGACCTCCACGTCCGCCGTGTTCCCGCGGTAGCTCATGGCGTGGCCGATGATCTCGCCGTCCAGGGTCGCGACCAGCGCGTCGCGGCGCTCGTCCACCGCGAGCAGCGCGCGCACCAGGCTCGCGGTGGGCCTGGGAATCCCCGTGAAGAAGCGCATGGTCTGCGTGTGCAGGGAGAGCCCGGCCAGGAAGCGCCTGATCCGCTCGTCGTCGTCGGCGCGGGCCGGCCGGATCTGAGTTCCATGCATAGACCCAGCGTGCACTCCGAGATCTGAGTCTGTCAAATGAACTCAGGTATGATATCGCCTATGACCGCGCCCTTCCGGGACACCAACTGCTCGATCGAGCGCACCCTCAACGTGGTCGGGGAGAAATGGACCTTCCTGGTGCTGCGCGAGGCGTTCAGTGGCGTGCGCAGGTTCGCCGACATGCAGGCGAACACGGGCGCCCCCCGCCAGGTGCTCAGCGCCCGGCTGGCCCGCCTCGTCGACGAGGGCCTGCTCCGCAAGAAGCCCTACCGCGAGCCGGGCCAGCGACAGCGCGACGAATACCGGCTGACCGAGAAGGGGCGCGATCTCTATCCCCTGCTGGTGGCGCTCATGCACTGGGGCGACACTTACCTCTCCGGCGACAGCGGCGCGCCCGTGCTGCTGACCCACCGCGACTGCGGAGCGCCCATCGAGCAGCACTTCCGGTGCGCCGAGGGCCACGAGGTGGCAGGTCCCCGCGAGGTCACCCCGCTGCCCGGCTCAGGCTCGGCGCTGAAGAGCGCGTAGGCAGCGCCTGAAGTCCACCAGCGTCAGCAGTGCGGCCCCCGACAGCAGCACGGCGACCGCCGACGTGCGCACGACGAGGTACGTCTGGATCGTCTGGCTGAGCAGCAGCCACAGGCTCAGCGTGGCGTTGCTGAGCTGGGCGCACCCCCAGACGAGCGACTGCCGCGAGAAGAACCGCCGCATCACCGGCTCCTCCAGCACGTGGCCGGGCAGCGGCACGAGATCCTCCGCCACCCGCCGCGCGAGCGGCCTGCGCACCCGGGCCGTGGCCAGGAACGCCGCGCTGGCGCAGAACACGCCGAGCGTCGGCTGCAGGAAGAACAGCAGCGGACTCCCGGACAGCAACGCCAGCGCCGCCCGCACGGTCACCATCCCGGCCGCCAGCAGCACGCCTCCCGGGACGCTCCTGCCCCTGGCCAACCGGAGCACCACTCCCCCGTACACCCAGGCCACGGCCACCACGACACCCCCTGTCGGTCCCGCGGCGAGCATGCCCGCGTAGAAGACCGCGACGGGAAGGATCATGCCCTCGAAGATCCGCGGCACGGCGTGGCGCAACAGCGCGGTGAGCCTGGGCAGCTCGAACAGGGACTCGTCGGGGGGTGCGGCAGGCGCGGTCATGGAGCTCTTCGAGGGCCTCTCGAGGGGCTTGTGCGGGGGTTCTCCGCGTGCCCTTGGCGGGGCTCACGGCACGAATCACGACCGTACGCGATGAACCGGCGCTCGGTAAGGGTTTCGACCAGATTGCGATTGGATCACGCCTCGGCACGGATCGGCGGCGGCCTTCGACCCCAGGTCGTGTGGGGGAGCACGAGGGCCGGTGCCTACCCTGGAAGGGTGTACCGGTTCCTCCTCACGCCCCGCTGGATCGCGCTCCACCTCGTGGTCCTGCTCGTGATCCCCGCCTTCGTCCTCCTGGGACGCTGGCAGTTCGGGCGGTTCGAGGAGAGGTCGGCCAACAGCGACCGGGTGACCGCCAACCTGGCCGCGCCGCCGGTCCCGCTGGAGAGCCTCGCCGGGCAGCGGATCAAGGAGGCCGACCGCTACCGAGCGGTGACGGTCTCCGGCAGCTACGACGCCGCCCACGGGCTGCTGGTGCGCAGGCGCCCGCAGCAGGGCCGGCCCGGCTACTACGTGCTGACGCCCCTCATGCTGGCCGACGGGCGAGCCGTGATCGTCAACCGCGGATGGGTGAAGGCCGGAGCTACCGCCGACACGCCGCCCGAGGTTCCGCCACCACCGGCAGGGCAGGTAAGTGTCACCGGCCGGCTACGGCTCAGCGAGACCGAGGAGTCGAGCGGCATCAGGGACCTGCGTGGGCTCCCCGCCGGGCAGGTTCTGCTGATCAACACCGACGGCATCGGCAGGGCGCTGCCGTACGAGCTGGTGGGCGGCTACGTCGACCTGACCGTGCAGCGGCCACCGGCCGGTCCGGCGCCCGAGCCAGTGCCCCCGCCCGAGGTCGGCTCGGGAGGCGGGCTCAACCTGGCGTACGGCGTGCAGTGGTGGCTGTTCATCGGGGTGGCCGTCGGCGGCTGGATCCTGCTGATCCGGCGCGAGGTGGCGGATCGCCGGTCCGAGGCCCGCGAGCGAGAGGCCCCGGAGGCCGCCGCGCCCGCCGGGTGAATGAATCGATCACTCGCGGGTAGAGGGGCGCCGGGGTCCGCATGAGCAGCATCCTCACCCGGCGGGCCCCGATGGCCCGGGGTCGCCCGCGATCCCCCCTCCCGGCGGTCCCGGGTCCGAATCGCACTCAGATGTCCAGGAGCGGATATCCAACGGAGACGTCGCAGCTTGTTCGACGTTATCCCGCCGTCGTACGGTTACCTGCGTGACTACGCCGCTGCTCCCCGATCCTGATCCGAGGCGGCGCGACTACGTGATCATCTCCGCTGACGATCACCTGATCGAGCCGCCAGACCTCTTCGAGGGGCGCCTCGCGGAGAAACATGCCGAGGTCGCGCCCAAGGTCGTGGAGACGGAGGCCGGTCACCAGGTCTGGCGCTACGGCGGGGCCACCTACCCGTGCGCCGCCATGGACGTGGGCGCGGGGCTGCCGCGCGAGCAGCGCACGCTGGAGCCCGTCCGCTTCGAGCACATGCGCCCCGGCTGCCATGACATCGAGGCCCGCGTCGAGGACATGGACGTGGCCGGCATCTGGGCCGCGCTCTGCTTCCCCGGCATGCTCGCCGGCCAGGCCGGCATGCCGTTCGCCAGGACCCGCGACCAGGAGCTCGGGCTGGCCCTGGTCAAGGCGTGGAACGACTGGCACATCGAGGTCTGGGCCGGCACCTACCCCGAGCGCATCATCGGCCTGCAGCTCCCCTGGCTGCCCGACCCCGACATCGCCGCCAAGGAGATCCGGGCCAACGCCGCCCGCGGGTTCAAGGCCGTGGTGTTCCCGGAGTTCCCGACGCGGCTGCGGCTGCCGTCGATCCACAGCGGTCACTGGGACCCGTTCTTCGCCGCCTGCGAGGAGACGGGCACGGTCGTGGCCCTGCACACCGGCGCGTCGAGCTGGTCGCCGGTGCCGTCTCCCGACACGCCCATCGAGGCGATCACCACGCTGATGCCGACGAGCGCCATGTTCGCCTGCGCCGACTGGCTCTGGTCGGGCCTGCCGCTGCGCTTCCCCAACCTGCGCGTCCTCATCGTCGAGGGCGGCGTGGGCTGGCTGCCGATGCTGGCCGAGCGGGCCGACTACGCGCTCGACCACCCGGTGGCCGGTGAGGCGTCGTGGGACGGCGGGCTCAAGCCCAGCGAGGTGCTGCGCCGCAACTTCTTCTTCGGCACGCTCGACGATCACGCCCTGTCGGGGGTGCGGCTCGCGGTCGGCCTCGACCACGTGCTGCAGGAGAGCGGCTACCCGCACTCAGACTCGACGTGGCCCGACACGCAGAAGGCGGTCTCCCGCAACCTCGGCGCGCTGCCCCCCGCCGACATCGCGAGGGTCGCGTACGGCAACGCCGCCCGCCTGTTCGGCCACCCGCTGCCGTCACGGGCCTGGCTGCGGATGGAGGAGATCTAGCCGTTCAGGGATCTGGAGGGATCCAGCCCGGCGGTCCGGCCCTCCACGCTCCCCTGCACGATCTTGCGCTCGTGGGAGAGGTAGCGCCCGCTCTCGCCGAGCAGCGACCCCATGAGCCACAGGAAGACGCCGAAGTCGTCGGCGACGCCGATGAGCACGAGGAAGTCGGGCAGCAGGTCGATCGGCGAGACCAGGTAGACCACGCCGAGCGCCATCACGGCCAGCCTGCCCCTGCCCATCTCCGCGTAGTCACCGCGCATGACCGCGCCGATCATCCGCGGGATCGCGCGCACCCGTGCCATCAGGCCCGGCGTGCCGGGCTTGGTCACGTCCCGGTACGTCCGCCACGCCGCTGCCGCCCGTGTCGCCTTCGCCATCATGCCACCCCCATACCCTCGCCTGTCACGACATAACGCGTTGTGCCAAGGGATTGGTTCCCGGCGGTCAACCCAGCGCCGCGTGCGCGAACGGCCGCGCGGTCTCGATCTGCGCGGCGACCCGCACCAGCAGGTCCTCCCGCCCCGCCGCGGCGATCAGCTGGACGCCCACCGGCAGCCCGGCCCGCGACACGTGCAGCGGCAACGAGATCGCGGGCTGGCCGGTGGCGTTGAAGGGCGAGGTGTAGGCCACCGCGTGCGCCGTCCTGCCGCCCGCCACGCTGAGATCGTGCGGCGGGATCCAGCCCAGCTCGAACGGGGCGACGCCCAGCGACGGCGCCAGCAGCAGGTCATTGCCCGACTCCCACCACGAGGCCATCCGCCTGCGGAAGGAGTCGATCCACTGGACGGCGAGGATGTGCTCGACCGCGCCGTGCCCGCGCCCGGTCCGCACCAGCTCGGCGTTGCGCGGTTCGAGCTCGTCCAGCTCGACCGGCCTGCCGCGCCAGAAGCCGATGCTGTCGATCTCCGCGGCCATGTTGTTCGCCACGATCGAGCCGAAGCGGCGAGGGAACTCCGCCTGCCCGAGCGCCTCCGGCCAGCCGGGGCGCACGTCGTGGCCGAGCACCTCCAGCAGCCCTGCGGCCCTCGTCACGGCCTCGGTGAGCTCGGGGTCCTCCGGCACGTCGCCCCTCGGGTGCCTGGTGACGAACCCGACGCGCAGCCGTCCCGGATCGGCCCCGACCTCCTCGGCCAGCGGCCGGGGCAGCGCGGGCGCGTCGTACGGGTCGCCGGGCATGAAGCCGGCGACGAGGTCGAGCCCCGCCGCGGTGTCGCGCACCGTCCTGGTCACGAACCCCGGGCAGGAGAAGCCGCTCCAGCCCTCACCCCCGTCGGGCCCGAAGCTGACGCGTCCCCGGGTCGGCTTGAGCCCCACCAGGCCGCAGAGTGAGGCCGGGATGCGGATCGAGCCGCCGCCGTCGCTGGCCGTGGCGATGGCCACCATCCCGGCCGCGACCGCCGCCGCCGACCCGCCGCTCGACCCTCCAGCGGAGTGCCCGAGCGCGTGGGGGTTGCGCGTGGGACCGAACGCCGCGGGCTCGGTGGTGATCGTGCTGCCGAACTCGGGCGTGTTCGTACGGCCCAGCACGACGAACCCGGCGGCGCGCAGCCTGGCCGTGCCGTACCCGTCGCGCTTGACCTCCAGCCCGTCGAGGACGCGGGAGCCCGCGCTGTACGGCTCACCTGCCTGCCGCCACCCGAGATCCTTGAGCAGGATCGGCACCCCGCGGAAGGGCGTCCCGGGCGGCAGGTGCTCGGCCTCGGCCAGTGCCCGCTCGAACCTCGGATGGACGACCGCGTTGAGCTCGCCGTCGCGTGCCTCGACGCGGGCGATGGCTGCCTCGACCAGCTCGCGCGGCGACACCTGCCCGTCGCGCACGGCCCGCGCCTGGCCGACCGCGTCCAGCCTGAGCACGTCATCCACCGGCGCTCCCCCTCACCACGTCATCCACCATGCCGCCCCGCCACGCCGCCCTGCGCGTCACCCCAGGTGCTGCGGCTCGCCACACCGCCGGGGGCACGCCGTGCGGGCCCGCGCCTTCAGCGGCCGGGCGACACGAGCATGCTAGGCCCTGGGGGCGAGATCGCGAACAGCCTGGGTGATCGGCACCTCGTCACCGGGAATGGGAGCGAGCACGGGCGTGTCGAGGCCGTTGTCCACGTACTGGCGGATCCTGGCCCGGCAGGTGGCCGCGTCACCGTGCACCACCAGCGCGTCGACCACCTCGTCCGGGATCGCCTTGAGCGCGGCCTGCCGATCACCGGCCGCCCACGCCTCGTGCATCGGACGCAGCACCTCGCCCCGTCCCAGCCACTCGTGGAAGGCGGCATAGACCGGCACCGTCAGGTACGTCGCCAGCATCCGGCGCGCCAGCGCCCGCACCCGGTCGGCGTCCTCGCTCACGCACACGAACAGCCGGGCGATCAGCTCGGTACCCTCCCCCACCTCGGCCCGCACCTGGCGGACGTCGTCCGGGGAGAGCCAGTTCGTGATCGCGCCGTCGGCCTCCTCCGCCGCCAGGCGCAGCATGCGCGGGCGCAGCGCCGCGAGCACGATCTTGGGCGCCACCTGAGGCGGCCGCTCCAGCCTGAACCCGCTGATCTCGAACGTCTCGTACCTCTCCGACACCTTCTCCCCCGCCAGCGCCTTCCTGAGGAAGCGCAGGGTGTCACGCGTCCGCGCGTACGGTTTGGCGAACGTGCCCGCGTTCCACCGCTCGACGATCGCCGGAGACGACGAGCCGATCCCCAGCACGAACCGCCCCGGCGCCAGGTCGGCCACCGTCGCGGCCGACATGGCCAGCAATCCCGGCCCGCGCGTGGAGACCGGCACGATCGCGCTGCCCAGCCTGACGCCCGGCGCCCACTGCGCGGCCAGCGCCAGCGGCACGAACCCGTCGACCCCGCTGACCTCGGCCGACCACGCATCGGTGTATCCGAGTGCGGGCAGCTCCTCGATCAGCTCGCGCGAGTCCGCGAGCGAGCGGTCCTGGAAGGGGATCGTCATGCCCCAGTTCTGAGTCATCGCGGCCTCCGGGTCGGCGTCGGTACGGCGACCATACCAACCGGGCGGTATGCAGTCTCGAACCGCACCGCGACTCTGAGGGCACTTATGCGCGCAACTCGTGCACCGCCGCGATGAAGTCCTTGGTGATCCCCCGCAGCCCCGGCAGATGCGACAGCCCCACCAGCCTGTCCACGAGCGGCACCGTCACGTCGATCAGCCGGTGGGTGCGCTCGCACCCGGGCGAGGTGTCATGCACCCAGAACAGCACGATCCCCATCGAGAGCAGCCAGAGCAGCTCGGGCAGCTCCTCGCGCAGCTCGGCGTTCATCCGGTCGCGCGACCCCTCCACCACCTGCCGGTAGATCGCGATCGACGCCTCGCGCGCCGGCGAGCTCTGCGCGCTGAACGGGCTCAGCGGGTTCGTCGGCTCGGCCGCGTGCTTGAAGAACTTCACCGCGAACTCGTGGTACGGCTCGGAGACACGCACCCACTCGCGCAGCACGCCGGTCAACCTGGCGGCGAACGACGTCTCCTGGGCCAGCAGCTCGCGGCAGGCGGCCTCGTGCTCGGCCTGGGCACGATCGTAGTACGCCTGGATCAACGCCTCCTTGCCGTCGAAGTAGTAGTAGGCGTTACCCACCGACACCCCGGCCTCGGCGGCGATGGCCCGCATGGTCGTCGCATCGAAGCCACGCTCCCGGAACAGTCGCAACGCCGTCTCGACGATGACCTCTCTGGTGCTCTCCGATCCTCGGTTTCGGGCTTCGGACACGCTCGTCACTTTACGGCTTCGAGCCTCGTTAGGTCATGGAGCCGCACGGTGATCGCCGCCACAAGGCAAAAATGCTCCTGCGACGCGGATCAACGGGTGTGAAGCATGGGATTGATGTTTCAGGCGGAAGGGCTAATTTCCGCGAAAAGGCATCGACATGTGGATACGTGGAACCGCTCGGCCCCTCGTGGCCGCGCTCCTCGGCATTGAGATCTCCATAATCGCGCTGGCGTCGGCCGCCTCGGCCGCCTCGGCCGCTCCCATGACACCCGACGGGGAGCTCCGGCTGACGCCACACATCCGCCACGACAACTCAGGCGAGCACCGCGCCGCCACGGGGAAGGACCGCGAGACCACCACCTGGAAGAACCGGGAGGCCGCCGGCAGGCACGGCCGGGACGCCAAGCGGGCCCGCGCCGAGACATCAGCCGCCGCCAAGCCGCTCCTGAACCTCGACCTGGGGCGCGTGAAGCCCAGGCACGCGATGGTGCGCATGTCACACGACGCAGCCGCGGGCTACCTCCTGGGAGCGGGCCTGCGCTACAAGTCGACAGGCCACTGCACCAACAGGCACGTCCACACGTGCACCTCACTGGACCTGGTCAGAACGGGCACCATCGCCCGGATCATCGCGCTCAAGCAGGCGAGCACCTGCCCGATCATGGTCACGGGCGGCACCGAGGTCGGCCACTCTCCAGGCCGCTTCAGCCACGGCAAGGGCTACAAGCTCGACATCTCGCACAACGCCTGCATCGACCGCTACATCCACCACAACAGCGAGCGGACCGGCGTCCGCGGGGACGGCGCCGCACTCTACCGCTCGCCCTCCGGCACGCTCTTCGCCGACGAGTCGGACCACTGGGACATCCTTTTCAAGTAATGGCCCAGCTGGTAACGGCCGCCCAGAACCCGGGACACGGCCAAGCCACACGGCCGCACCACGCCAAGCCACCGCCGCCGGGCCACCGGCCTCACGGCTCGCGGCGCCGTACAGGCACGCCCCTGTACGGCCGCTCCTGGGCGGAGCCACGCGGGGGCCTGCGTGGCTGCCGCGAGGCTGCCGCGCTGCCTGCCGGTGCGCGAGGGAGCCTGGAGGCACACCAGGGGCGGCGCACCGGCGCACGTGAGCCGACGAGCGCACGTGAGCCCACAGGGCGCACGCGGGCCCATACCGCCGGTTACCGCCTGGCGCCACTCTCAGCGCTCAGCGCTCATCAGCGCTCGGACAGCTCGGCTGCGACCAGCTCGGCGATCTCCGCCGCGTTGAGCGCCGCGCCCTTGCGCAGGTTGTCGCCGCACACGAAGAGGTCGAGCGTGTTGGGGAAGTCGACCGCCTGCCGGACCCTGCCCACGTAGGTCGGATCGGTGCCCACCACGTCGGACGGCGTCGGGAAGACACCGTTGGCGGGGTCGTCCATGAGCACCACCGTCGGCGCCGCCTGGAGCACGCGGTGCGCGTCGGCGACCGTGATCTCCCGCTCGAAGCGGGCGTGGACGGCCAGCGAGTGGGTGGTGACCACCGGCACGCGTACGCAGGTCGCGGAGACCTTGAGGTCGGGGATGCCGAGGATCTTGCGCGACTCGTTGCGGAGCTTCAGCTCCTCGGAGGCCCAGCCGCCCTCCTTGTAGGAGCCCGCCCACGGCACCACGTTGAACGCGATCGGCGCCGGGAACGGCGAGTCGTCGGGCAGCTTGTTGGCCAGCGCCTTGCGCACGTCGCCGGCCACCTGGCCGATCGAGCGGTCACCGGCGAGCGCCTCGACCTCGTCGTAGAGCCGGGCCGAACCCGCCACTCCGGCGCCCGACACCGCCTGGTAGGAGGCGACGACGAGCTCCTTGAGCACGTATTCGGCGTGCAGCGCGCCCATGGCCGCCATCATCGACAGCGTGGTGCAGTTGGGGGTGGATACGATGCCGCGCGGGCGGCGCCGCGCGTCGAGCGGGTTGACCTCCGGCACGACCAGCGGCACGTCGGGCTCCATGCGGAACGTGCCGGACTTGTCGATCGCCACGGCGCCGCGCTCGGCCGCGATGGGCACCCAGACGGCCGACACCTCGTCGGGCACGTCGAAGATGGCGATGTCGATGCCGTCGAACACCTCGGGAGCCAGGGCCTGGACGACGACGTCCGCGCCGCGCACCTTCAGCACCTTGCCCGCGGAGCGCGGGGAGGCGACGAGGCGGATCTCGCCCCAGATGTCGTCACGGCTGGACACGATGTCGCGCATGACGGTGCCCACCGCGCCGGTGGCGCCGATCAGGGCAAGGTTGGGCCTGCTCATCTTCCTGAACCTCCGTACACCACGGCTTCGACCTGGTCGGCGTCGAGGTCGAAGGCCCGGTGGGCGGCCGCCACGGCCGCGTCGACCTCGTCCTGCTCGACGATCACAGAGATGCGGATCTCCGAAGTGGAGATCATCTCGATGTTGACCCCCGCGTCGGCGAGGGCGGCGAAGAACGTCGCGGTGACGCCCGGGTGCGAGCGCATGCCCGCGCCGACCAGCGACACCTTGCCGATCTGGTCGTCGAAGAGCAGCGACTCGTAGCCGATCGCACCCTGGACCTTCTTCAACGCGGCCAGCGCGGTCGAGCTGTCGGCCGTGGGCAGCGTGAAGGAGATGTCGGTGCGGCCGGTGGCCGCGGCCGAGACGTTCTGCACGATCATGTCGATGTTGATCTCAGCGTCGGCCAGGGTTTTGAAGATGGCGGCAGCCTCTCCGACCTTGTCGGGCACCCCGACAACGGTGATCTTGGCCTCGCTCCGGTCGTGCGCCACGCCGGAGATGATGGGCTGCTCCATCTCGGTTCCTTCGGTGTAAGGGTCGGAGACGACCCAGGTGCCTTCCTTGGTGCTGAACGAGCTGCGTACGTGAATCGGCAGGTCGAAGCGGCGAGCGTACTCGACACAACGCAGGTGGAGGATCTTCGCGCCGCAGGCCGCCATCTCCATCATCTCGTCGTACGAGATCCTGGGGATCTTGCGGGCCGTGGGCACGATGCGCGGGTCGGCGGTGAAGACACCGTCGACGTCGGTGTAGATCTCGCAGACGTCGGCCCGCAGAGCCGCCGCGAGGGCCACGGCCGTCGTGTCGGAGCCGCCCCGGCCCAGGGTGGTGATGTCCTTGGTGTCCTGCGAGACGCCCTGGAACCCGGCCACGATCGCGATGTGCCCGAGGTCGAGCGCCTCGCGGATGCGGCTCGGCGTCACGTCGATGATGCGCGCCTTGCCGTGCGTGGAATCGGTGATCACACCTGCCTGCGACCCGGTGAAGGAGCGCGCCTCGTGCCCCAGGTTGGCGATCGCCATCGCCAGCAGGGCCATCGAGATGCGCTCGCCGGAGGTCAGCAGCATGTCGAGCTCACGGCCGGGGGGCAGCGGCGAGACCTGCTCCGCCAGATCGAGCAGCTCGTCCGTCGTGTCGCCCATCGCGGAGACGATCACGACGACGTCGTTGCCGGCTTTTTTCGTCGTGACGATGCGCTGCGCGACCCGCTTGATGCAGGACGCGTCGGCGACGGACGAACCACCGTACTTTTGCACAACGAGCGCCACGAGAGTCTCCCGGTTAGGACTGTGAGCTGCCTCAGTCTACTTGGGGTCTCTCATGCCACCGCTGGCTCATACCACTATATGGACGCGATCACACCGTGGTGGTCTCCTCCGCGACGTCGAGGCGCGAGTGCGCGACCAGGGCCTGCAGCGCGCGCATCGCGGCGCCCGCGTGGTTGCCCCAGGTGTTGAAGTAGGAGTATTGCCACCACCACAGCGCCTCGTGCGGCCGGCCCGCCTGGAAGTGGCGCAGCCCGTGGATGAGGTCGGCGGCCACCGCGGTCAGGTCATCGGACAGCCGGTAGGGCGTGACGCCCGTGTCCTTGTACGGGTCGAACACCTCGGCGTAGTCGTCGACCGCCTCCAGCCGCTCGGCCAGCGCGGTGCGCACGCCGTCGATGTCGGGGTCCTCGCTCAGCGGAGGCTCGTAGTTGCCCGAGAGGATCACGTCCTCGTTGGCGCCCAGCTTGGCGCCCGCGAGACTCACCTGGGCGACCTCGACCAGCAGCAGCGACCAGATGGCATCGCCGCCCTCGCCGCCCGCCACCCTGGTCAGACCGTCTACATAGTTCTGCGCGTGTCCGGCGATCTCTTCTGCCAGCGCGGTCCACTGGTCAGACATCCAGCAGCCTCCGTCCTTCGAACGCGCGGCCCAAGGTCACCTCGTCGGCGTATTCGAGGTCACCGCCCACAGGCAGACCGCTGGCCAATCGTGTCACTTTCACGCCCATCGGCTTGACCAGACGGGCGAGGTAGGTCGCCGTCGCCTCGCCCTCGAGGTTGGGGTCGGTGGCGAGGATGAGCTCGGTGACGCGGCCGTCGGCCAGTCGCGTCATGAGCTCCCGGATGCGCAGGTCGTCGGGCCCGATGCCGTCGATCGGGCTGATCGCGCCCCCGAGCACGTGGTAGGTGCCCCGGAACTCGCGCGTCTTCTCGATCGCGACCACGTCCTTGGGCTCCTCCACCACGCAGATCACGTGGGTGTCGCGGCGCGCGTCGCGGCAGATGCGGCACTCCTCCTCGGAGGCCACGTTGCCGCAGACCCGGCAGAACCGCACCTTCTCCTTGACCTCGAGCAGCGCGTGCGCCAGCCGTTTGACGTCGGCCGGGTCGGCCGCCAGCAGGTGGAACGCGATCCGCTGAGCGCTCTTGGGACCGACGCCGGGCAGCAGGCCCAGCTCGTCGATCAGGTTCTGGACGACCCCTTCGTACATGGCCTAGAACCCTGGCAGCTGGCCGAGACCGCCGCCACCCAGCCCCTGTGCCAGCGGGCCGAGCTTCTCCTGCTGCAGGTCGGCCGCCGCCCGCACGGCGTCACGTACGGCCGCGATCACCAGGTCGGCGATCGTGTCTGCCGTGTCCTGCGGATCGCCGGCGTCGACCACGCTCGGATCGATCTTGAGCTCGAGCAGCTCGCCCGAGCCGTTGACGACGGCCGTGACCAGGCCGCCGCCGGCCGAGCCCTCGATCTGCGCGTCGTTGAGCTCCTGCTGGGCGCTCACAAGCTGCTGCTGCATGAGCTGGGCCTGCTCCAGCAGCTGCTGCAGGTTGACATCCCCTGGGTTCACCGTCGTGCGCTCCTCGTGGCTCCGCGTTCTTGACTTCCACGAGCCTACGGCGTTTGGGCCTCGTCATGTACTGGCAGCATGCAGGTGTTTCGCCCTCGGGGGTCGTCGCGACGGATCGCCGGTGACTGGCCGGCCAGATTGTCTGGCCGGATCCCGGCCCCCCTCCAGTGTCCGAGACCCGGCCACCACGCCGACCGGAGCGGCCGCACCATGCCGACGCTTGGATGGAACCATAATCACGCCCACGTTGCACACAGGTTGCTATCGTTCAATCACGTTTCGCGACCGCCGGAACGGCTTGCGCTGACCCTCTCCAACGCGGATGCTCGCCATACGGGTTCGACTACTTGGAGTGGCCGATGAGTTACGCCCATCTTCCCGCGTACTCCCGACTCCTTCGCGGCGCCCACGAGACGGTGATGGCAGACGGGGTGTGGCCCGAGGGGCCGCGACAGCTGATCGCCGCCTCGTGGCGGCGTTCCATGGACGCGGGCATCGACCCCGAAGCCGTTGCGGCGCCACTGGCGTTAGACCTCGCGCGCCTGAACGACGCGCGCGACTGCCACCCGCTGCGGCCCCTGCTCCCGCTGCTCACCGAGGCGCTCGGGCGGATGGCCGACGAGTCGGCGCACATCGTGGTGGTGACCGACGGCGAAGGGCGCGTCCTGTGGCGCGAGGGCCACCACGGCGTCATGCGCCGCGCCGACCAGGTCGGGCTCACCGACGGCCACGCGTGGACCGAGGACCGCATCGGGACCAACGGCATCGGCACCGCCCTGGCGACGCGCCGGCCCGTGCACGTCTACTCCGAGGAACACCTCGTACGCCGCCTGCACGTCTGGTCGTGCAGTTCCGCGCCCATCGTCGATCCCGACTCCGGCGACGTCCTCGGCTGCCTCGACATCAGCGGCACCGCGCCCAGCCTGCACCCCGCCACCGTCGCCGTGGTCAGCGCGACGGCCCGGCTCGCCGAGGCGCATCTGGCCCTGCGCATGCACGAACACGACGAGCGCCTGCGCCGCCGCTACGAGGCGCTGCGCTCGCGCCCGGGCATCCTGCTCTCCTCCACCGGCCGCGTCATCGCCGGCGACCCGGGCGGCCTGCTGGGCGAGCGCGTCCACCTGCCGGTCTCCGGCGAGCGCATGCTCCTGCGGGACGGCCGGGTGGCGGTGGCGGAGCCGTTCGCCGAGGGCTATCTGCTGCGCTCCACGCCCTCGGCGGCGGCGCCGCCCATACTCAGGCTCACTCTCCTTGGCGACGGCCCGCCGACGGCCGCCGTCGGGGAGCGCCGCCTGCCCCTTTCCCTCCGGCACGCCGAGATCCTCGCCCTCCTGGCACTCCACCCGCGCGGCCTCAGCGCCGAGCAGCTCTCCTTCCACCTGTACGGCGACGACGGCAACCCGGTCACCATCAGGGCCGAGATCCACCGGCTCCGCACCCAGCTCCGCGGCACCATCGGCGCCAAGCCCTACCGGCTCACGTCACCCGTCGAGTCCGACTTCCTGCAGGTCAGGCACTTACTCACGGTCAACGACCCGGCTCTGCTGGCCCGCATCTACACCGGCCCGCTGCTACCCCGCTCCGAGTCACCGGAGATCCGCCGCGAACGCGACGAGCTGGAGGTCCAGGTGCGCGCCTGCCTCCTGCTGCGCGGCTCACCGGACGACCTGTGGGCCTACGCCCAGACCTCCAACGGGCGCGGCGACTTCCAGATCCTGGAACGCATCGCGGCCTCGCTGCCCTCCACGGACCATCGCGCCGCCGCCGCCCAAGCCCGCCTCTTCGCCGGCTGACCCCGTCCGATCCCCCCGGCCACCTTCGACGGGCCCCCTCCCGAACGCCGGCCTCGCCCTCTCGACGGCCGCCGCCTGATCCCGGTCTCCCTTCCTGACAGGCAGCCCTGCCCGGACGCCGGCCGACCTCGCCCACGTCGCGAGCTCACACTCTTGCGGAAAGTCGCGGGCTCCCACCCGGAAATCGGCCTCGCCTCTTCAGCGGGCTCCCCTCACAGAACCCCGCTCCGCCGCTCCCCGGCCGCACTCTCCCCATGCTCAGCCCGTGGTCAGGTGTGGTCGATCTCCCCGATCACCTGAGCACCCAGCTCCCGTTGCAGCAGCGCCATGCCGGAGAGCTCGTCCACGTCGGCGTCGGCGTCGTTCAGCGGGTCGACGTCCTCGGACTCCACGACCTTGACCTTGCCGCGGCTGGGCACGGCATCAGGCCAGGCGGAAGATCCGCCCTGGCGAGGCGCGGGAGCGCGGGGCCCCGCCTGGGCCGCCGCCTTCGCCGCCGAACGCGCGGCGGCGACCCCGGCCCCCGAAC
>NZ_QNFZ01000038.1 GCF_003313395.1 Nonomuraea lactucae | reverse complement strand
CGTCGCGTGCACTCCGGCGGCGGCCAGCGCGTCGAGCTGGGCCGCGGCCGGGCCGCCCTCGGCGTCGTCCAGGGCGGCCTGGGCGGAGGCCACCTCCCGGTCGGCCACGCCGAGGGCCTTCAACGCCTCGTTCAGGCGGTGTCGCGCCTCCCTCAGCTCCCGCTCCGCAGCCGGGACGTCACGGCCGTCGGCGAACCTCCGCGCCTCCTCCAGCGCGGGAATCCGCCCGCGCAGCTCGTCCGCGGAGTTCTCCGCCACCGCCCGGTCGGCCTCCAGCCTGGCGGCTCGCGCCTGCAGCGCCGCGAGCTCCTTGCGCGCCTCGGCGACCCGCCGGTCCAGCGTGTCCTCCTTCAGCGTGGCGATCTCCGCCTTGGTGACCGCGATCGCCTCACCGGCCGCCTCGCCCACCGCGCGGTGCCGTTCGAGCTCGGCGGCCAGCACCTCGTCCTTCGCCGCGGCGTCGGCCAGCTTGCGCGCCTGCCGCCCGCGCCAGCAGCGCAGGGCGTCGGCCAGCCGTACCCTCGCCAGGTCGCGGCGGTCGAACGTGGCCAGCAGCGCCTTCGACTCGGCCTCGAACTCGGCCAGTCGCTCGGCCGCCTGCGCGGCCCGCACCCGCTTGGCGTGCTCGTCGCGCCGCGCCTCGCGCTCCTGCTCCAGCTCGGAGTCCAGCCCGGTCAGCGCCGCGATGGCCTCGAACACGCGCTCCGGCGAGATCTCGTTCAGAGGCTGGGAGAGCAGGTTGGTGGCCACCTTGCTGCGGACCGAGGTGGACAGGAAGGACACGCACCGCACCCGGTCGCCGTACAGCACCTTCGTCAGGTCGCGCGCCACCACGTCGCGCCGCCCGGCGGATCTGGGCAGGGACGCCCAGGTCTCGTCGGCCCGCGCCACCCGCTCGGCCTCGGACGCGGCGGAGGCCAGGTGTACGCCGTCCCGCCAGCGGATCTCCAGGTGCGGCGCCTCCTGGTTGACCCTGAGCCACACGGTGACCGCCCCGCCGGAGGTGTCGGGCACCTCGAACAGCTCCCCACCCTCACCTTCACCGGCATCGCCCACCCCGGACTCGCCCACCCCGGACTCGCCCACGCCGCCCCCAGACTCGCCGACCTCGGCCCCGCCCACTCCGGCGACCCCCACCCCGATGTCGGCCGCTTCCTCCAGCCCGTCCGCTTCCGTGCCGGCCTGGCGGTGTGCGAGGTCCTGGCGCTGTTCGCGACGCCGCGTGCTTCGGGCGAGCGAGCTCCCGGCGCCCGCGCCGTTCGAGGCGACGCTCGTGGGCCGCGCGCCGCTCAGGCCACCTCCTGCGACGGGTTCCGCCCTGCCGGCCTCCAGGGACAGGACCTGACCGCCCGCACCCGGCCCGTGGGCGGAAACTCCCAGAGCCGCGGGCACGGATACGGCGGCCACGGAGAGGCGCCCCTCAGGCGTGTCGGGGCGGCCGAACACGCCCACGATGTAGCCGTGGTCGGCGCTGGCCCACTGCCGCGCCCCCGCGCCGCTCGCCAGCTCGGCGTTGAACAGCAGCTCAGACACCGCCTTGGCGCCCGAGGCGAACCGCCACTGCTCGTCACCCAGCAGCGCCGTGATCGAGGCGATGAACGACGACTTCCCCGCGCCGTTGGAGTCCTTGGGACCCGCGCCGGCGACGACGATCAGCGTGCCGGGGACGGTCGGCACCGGATGGGTCGAGAGCCGCGAGATGTTGACCGCCTGCACGGCGATCAGCACGCGTTCCCCGACGACGTTCTCCATCTGCGACACCTCGAACCCCCGTTGCCCTTCCATCCGTCGTTCGGCTCACCGGCCCATGCCGGGCCTCTCACCTGTCGTTTCCGGCCGATCTTCGAGCGCGTACGGCCGCCGCCAGCGGCGTGTGGGGTCCGGCGGCCAGGATCAGCTCCTCCTGCAACCGGCGCCTCGCCGCCGGTGTGAGCCGGTGGAACTGCGGCCCCGGCACGTAGCCGCCCGCCTCCTCACCGGCCTTCACCTGCGTCAGCAGCCCGGCGTGCCGCAGCACGCGCAGCGCCGACTCCAGCTCGCCGATCGGCACCTGGGTATGGCGCCGCAGCTCGTCGACCGGCGTGGGATGCGGCGACAGCCAGGTGTCCTCCGGCAGGACGCCCTCGGCGCGGGGAATGGCGACGGAATGCACGAGCACCAGCACGAGCACCGCCCGCTCCGCCTCACCCAGCGCCGCCGCGGGCGCCTGGGGCGTGTCACCGTCTGGCCCGGTGGGAACGGCGGTGCCCACTCTCCCGTCGCCCAGCCGGGTGGCCAGAGCCGCGGACTGGTCGTCGTAGCCGGAGATCCAGCGCTCGCGGTGCTGGATCAGCGTGCGTCCGCGCCGGCCCAGCATCTCGCCGAGCGTGTGCCGCAGCGCCGGATCGCGCAGCGCGGTGTACCTCGCCTCCTGCACGGGCTCGGCGGCGTGCTCCACCGCCATGAACGCCGCCACCAGCTCAGCCCGCCGCCGCTCGTCGTAACCACTGAGCAGATCGTCGAACTCGGCCGCCCCGCCCTCGACCCGCCCACCGGAGCCGGATGCGGGAGAGCCGCCCCGGAGGCCGAGCGCGCCGGCGGAGCCGTGGTGGGAGTCCGGGAGCGGGAGGTCGTTACCCACCTCTGTCGTGGCCACCTCATCTCTCGGGCCCGACTGCCGCGTCTGCGCCGAAGCCTCTTCCTCGTGCGCGGTGCTCGCGCCCGAGCGGGCGGCCGCGATGATGTCGGCGTCGGCCACCACGGTCAGGGTGGCGCGTTCGGGCTCCGGGATGCGGCGCACCAGCTCCTTGAGCTGCGCGTGCGACTCCGGCGGCCACAGGGCGCAGCGCGGGCCGAGTGAGACGAGGCCGTCGGACATGTCGATCCAGGCCGAGTCGTGCAGCCGTCGCAGGGCTCCGATCGCCCAGTTGCGCATGAGGTCGTCGGTCCGCCCGATCAGCGCCCGGTAGGTGTCGAGGACGAGCTCCAGCGGGGCGGCGCCGCCCGGCCAGGGGTCCACGGAGAGGTCCGTCCAGCAGCACTTGAGACAGGCCGCCAGGACCCGGCGCGTCTCGCCGGAACGCTCCACCGGAACCGGTGCCACCTGGTATTCCTCCAACAGCGACGGGGTCACCCCGTCAGGCCAGACGGGCAGCGCCCGGCCGGTGGAGTCGGGGCGGGTGAGCCGGAGCATGCCCGGAGGCGCGGCTACCCCTGCGCCCAGCCGGAGCGGACCGCCCGATCGGGCCAGCACATGCGCGACGGCGGCGTCGTCACGGGTCATGAGGTGCGCTCCAGGTAGCCGTGCGAGAGCCAGGCGGGCTCGCGCGCCGGGTCGATCGTGAGCTCGTCCGACCACGTGAGCCGGTAGGGCAGCTCCGGCCGGAGATCCACGGTCGTCAGGTCGGCCAGCAGGCGGCGGGCCGAGGGCCAGTCGGAGCCGAGCAGGTCGGTCAGCGCCACCCGGGAGGAGGAGCCGAGCAGGGACTCGGCCACCTCCGTCAGGCGCTCGATCGCGGCGGCCGGCGACGAATCGAGCGAGCCCTGCGGGCCGGGATCGGGCAGCGCGGAGCGCGGGGGAGTGGGCTGGGCGGGAGCCGGGCGGGGAGCCTCGTCGACCGCCCGGGCCACGGCCGCCGGATCGTGCCAGGGCGCGGGCGCGTCGAAGACGAACCCGTCCAGCACCGCCGCCAGGCGCTCCTTGCCGGCCGTTTGCGTGAACGTCCGCCACGTCTCCGTCGGCAGCAGCGTCAGGTTGCGGGTGGTGCCCGCCGAGTCGGCGAGGCGACCGGCCGCGCGGCGGGAGGCGTCGCTGTAGGCGTAGATCGCCGCCCGCAGGTCGGTGCAGACGCGGTCGAGCTCGGGCCAGCGGGTCAGGATCGTGCCGTGCAGGCCCTGCGCCCGGCGGGCGATCTCCTCGGTGCCCCACAGCTTGGGCGCCTGCTCGCGCAGCTCCTCGATGGTGCCGGTGGTGAGGGTGATCAGCTCCAGCGCCCACAGCCGGAACGCCCGCGCCAGGTTGGCCGCGCTCAGCCTGGCCTCTTCCATCGTGGTGCGCGGGTCCGCCACGTTGAGGTCTTCGAGGGCCAGCAGCCGGTGCATCTCGGACTGGCCGCCGTCGTCCATCATCCGCCTGATGAACATCAGCCCGACGACACTGGTGAACGACGCCCGATGACGCAGCTGGTGGGGCTTGGGGAACACCTCGCGGATCGCGCCGAGGCCCTTGAGCACGCGCAGCCGGTTGTCGAACTGGTCCGCGGGGTAGGCGCGGCACGCGAAGCGCATCTGCTCGTGCGTCAGCCACTCCTCGCCCGCCTCCGCGAACGCCGCGAACAGCGTCTCGGCGATGTCGACCAGTGCCGGATCGTCGACGACCGCGCCGCTGTCACGGGCCAGGGCCGCGAACATCCGGCGGTAGGTCGACAGCACGGCCTCGTCGGAGAGCGCGGTGTCGAGGGTCAGGGGCTGATCGGACACGCGCTCTAAGGTACGGCTTCCGACCGACAATCTCCGACCGGTACGGCCCGCCGGGCGCGCCCCGCCCGTCGCGCGGGGCGGGGCGGGGGTGCGGGATGATCGGCGCATGAGGAGCGTCGAGGCGCAGTTGCTGCACCGGCCGTCCGGGCTGGGCGCCGGTGACATCGTGCGCCACCTGCTCGCCGTCCAGGCCCAGGATGTCACCGCCGCCCGCCTCGCCTTCCGCGCCCGCTCCGCCACGGTCACCGTCGCGGACGTCGAAGCGGCGTGGCAGGCGCGGGAGATCGTACGGACCTGGGGTCCGCGCGGCACCCTGCACTTCGTCCACGTCGACGACCTGCCGTGGGTGCACGCTCTGACCCGGCGCGACACCGGCATCCTGCGCCGCCTCGCCGAGGAGGGTGTCACCGGCGACGACCTGTTGCCGCTGATCGATCGCGCGCTGGCCGGTCAGGGCCCGCTCACCAAGCCCGAGCTGGAGGAGCGGCTGGCGGGCCGGGCTCGGGGCCAGGGCGTGGTCCACCTGGTCGGGCTGGCCGCCTTCCACGGCCGGGCGGTGCTCGCGCCGTCCCGCGCGGGCAAGCCCACGTACGTGCACGCCGCCGACTGGTTCGGCGCGCCCGTCGCCCCCGAACCCGACAGGGAGCGCGCGCTCGGCGAGCTGGCGCTCCGCTACCGCCGCGCCCACCGGCCGTCCACCCCCGAGGACCTGGCCGCCTGGTCGGGCCTGCCCTTGGGACAGGCCCGCACGGCCTGGCGGCTGAGCGCCGCGACCCCGCGGGACGACGCCTCCGCCGCCGGCGCCTCCCCAGGCCGTCTGGTACGGCTGGCGCCCGCTTTCGACGAGTACCTGCTCGGCTGGAAGAGCCGGGACCCCGTCCTGCCCGCCGAGCACGCTCGCAGGGTCTTCCCTGGAGGCGGCATCCTGCGGCCGGTGGTGCTGGTCGACGGCAGGGTCGGGGGCATATGGAGCCGCAAGGGAAGCGCGGTGACCGTGTCGGCGTTCGGCGAGCTGCCGCCGGGACCGCTCGCCGACGAGATCGAGGACGTGCGAAGGTTCCTCAGCCGGTGAGCCGGTCCTGAGATCCAGGTGGCCGGTGATCGGCCCTGGGTCACAGGGGATACATCAGGTAGGCGCCGGCCACCACCGACGCGCACGCCACCAGCAAGAAGAAGAACACGTAGAAGCCGCCGGGCAGGATAGTCAGCCTGGCGAGCTGGTCGGCGTCGGAGTCGCGGGCCTGCCGGAGGCGCCGTTTGCGCTGCAGCTCGATGATCGGCCGCACCCCGCCGAACAGCAGGAACCAGACCGCCGCCAGCGCCACCGCCTGCTGCACGTCCTTGGGCGCGTACATGGACAGGGCGAACACCGCCCCGCCCGTCGCGAGCAGGATCAGCGCGCCGTACATGTTGCGGATCAGCAGCAGCATGCACACCAGGAAGAGCAGCACGCTCCAGATCAGCAGCGTGATGCGCCCCTGCTCGGTGAGCCAGGCGGCGGCCAGCCCCAGCAGCGACGGCGCGAGGTAGCCCGCGAGCGCGGTCAGCACCATCCCTGGGCCGGTGGGCCGGCCCCTGGTCAGCGTCACACCGGAGGTGTCGGAGTGCAGCCGGATGCCCTCCAGCTTGCGGCGCGTGAGCAGCGCCATCAGGGCATGGCCCCCTTCGTGGGCGATCGTGATCAGGCCCCGGGACAGATGCCAGGGAGTCCTGAACGAGACGATCGCCAGCGCCGCTAACGCGGAAACCAGCGCGACCCAGGGGGAGGGGTCGGGCTGAACCTTGACCAGGTGGGCCCAGAGTTCGTCCATCGAGAGAGAACCCTATCCAGGTAAAGCCGCGCCCATGCTCACAGAACAAGATTCCGTCGTGCGGGTTCGCCCGCCGTACACCTGGACGCCTCCCGCCGGAGACCTTCCACGCTTGGGATAGGGCTTGGGGGGAAGGTGGCGCTGAGGTAACAGCGCGGCGATGATCTGGTAGAAAAGTGGACAAACGGCTGGTGGAGCGGCATGGCACGGATGAAGGGCTTCAGGCGCGGCCAAGGCGCGCGCGAGGGGGCGCCCGAGCACTCGATGGACCCGCGCGCCATCGAGGAGGCGCCCTACCGCCCGACCGTCATCGACAACGCGATCTACTGCGACGGCCACCGCGTCGACAACCCCGGCTCGCTCGCCGACGCCTTCCAGCGGCTCAAGGAGACGCCGGGCAGCCTCGCCTGGATCGGCCTCTACCGGCCGAAGGAGTGGGAGCTGGTCAAGCTCGCCGAGGAGTTCGAGCTGCACGAGCTGGCCCTCGAGGACGCCATCGTCGGCTCGCAGCGGCCCAAGGCCGACCGCTACGGCGACATGCTGTTCGTGGTGCTGCGCGCCGCCCGCTACCTCGACGACGTCGAGGAGGTCGCGTTCGGCGAGCTGCACGTCTTCGTCGGCACCGACTTCGTCATCACCGTACGGCACGCGGAGGCCCCCGACCTGCAGGTCGTGCGCAAGCGCATGGAGTCGGACCCCGAGCTGCTCCGGCAGGGACCCCAGGCCGTGCTGTACGCCATCCTCGACGCCGTGGTCGACGGCTACGCCCCGGTCGTGGCCGGCCTGCAGAAGGACCTGGAGGAGATCGAGGCCCAGGTGTTCAGCGGCGACCCGTCGGTGTCGCGTCGCGTCTACGAGCTGTCAGGCGAGGTCATCGAGTTCCAGCGGGCCACGGCGCCGCTCGTGCGGATGATCGACGGCTTCATCGCCGGGGCGGCGAAGTACGGGGTCAACGACGAGCTGCAGAGCTACCTGCGCGACGTGGCCGACCACGCGATCACGGTCAACGAGCGGGTGGCCGCCTTCCGCCAGATGCTCCAGGACATCCTCGTCATCAACTCGACGCTGATCACCCAGGCGCAGAACGCCGAGATGGCCAAGATGACCGAGGCCAGCATCCAGCAGGGCGAGGAGGTCAAGAAGATCTCCGCCTGGGCGGCCATCCTGTTCGCGCCCACGCTGGTCGGCACCATCTACGGCATGAACTTCGACCACATGCCCGAGACCCACTGGGTGTTCGGCTACCCGTTCGCGATCGTGCTCATGGCGGTCGTGTGCGTGACCCTCTACGTGGTCTTCAAGCGCCGCGACTGGCTCTGAGACGGGGTGAGGGTCAGCCGAGCAGCTTGCGCGCCGCCTGCTCGATCTCGTCCTCCGACAGCAGCACGTGGTCGGCCGCCCTGGCCAGCGGGATGAAGCTGTCGGACGACGTCACGCGCGCGATCCGCCCCGAGAAGCCGGCGTCGAGCAGCTCGGCCGCGATCCCCTCGGAGACCGCGCCGGTGCGCCGGGTCTCGTCGGCGATCAGCACCTTGCCCGTCAGCTCCGCCGCCCGCAGCAGGTCGTCCACCGGCAGCGGCGCGAGCCAGCGCAGGTCGAGCACCCGGCAGCCGTACCCCTCCTGCGTCAGCCGTACGGCGGCGCGCAGGCTCATCCGCAGCCCGTTGCCGAACGTCACGATCGTCAGGTCGCGCCCGTCGCCGTAGGAGCGCGCCCGGCCGATCGGCACGTGCGTCTCGCTCCAGCGCGCGGGCGGCGCGTACGGGGCCAGCCAGCCCCCGTCGCCCTCCTCGAACAGGTCCCTCGTGTGGTAGAGGGCGATCGGCTCCAGGAACACGCAGACCGACCCCTGGGTGCGTGCGGCGGCCAGGCACGTGCGCAGCATGGCGGCGGCGTCGTCGGGCCGCGACGGCGAGGCGATCACCAGGCCGGGGATGTCGCGCAGCGCGCCGATCGCGTTGTCGTTGTGGAAGTGCCCGCCGAACCCCTTCTGGTAGGCGTAGCCGGCGACCCTGACCACCATCGGGTTGACGTACGAGCCCTGGGAGAAGAACGACAGCGTGGCCGCCTCGCCCCGGATCTGGTCGAGCGCGTTGTGCAGGTAGGCCAGATACTGGATCTCCGGCACCGGCAGCATCCTGGACACCGCCGCGCCGAGCGCCAGCCCGAGGATGGCCTGCTCGTCGAGGTGCGTGTCGAACACGCGCCCCGCGCCGAACCTCTTCTGCAGGCCCTTCGTCACCCCGTAGACGCCGCCCTTCTTGGCCACGTCCTCGCCGAACACCATCATCTCGGGGTGCACGGCGAGGGAGTCGGCCAGAGTGCGGTTGATCGCCTGGCAGAGCGTCATCGGCCTCTCCGACTCGGGCAGGGATCCGGCGAAGGCCCGGTCCCTGACCGCCGCCTCGGCGGCCACGGGGGCGATCTTGGCGATCATCTCCGGCCGCCGCGGCGCCAGCGGCCTCATGATCTCCTCGGCGGAGCCCAGCCGCGGCCGGCGCGTGGCCTCCAGCGCGATGCGCAGCACGTGCTCGCGCGTCGACTCGTACGACCTGAGCAGCTCGTCCGGCGTGGCCAGCCCGGCCTCCACGAGCAGCCGGGCGGTGCCCACCAGCGGGTCGCGCTCCAGGTCGGCCCGGAGCTCGCGCTGCGTGCGGTACGCCGACTCGACGTCCGACCCGGCGTGCCCCATCAGCCGGACCGTCGACAGGTGCAGGAACGCGGGGGAACGGCGGGTGCGCACGTGCTCGACGGCCCGCACGGCCGCGGCGTAGGCGTCGGCGAGGTCGCAGCCGTCGGCGGCGAAGTATTCGATGCCGGGGCGCCGCGCCGCCGCCTCCACCCAGCCCTTGGGCGTGCGGACGCTGATGCCGATGCCGTTGTCCTCGCACACGAACAGGATCGGCACCGCCTGGCCCTGGTAGGTGGCGTACGCGGCGGTGTTGAAACCGGTGAGCGCCGTCGCGTGGTTGACCGAGGCGTCGCCGAAGCTGCACACGACGACCGCGTCCGCCGGCCAGGGCGAGGAGAGGCCCAGCGCGCGGGCCCGCTCGACCGCGAAGGCCACGCCCACGGCGCGCGGCAGGTGGCTGGCGATCGTCGAGGTCTGCGGGATGACGGCCAGATCGGGGTGGCCGAACACCTTGTGCCGCCCGCCCGCGATCGGCTCCTCCGCCGAGGCGGCCAGCCCCATCAGCACGTCGCGGATGCCCTCCTCGGGCACCCGCCCGGCGCGCTCGGACCTGGTCAGGTAGAAGGCGCCGGAGCGGTAGTGCAGCAACGCGGGGTCGCCGGGCCGCAGCGCGGCGGCGACGGCGGCGTTGCCCTCGTGGCCCGCCGAGCCGATCGTGTAGAAGCCCTCGTCGCGCTCGCGCAGCCAGCGCGCGGCGATGTCGAGGAGGCGGCTTTCGACCTGGCGCTGGAACAGGGCTCGGCAGAGCTCCCCGGTCAGCGAGCCGCCCTCGCGAACCGGACGGCCAGGATCACGGGGCGCCCCCGCCTCCAGTGTCGCGACCGTCTGCATGAAGTGAGTCTCAACTGTGTCCCGCGCCACAAGCCCGATTATGTCTCCGCGGAACCGTCCGCGTCTGCCCGTCCACGCCGACATGTTCTGGAGCGGTCCGATTGACGGTGATCTATAGGAGATTGTCGGATTTCCGAACCTCGAAGAGCTTTTAGGCGTCTACTGGATGTATACGTGGCACCCTCACTGCCGCGTTGAACCACTGGGGTCTGTTGAAAGGAACCCGGAATGTTACAACGCATCCGCGTGGCCTCGCTCGTGATCGCGATGGGCGCCGCCACCCTCGTCATGGCCCCGCCGGTCTCGGCGGCCAAGGCACCCAGCATCTCCGGGGTGGACGTCAGTCCAGCCCCGGTCGTCGTCTTCGACAAGCCCGTCACGGCGACGTTCTCGTTCACCACGAAGGACGCGGGCAAGGCCGAGCTGCAGCTCAAGGCCCCCGGCGTCAGCGCCGGCACCCCCGTCGAGCTCAAGTCCTCGCCGTTCGGCCAGTGGACCAAGTGGACCGGCACCAAGGCGTTCGAGGCCAAGGACGCCGGCACCTGGAACGTCCTCGCCATAGCCCACGGCGACGGCGAGAAGTCCAGCAGCGGCACGTTCGAGGTCCGCAAGGCCCTCGACACCAGGATCGCCGACTTCGACGCCGACCCCGACCTGGTCGACCGCGGCGACCGGATCCGCGTCTCCGGCCGCCTCCTCGCCGAGGGCAAGGGGTACGGCGGGCAGCCCGTCACGATCACCTTCCGCGAACGCGGCACCGACACCTACCGGCAGGTCGCCAAGGTCGAGACCGGCAGCCGCGGCTGGTTCGGCGCCCGCGTGAAGGCCGAGACCACCGGCTGGTGGCGGGCCGAGTTCGGCGGCAACTCCGTCGCCAGGGGCTCGGTCAGCGACACCGACCGGGTCGACGTCAAGCGCGGCAACCGCGACAGCAGGATCGTCGGCTTCGAGGCCCACCCCGAGCCGGTCGACAAGGGCGACAGGCTCCGCTTCACCGGCGCCCTGCAGGTCGAGGGCTGGCACGGCCTGCCCGGCCAGCGGGTCGACATCCTCTTCAGGGCCCGCGGCTCCGACCGCTGGCAGCACGTCACCAGCGACGTGACGGGCCGCGACGGCCGCTTCTGGGCCTCCGCCCCCGCTCGGGAGTCGGGCCTGTGGCGCGCCGCCTACCGGGGCACCAGCGGCGTCAACGGCTCCACGAGCGAACCCGACTGGGTCCGCGTCGTCGAACCCACCCCGCCCCCGGCCGAGAAGGCCGGCACCCGCCTCATCGCGTTCAACGCCTACCCGGAGCCGGTCAAGCGGGGCAAGTACCTCAAGTTCCGCGGCCTGCTGCAGGTGGACGACGAGGGAACCTGGGAGGGGTACGAAGGCAAGGTCCAGCTGTGGTTCAAGGCCGCCGGGTCGCGTACGTGGAAGTACGTGAAGACCACGTGGTCGAACGACGACGGCAAGGTGTGGGCCAAGACCAAGGCGTCGAAGTCCGGCAGGTGGAAGTTCGTCTACCGCGGTGACGCCGACACCTACGGCGACCACAGCCGCACGGACCGCGTCCGCGTCCGGCGGTAATCCGCCACCGCACACGAGAAGAGGCCCGGGCGGCACCTCGCCCGGGCCTCTTTCATGCCTTGCTACGCCTTGGCGGGGATCGCGGCCACCAAGGTGACGAGCATGGCCTTGATCTCAGAGATGTCACCTTCGACCTTGTCGAGGCGCTGCTCCATCCGGTCAAACCGCTGGTCCATGGCCTCGAATCGTCGGTCGATGGCTTCGAACCGCTGGTCCATGCGGTCGAGGCGCTGGTCGATGGCGTCGAAGCGCTGGTCGATGGCCTCGAATCGTCGGTCGATGGCTTCGAACCGCTGGTCCATGCGGTCGAGGCGCTGGTCGATGGCGTCGAAGCGCTGGTCGATGGCCTCGAATCGTCGGTCGATGGCTTCGAACCGCTGGTCGATGGCCTCGAATCGTCGGTCGATGGCTTCGAACCGCTGGTCCATGCGGTCGAGGCGCTGGTCGATGGCGTCGAAGCGCTGGTCGACGGCTTCGAATCGTCGGTCGATGGCTTCGAACCGCTGGTCCATGCGGTCGAGGCGCTGGTCGATGCCCTCGAAGCGCTGGTCGACGGCTTCGAATCGTGCGTTGACCTGCTCGAAGCCGCTCCTCATCTCGGCTTGCGTCTCGTTGATCCGCTCGTGGAGGGCGTTGAAGCGGCGGTCGAGCGTGTCGAGGATGTTCATCCCCACGATGTCCACGCGGTCGTGCAGGGAAGTGAACCGCTCGGCGACGGTGGTTCCAGGCATGCCACTCAGCGTATTGGTTTCGAGCGTCGTGACCCGGCTCTTCAGAGCGATGACTTCGGCTTCGAGGTCGAGCATCGGGCTTTCCTTTCGGGGGGAGGTCGACGGAGGTTGATGCCGCCTGGGGCGACGAGCAGGAAGATACACTCCGTCACCGTTCCGTCGCAGCCCGTATTCGAAAACCTGTGCCCCTCTCAGTCCGCCCGTCTGAACTGCGCGATCGCCACCCCCAGCAGGGCGAGCCCCAGCGCCGCCACCAGGCCCGCCTCCAGTGGCACCGGCACCTCGTAGCCGAACCACCGCACTCCCGGGTTCAGGACCGCCTCCGCCTGGGCCGGGACGTCGAGGTGGGCGAAGACCGCCTGCCGCATCGGGTCGACGGCGTACGTCATCGGGTTGACCACCGTCAGGACGTGCAGCCACGACGGGAGGCCGGCCAGCGGGAACATCGCCCCTGACATGAACATCATCGGCATGATCGCCATCTGCATCAGCCCGAAGAACGTCTGCATGTTCCTCATCCGGGCCGCCAGCGTCACCCCGAAGGCGGTGATCGTGAAGGCCGCCAGGAACATCTCCGCCAGCAGCGTGAGCATCAGCGACGGTGAGTACGGCACGCCCACCAGCCCCGCCATGGCGAGGATGACGATCCCCTGGCCGGTGGCGACGAGCGCCCCGCCGAGGCACTTGCCCACCACGATGGCCCCGCGCGACACCGGCGCGACGAGCATCTCGCGCAGGAAGCCGAACTCGCGGTCCCACACGATGGAGCCCGCGGAGAACATGCCCGTCATGATCACGGTCATCGAGATCATGCCGGGATACATGAACGTCCGGAAGTCGACCCCCGGGATGGAGCCCCGCACCAGCGAGCCGAGGCCGGTGCCCATGACGAAGAGCCAGAGCACCGGCTGGAGCAGCATCGACAGCATGCGCGTGCGGTCGCTGAGGAAGCGCAGCATCTCGCGGTGCAGCACCACCTTGATCGCCCGCAGATCGTGGCGCGCGCCCCGGGCGGGCACCCGTACGCCGATCGCCTCCGCCGGCATGGCCGTCGCCTGGCCTTCGTTCGTGTCGTCGCGTGTCCGTGCCATGGTCATCGCCTCGCCATCGTGCGCATCCACGCCATGCCGTCGGCGCCGGACTCGGCGTCGCGGATCGTGGAGCCGGTGTAGGACATGAACACGTCGTCGAGCGAGGGCCGCGAGACGCTGACCGACGTGATGGGCATGCCGAGCTCGGCGAACAGCCGCGGCACGAACTCCTCGCCCGAGGCGACGGCGAACGTCACCGCCCCTTCCCGCACGGCGGCGTCGATGCCGAACCTGAGCCGCAGCGCCTCGATCGCCGCGGCGTCGTCAGCGGTGTGGATCTGCACGCGGTCCTTGCCGACGCTGGCCTTCAGCGCCTCCGGCGAGTCGATCACGACGATCTCGCCGTGGTCGATGATCGCGATCCGGTCGCAGTACTCGGCCTCGTCCATGTAGTGGGTGGTCATGAAGATGGTGATGTCCTCGGTGCGCCGCAGCTCGTTGATGTAGCCCCAGATGGCCGAGCGGGTCTGCGGGTCGAGGCCGACGGTGGGCTCGTCCAGGAACAGCACACGCGGCGAGTGGAGCAGGCCGCGGGCGATCTCCAGCCGCCGTTTCATGCCGCCGGAGAAGGTCATGACCTTGGCGTCCTTGCGGTCCCAGAGCGCGACCATCTCCATCACGCGCCGGATGCGGTCGCCGACCATGCTCTTCGGCACCCCGTACAGCTCGGCGTGGAAGCGGAGGTTCTGCTCGGCGGTGAGGTAGCCGTCGAGCGTGGGGTCCTGGAAGACCAGGCCGATGTTGCGGCGCACCTCGTCGCGCTCCTTGACCACGTCGTGGCCGGCGACCGTGGCGCTGCCCGCGGTCGGGTCGACGAGGGTGCACAGCATGCCGATGGTGGTGGTCTTGCCTGCGCCGTTGGGGCCGAGGAAGCCGAACACCTCGCCGGGCGCCACCTCGAAGCCGACGCCCTTGACGGCTTCGACCTTGCCGTAGGTCTTGGTCAGGTCGCGGACGGCCACGGCCGTCTCGATGTCCATTCAGTCCTCCGAGAGTATGTGGAACACGGATCTGCGCGTCCGCCTGAGCAACTGCTTGGCCTGGGCGACCTGGTGGTCGTTGGCCGTGCGGGTCAGGTGCAGGAACGCCTCGTTGAGCTGGGCCCACAGCAGCCGCAGCTCGTGGCGGTCCTCGGGGATCGACCGGGCCACCTCCTCCCACGGAGCCTCACCGTCGAGGTGCCGCGCGGCGTGCTCGCGGCCCTGCTCGGTGAGCCGGTAGGTGCGGCTGCCGCCGGACTCGTCGCCGGTGACCAGGTCCTCGTCCTCGAGCTGCTGCAGCGCGGGGTAGACCGAGCCGGGGCTGGGGCGCCAGACGCCGCGGCTGCGGGACTCGATGTCCTGGATCATCTGGTAGCCGTTCTTGGGCTCCTCGGTGAGCAGGCTCAGCAGCGCCGCCCGCACGTCGCCCCGGCGGACCCGGGGGGCCTCTCCCGGATCATGCGTCATCGTCCAGCCTCCAACTATCGAGATATTTTGACGATATATCTAGATAGTTGGGACAAGCAAGGCATTATCCGTATGGCTGGGACTCGGAGTTAGTGGTCGCTAACCGATGGTGGCGATCGAGGCGATGGCGGCGCGCGCCATCGCGCGCAGGAGGGGCCGCATGGCCTCGGGGCGCAGCTCGCCCGCGCTGTGCGGGGTGGAGTTGAGTAGCCCGAACATCGCGTGCGTTGCGGCGCGCAGGCGTGGCGGCGGGCACGCGGGGTGCAGCTCCGCCAGCACCGTCACCCACTCCTCGACGTAGAGCCGCTGCAGTCGCCTGATCTGCCGCCGCGCGGGCTCGGGCACGTTGCCCAGCTCGCGGTCGTGCACGGTGATCAGTGCCGGCTGCTCCAGGGCGAACGTGATCTGCACGTTCAGCAGCGCGTCCAGGGTGTCCTCGGGACTTCCCGGCGAGGTGACGGCCGCGACGGCCGACTCGCGAAGCCGGGAGCTGACGTCGAGGAGCAGCTCGGCCAGCAGCGCCTCCTTGCCGCTGAAGTGGCGGTAGAGCGCCGGGCCCGAGACGCCGACCGCTCCGCCGATGTCCTCGATCGAGACGCCGTGGAAGCCGCGGGCGGCGAACAGCGTCGCGGCGGCGGCGAGGATCTCCGTGCGCCTGTTGCCGCGATTGCGGGTAGGGGTCCGGGCGGTCGTCACGTCTCTCATACTAGACGATTACGTTAATGATGACTAACATCGCTCACATGGTGAGAGGGGAGTCATGAGCGACTGGCCGGTGCTGAAGTCGTCCGCCGACCCGGGTGGCGAGGTCTTCAAGCGCAACGCCGAGCTCAACGAGCGGCTCGCCGCCGAGTTGCTCGAACGGCTGGCCGCCGCCGCGCCGGGCGGGCCCGAGCGGTCGCGCCGGCGCCACGTCGAGCGCGGCAAGCTG
>NZ_QNFZ01000044.1 GCF_003313395.1 Nonomuraea lactucae | reverse complement strand
CCAGCTTCAGCGCGGCGACCACCTCGATCGCGGCGGCGGAGGTGTCCGGCGGGCCGTCCGGCCGCGCCGCCGACGCCGGGAGGAGCACCCGCGAGCCCGGAGCGAACCGGCCGCGGACGACCGGATGCCGCAGGAAGCCCTCGGGGATTGCGGCGTGACCCGAATCGGCGACCGCCAAGGCCAGCCAGGCCACCGTGCGGCTCCACCCCGCGGGCGGGTCGGGGTGCGGCACCCAGGTGCCGTCCGGCGTGGCCTGCCAGGCGGGCCGCGGCGGCTCGGCTGGCATCGTCAGCCGCAGTTGCAGGCTGAGCTGATCGCGGGCGGCCCGGATGCCCGCTGGGCCGGTCAGGCGGAGCAGGCGTACCAGCCCCGGCAGGGCGTCCACGCGGGCGAGCTCACGCGGGCCGCCGAACGCCGCGCCCCAGGGCACCAGCCCCAGTTCGGGATCGTGAGCGTCCAGGCAGGCCAGCGCCGCTCGCTCGCGCAGGGCGGTCGCGTCGGCGCAGTCCACTGCCAGGGCGGTGCCGTACCAGAAGATCATGCCGCGGGTGGCGGTGTCGGCCTCGATCCACGGGGCGAGCGAGGCGGTGCTGCGGGAGGCGGCGGCCCGATCATCGGGGCGTCCGCTCAGGGTCGCTCGCAGCCACAGCAGCCCGGCCCAGAAGCCTCCCGTCCATGAGCCGCGAGCCGTGGTCGTCCAGCGACCGGACACCGGGTCGGCGAACAGCGGCCATCGCTGTTCCACCTGCTCCTCCGTGGCCGTCACCCGGTCGAGGACGTCGCGAAGTGCCTGCTCCGCCTGGTTCATGCCCGTGCGGCCTTCCTGATCCGGAGCGGCAGCGCCACCAGGGCGGCGCCCGCGAACTCGGCGGCCACCAGCAGCCATCCGGGCTCGTACCCGGCGACCTCGATCACGAGCGCGAACAGCGGAGGGCCTGCGGCGAAACCGGCGAAGAAGCCGGAGGAGACGAGCGCCGAGTCGCGTCCGGCGGTGCGCGGATCAGCCCGTTTGATCACCGCGACCATGGTGACCGCGTTGCCGGCGACGGCGAAGGCGCCGATGGCCGCGGCACCCACCCAGACAAGAGCCGGCAGCGACGAAGCGGCGCCGAACAGCAGCGCGGCCCCACACGCGCCAGCCGCCAGGGGCGCGAGGAGCGCGGCGGCCTGATCGGCTCGCCCCGCCCGTCGGGACCAGCCGACGCGGCCCGCGATTCCGGTGATCCCCAGCACGGCGACCAGCCAGGCCGCCACCACCGGCGCGAGGCCGAGCCGCTGGGTGCCGAACAGCGCCAGGTAGGTGTTGACGGCGGCGATGCCGCATCCCAGCAGGAACGAGAACAGGGCCAGCGTCCCGACCTGGGCACGCGGCAGGGTCACCGCGGGTCGGGCGGCACGCACGGTGTCCGCCGGGAGCGCCCAGGCGGCCCAGACGGCGATGGACGAGGCGATCGCCGCCGCCGCCCACACCGCCTCCCGCCACCCCAGCCACGCGGCGAGCGCGGCCAGCGGCAGCCCGGCGGCGAACGCGCCGAGCTGGACGCCGGACTGCTTCCACCCGGTGACCGCTCCCCGGCGGGCCGGGGCGACCACCGCGAGGATGACCTTGTTGGTGGCCGGATTGGCCAGCGCCTGAGGCAGGCCGCCCAGTGCCACGGCGGCCAGCAGCATCGGCGCGCTCGACGCCGAGCCGATCAGCGTCAGGGCGATCGCCGCGAGCAGCAGCAGCGCCACGAGGCAGCGCCGGGCCCCGAACCGATCCACCCATCTGCCCGCGCTGAGCGACAGCACCGCGGCGACGCCGAATCCGGCGGTCGTGGTCAAGCCGAGCACAGAGCGGGAGATACCCGCCTCCTCCACCAATCGTGGCCCGAGAGCGCCGATCAGGAAGAGCTGCGCCATGGACACGGCCATGGCGGCGGTGAGCAGGCCGGTGACCCCTCGGTGCCCGGTTACCTCGTCGGTGGGTTGACCCGAGTCGGTGGGTTGACCCGAGTCGGTGGGTTGATTCGACCGCTCCGACGGCATCGCCGTCTCCTTTCACTCGTTTCTCTCGAGCCTGGCCGGGTTCCCGCCGATGCCGGAGCCGACGACTCGTCCGCTTCTCCACCCCGTTCTCCACCCCGTTCTCCACCCCGTTCTCCACCCCGTTCTCCGTCCCGTTCTCCGTCCCGCGACGCAAGGAAGGATCACCATGAGCTCTGGCATCAGCGACGAGCGGCTGACGGCGCTCGCCCTGGCCGCACGGGAGAGCGACCCGGACGACGTCGAGGCGTTCGTCGTCGCGGCCTATCCGCACGTCCGGCGGTTCGTCGCCTACCTGGCCGATGCGGAGTCGGCGGACGATCTCACCCAGGAGACGTTCCTGCGGGTTCTCGGCAGCCTGCCGAGATTCGCCGGACGGTCCTCGGCCCGAAGCTGGCTGCTGTCCATCGCCCGCCGCGTGGTGGCCGACCGCTTCCGTTCCGCGGCGGTCCGCCCGGTCGTCGCGAACCTGGCTGACTGGCAGGCCACCGTCGAGCGGCGCCAGCCGGGCGGCCTGCCGGGTCTGGAGGAGGGCGTCGCGCTGGCGGAGCTGCTGACGGAGGTCCCGAGGGAGCGCCGGGCGGCCTTCGTGCTCACCCAGCTCGTGGGCCTGCCGTACGCGGAGGCCGCCCAGCATCTCGGCTGCCCGGTCGGCACGGTCCGCTCCCGCGTGTCGCGGGCGCGGCTCCAGCTCACCGCGTCGGTGCTGGAGGCCGACCGGGCGGCCTGAGGCTCGGTGCGCCTGCACCGGAGCGGCTCCGTTCCAGGTCGTCAGCCGGACGGCGGTGGTGCGATCCGTGCCCGCAGGGCGTCGCGATCCGGCTTGCCCGCGGGCGTGAGCGGTATCTCCTCCACCACCAGCAGATGCTCGGGGTGCTTCGCCCGTTCGAGACCTCGCCGGAGAAGGTGGTCACAGAGGATCGCCAGGTCGATCGGCCGCTCGGAGCGCGCGACGACGCACGCCGCCAGCCGCTCGCCCATGACCGGGTCGGGCACGCCGAGGCACACCGCGTCCCGGACGCCGGAGTGGGCGGCCAGCGCGCGTTCGACCTCGGCCAGGCTGATGTTGGCCCCTCCGCGGATGACCACCTGCTTGAGCCGGCCGACCAGCCGCAGCCGGCCGGTGTCGTCGATCAACCCGAGGTCGCCGGTGCGCACCCAGCCTTCGGCCGTGCGGTAACGCTGGTTCAGCTCGGGCGCTCCGACATAGCACATCGGCGTCATCGGGCCGCGGGCCATGATCTCGCCGTACTCCTCGCCGGCAGTCTGGGAGATGCGGATCTCGGCGACCCGGGGATCGGGCGGGCCGACCACCACGCCGGGGCCATGATCGCTCGCCGGAGCCTGGGCCAGTCCACCATGGCAGTTGACGCCGTCCGCCGATCCGTACAGGTTGACGACGGGGCAGTCGAACACGTAGCGGGCCTCGGCGGCCGTCGCGGCGTCCAGTTCGGCGCCACCGAGCACGAGCGCGGTCATGGACGGCATCGGCCCGGTCCCGATCTGGTCGAGCATCATCCGGATCATGGTCGGTACGGCCAGTACGTGGGAGGGCCGGTGCTCGCGGATCGCGGCCAGCGCGGCCTCGGGCGAGAAGTGGTCGAGCAGGACCAGGGACCCGCCGTGCCTGGCCAGGGTGACCGAGGTTCCGTTGCTGCCGAAGGCGGAGGCCAGCGGGACGAGGAACAGGCAGCGGGGCGGGTTCCCTTCCGGCAGGAGTGTCGCCATGAAGTTGCCCCGCCCGCCGGCCAGGGCGTTGTGGGAGTAGGCGACCATCTTGGGCTCGGCCTCCGAACCTGAGGAGACCAGGATGCGGGCGGCGCCGTCGGGGTCCGGCCGGGCCGGCACGAAGGCGTGGGCCTCGGCGGACAGCACATCGGCCCAGGGCACGCTGCCCGCCGGCGGCTCCTGGGGCCCGGCGGCGATCACCACGCGCAGGGCCGGTAACTCCTGCGCCGCCGACACCAGGTCGCGGGCGTGCTCGGAGCCCCGGTGCTCGACGGCGGCGATGACGGCGCGGGCGCCGGAGCGGCTCAGCAGCGACACCGCCTCGGCGACGCCCCTGCCCACCGGGAAGGGCAGCGCCACGGCGCCCAGCGCGGCCAGCGCCAGGTCGGCGACGACCGCGTCCCTTCCGTTGGGCACCTGGACCCCGACCACGTCGCTCTCGCAGACGCCGAGGTTCCGCAGTCCGGCGGCCGCGGCCCTGGCCAGCAGGTCGAGTTCGCCGTAGGTCAGCGCGCCGGCGTCGTCGATGACCGCAACCCGGTCCGGGGCGGCCAGGCGGTGCGCGCGGAACAGCGCGTACAGGTCGAGGTCCGGGCAGGTGCCGTCGGCCGCCCAGGCGCGGCGGAGCGTGGCGGGCACCAGGTCGATCAGGCGTGCGGTCATGCGAACCTCCAGGGCGCGGGTACGGCGACGGCGCCGTGCTCGTCACGGGTGAGAGCGGCGGCGAAACGCGGATCGCCGGGCAGGGTGTTCAGGGCGGTCGTCACGAAGGTGGCCCGCAGCCCTTCCCGGCGGAGCAGGGCGACGGTTCCGGCGGCGGTCAGCTCCCCGCCCGCGTCGACGATCTTTCGTGCCGGGTCGGCGCAGTCGTCGGGCACCGCCACCCAGCCGTCCGACGCGGGCAGCGGATGCCGGAAGCCCCGCGGCGCCCGAGGGACGATTCCCCCGACGGCTCGGCGCAGTGCCGGTTCGGTCAGCAGTTCGGCGGCGCCGAGCAGGGAGGAGTCCACGCGTACGCCGGCGCCCGTCCGCTCGCGCAGCAGCAGACCGGCCAGGACGGCCTCCGCTCCCAGCAGGCCGCCGAGCACGTCCAGCAGGGTCATCAACGAGGGCGCGGGCGGCTCGCCTTCAGGGCGCACCGCCTCACCCACACCGGTACGGGCCTGCACCATGAAGTCGGTGCCCAGCGGCGCGTCCGGGATCCGGTCCGCCCAGCCGCTGGTGTAGGCGTAGACCAGGCCCGGGTTGACCGCCGACAGGTCACCGTCGTCCAGGCCGAGCCGCTCGGCGGTGCCCGGCGCCCAGTTGTGCAGGAAGACGTCCGCTCCCGAGGCGAGCTCGCGCAGCTCCGCCCGGCCGGTGGACGACTTGATGTCGATCTCCACGGCCGCCTTGCCCCGGTTGAGCGCCAGCCAGCGCGCGGACAACTCGCCGCAGGTCGGCGGCATCCCCCGCAGCGGGTCACCGCCGGGCGGCTCGACGCGCACCACCTCGGCGCCGAGCATCCCCAACAGATGGGCTGTCAGCGGCGCCTGGATCCGCCGCCCCGCCTCCAGCACCGTGAACCCCGCCAGAGGATGGGCGACATCAGGGATGTTCCGTGATCGAGGAGAGGAGGCCGTGGCGAACGGTGATAGCAGCCACGGCGCCGCCGGCTCGTACTCGGCCAGCCGATCGGACAGTGACCTGAGCGCGCACAGCGAGGCTCCGGAGAGCTCGGCCGCCCGCCGCACCTCGTGCCAGACGGCGGCGCGCGCCCGGTCGTGCAGCTCGCCCGACAGCGGGGAGCAGGCGGTGGCGTAGCGGAACTGGAAGGAGCGCCACGCCGATGCCGCCAGGCGCTCGGCAGCGCCGAGTTCGCGCCAGAACGCCACCCACACCTCGGGATCCAGCGTCTCCACCTCGAAGCGGATACCGTCGGCCGTGCAGAACGGCGGCCCGCCCGGCGCGAACGGGACCGCCTCGTCCTCCTCGGCCGTGGCGGCCGCCAGATACTGGCCGACGGAGAGCAGCCCGGCCAGGTCCACACCGGTGCGGACCTCCGCCACGGCCGCGCCGCGAGCGCGTCCGAGCAACGCCGCGAGCAGCCCCTGCACCGTCAGCACCGCGCACGCCGTCGTCAGGTAGTCGGCGGCCAATCCCCGCGGCTCCCCGTCCCGGCGGCCGTGGACGTGCATGACGCCGGTGGCGGCCTGCGCGGTGGACTCGTCGCTGACCTCGCCCGCGGGGACGATCCGCGCCCAGGCGACCTCCGCGGTGAGCTCATGCCCGTCCCTTGCCGCGAGTGTGATCGTCCCGGGACCTTCGGACGGTGTGGCGCCGAGATCTTCGGCCCCCAGCACGGCCAGGTGGCGGGCGGCGGTCGCCGTCAGGCCCGGTGCACCGGCGGTGCGCGACGTGAGGTCATCGAGCGGCTGCGCCGTCCGAACTGTGGCGGGGTACGCCATGAACTCTCCTCTCTTCGAGCGGGAACTCGGGCGCGCGGTCGCGCGACCTGTTCCACAGCAGAGAGTCGGACGGACATATCCGCTAGTTCCCGACATTTAGTTCCCGACATTTATGGAGATGGATGTGCAAGCCACCGGAATGTGGGGCGCACCGGCGTGCCCGCCTGATCTGCGCGAGCTACGAGACCGCGTGGCCCGGTTCGTGACCGAACGGGTCGAGCCGCACGAACCAGAGCTCGACGCAGGGGGAGCGACCGCGCGCGCCCTGATCCAGCAGCTCAGGCGTGAAGCGCGAGCCGAAGGACTCTGGGGCCTCGGGCTGCCCCGCGAGCTCGGCGGAGCCGGCCTGTCGCTGACCGAGTACGCCCACGTGGCGGAGGCCGAAGGGGCTGCCGACCACGCCGCCGGCGCGCTCGGCTCCACCGTCCTGCTGGATGTCAAGACGCTGGGCGGTCACGGCGACTATCTCCGCCGCGTCGCGGACGGCGAGCTGACCATGTGCAACGCGATGACGGAGCCCGACACGCCCGGATCCGATCCCACCCTGATCAGCACGCACGCGACCCGGGAGCCCGACGGCGCCTGGACGGTTCACGGCCGGAAGTGGTTCGTCACCGGCGCCGGTCACGCGGACCTGGCGCTCGTGCTCGCCCGCACCTCCCCCGATCCGGACGGCCTGTCCGCGCTGTTGGTCCCCACCTCGTCACCGGGCTTCCGAGTGGTGCGCGAGCTGCCGATCCTCGGCGCGGGCGGTCAGTGGGAGATCGCCTTGGACGGGGTCACCGTGCCACCCGACCACCTCATCGGCGACCAGGGCAAGGGACTGCGCGTCGTGGGGGAACGGGTGCGGCTCGGCCGCCTGCTGCGCTGCCTGCGCTGGCTCGGCCAGGCCCAGCGCGCCTTCACTCTCATGCGCGAACGTGCCCGCGCCCGCTCCACGTCCGCCGGGAGGCTGGCCGACCACCAGCTCGTCCAGCAACTCGTCTTCGACGCGCTGCTGGCGATCAGGACCACCCGGCCACTCGTCTTCGAGGCCGTCACCCTCGCGGAGGCCGGACGGGACGCCCGGATCGAGACAGGACTGGCGAAAGTGGCCGCGGCCCGCATGCTGCAACAGGTCACCGACGCCGCCATCCAGGTCCACGGTGCCGCGGGGCTCGGCCCGGACACACCGCTTCCCGGGCTCTTCCGTACGGGAAGGACCGCCCGCCTGCTCGACGGCCCCGACGAGCTGCACATCACCGCGGTCGCCCGCCGCGTGCTGGGCACTTGAGCGTTGCTGATACGGCGCCGCGCGCCAGGGCTTCGAGCAGCCTTCCAGACCTGCGGCGTCGACCGCCGGTTCCTTGATCTCAAGCGGCGGAAGCTCCCACGGTTCGGCGCGGTGGAAGCCGCAGAGGTCGAACGGCAGCAGTGCCGGACAGAGGAGGAGCCCACGCCGCCGGCATTCAGCCTCGCCGCCGTGCGCCGGATCGCACGCTTCAGCAGCATGCGTGGCGCTGGGCCCAAGACAACCGCCTACTTGGCAGCGAGCTTGCCAACGGTGAAGCCAAGCTCCGGGAACTCCGCTTCCATCTCTCCCGGGAGGCCGTGCGCATCACCTACTGGATCGCTTCAGGCAGGAGGATCATCCTGCCCACGGTGTTCAAGAAGCAGCGGATGCGCGAGGTTGGCGAGATCGAGCGGGCAGTACGGGCAATGGAGCGGTGTGTCGCTGAGGCACACACGGCGGATGAGGAGTGAGGGCCATGGCTGAGCGCAAGGCATGGGCCGACAAGCGTGCCGAGATCATGAGCCGTCCTGATGCCGGAGCCGCTTACGAGGCCGCTCGCCTTCGGTTCGAGCTCGGAGAGGCGGTACGGCAGCGCCGCGAAGAACTCGGCCTCACGCAGGCCGAACTGGCTGAGCGGGCTGGCCTGAAGCAGCCTGCGGTCGCTCGCTTCGAGGCCGGAGGCACCATGCCTACCATCCCCATGCTGGAACGCCTCGCCGAAGCACTCGAAGTGCGGCTCAACGTTCAGTTTCAGCCGCTCCGCGAGGCAAGCTGACCCAGCTCAGGGATCAGCCCGACTCGCCTCGCGGAGCGTTCGCGTGCTCGGCCCGAGTAGGCGGCTCGTCTACGGCACACCCCCCATGGGGGCTGTGGGCTGGAAGGACTGGGTCGGGATCGTGGCCGCAGTGGCCGGGGCTCGCCGCGGTCGTGCTCGCCGAGAATCAGGACAGGTGGTGGCTCGCCCCGAATTCGCTATTCTCGGCTGGACTCTCCCCCTGTGGGAGGCCTCATGCTGCTCCTGACGATCCTGGTAGCGGTCAAGGAAGTAGCAGGGCGACCGGAGCCGGAACTCGGCGAGTCGGCGCGCGCCCCCCGGGACAGTGGCTGCGTGCACGCTGATCGCCCAGTTGTTGAGGAGAGCGACGTATGACCATCGTGAAGGACATCGAGGCTCGCGGCATGCACCACTGCGAGACGACGGCGCTGGGGGTGCTGTTGCGGCATGAAGGACTCGATCTGTCCGAGCCCATGCTGTTCGGGCTGGGCTCGGGCCTGTCCTTCATCTATTGGGACAGCAAAGGCATGGCGTTCCCCTTTCTCGGAGGCCGCGTCAAGCCTTTCGACCTCACCAGGAACCTGACCGCCAGGCTCGGGCTGACGTTACTGGTCGAGGAGACCACCTCGCCGCGCAAGGCGTGGGAGAACGTGGCCGCCCCCATCGATGCCGGCCGGCCGGTCGGCCTTCAGCTCGACTGCTATCACCTGGAGTACTTCCAGTCCAAGGTCCATTTCGGCGGCCATGTCGTCGCAATGTACGGCTACGACGAGCACGACGTCTACCTCGTGGACACCGACCAGCAGGGAGGAGCGGTGCGCACCAGCAGGGTCAGCTTGGCCATGGCGCGGACCGAACGCGGCCCGATGACCGCCAGAAACCGATCATTCACCATCACCCTGCCGGGGCACTCGCCTTGCTGGCAGGACCAGATCATCCCCGCCATCAGGGACTGCGCCGACGCCTTCCTCGCCGCTCCCATCGCCAACCTGGGCCACCGCGGCATCGAGAAAGCCGCCAAACAGGTGCCCAAATGGCTGCTGCGCACCGGCAACCCGCAGCAGGACCTACCGCAAGCCGCCCTCCTGATGGAGAAAGCCGGCACCGGCGGTGCCTTGTTTCGCGCCCTCTACCGCGACTTCCTCGGCGAATGCATCCAACTGATCGACGACAGCAACCTCCGCGCCGGTCACAAGCTGTACGCCGAAGCCACCACCCTGTGGACGGACGTGGCCACCTTGATCACCAAGGCTGGAGACAGCGGCGACGTGGGGCATCTCGAGCAGGCCGGCGTCATTCTCCACGATCTTTCGCGCATCGAGAGGAATGCCATGCAGGTGCTGCGTCAGTTGTAGCTCAAGGTCATACCGACCAGTGATCGTCGGGTGGCCAGAGACGAGTTCGACGGCTACCTCGGCGTCGTTGAACATGAAGAACCCCTCGACAGGCCAGGTCGGCGTCGAGGGGAATGATGCCGAGCGATGAAGTACGGCGAACCGATGGTCGCCCTCGTGGATGACATGCTGCTTGTCCACCCGCACCTGAACCGCTTTCTCGACGTCGTCTCGGAGACCGCGACGCCGCATGAGTGCCGACAGCATGGCGGCGATGTAGGCGCGGGTGGCCAACGAGTGGGCCAAGGTCAGGCGGAGCCTGTGGGCCCGCGAAGAGAGTCCCGAACGCAGGCGCTTGCTGTTCACCGTCGCCGCGGCCTGCGGTCTGACCGCCCTGGTCACCGCAGGCGAGGCGGTCACCCCGCTGGCACGGCTGGCCATCCTGGCCCCGCGCGATCCGCGTGCGGGTCCCCAGGGAGTGCCCGTCAACAGGTCGGCGGCCGCGGCCGGCGTGATCTCCGCCCCCGACTACCGGCTGCTGGTCACGGGCGCCGTTCGCACGCCCCTGTCGCTCGGCTACGCCGACCTGCTACGGCTGCCGCAGCACACCGTGCGCCTGCCGATCGCGTGCGTGGAGGGCTGGAGCGTGGAGTGCGAGTGGACCGGCGTACGGCTTCGCGACTTGCTGCTGTCCGCCGGCGCCTCTCCGGACGCCTTCGTGATCATCGAGTCCCTGGAACGGGCAGGGGCGTACCGGACCAGCGAGATCCGCCCACCTCACTGGACCGATCCGCTGACACTGCTGGCCCTGCGGATCAACGGGCAGAGGCTGGACGCCGACCACGGCTTCCCGGTGCGCCTGATCGCGCCGAACCGGCCGGGCGTCCAACAGACCAAATGGGTCAAGGAAGTGAAAGTGACATGAGATGGGTCGGCTACGCGCTCGGCGGCATCCTGATCGTCCTCGGGTTGGCCGGGCTGGCGCTGGAGGGCGTCCTGATCGGGTGGGCTCTGTGGTTCGGCGGGGTGCTCGTCGTGCACGATGCTCTGCTCGCCCCGGGTGCGGCGGTGGCCGGCTCGATGATCGGCCGGTGGCCCCCGGCCGTGCGGACCGCCCTGATCCTGGCGGGAACCCTGATGCTGGCCACCCTCCCTACCGTGCTGGCACTGGGCCGGCGGGCCGACAACCCGTCGATCCTCCCGCTGGCCTACGGCCTCAACCTCGTGATCGTCCTCGCGGCCATCGCCCTGCTCGCGGTGGCGGATCACCTGCTGTCAGCATCTGGAAAGGACTGAGCACGCTGAGTCATCACACTGTCGACCAAACGTCGGCGCAGATCGTGATCATCGCTAAGGAACCGTTGCCCGGGAGGGTCAAGACCCGGCTGACCCCGCCGTACAGCCCGGCCGAGGCCGCTGCCCTCGCCGAGGCTGCGCTCCGCGACGGCGTGCGCGCCGTCGCCGCGGCACCGGCCACCCAGCGGGTGCTCGCCCTGGACGGGCTGCCGGGCCGCTGGCTGCCCGCGGGATTCGTGGTGATCCCACAGCGCGGCGTGGGCCTGGACGAGCGCTTGGCGGCCGCCTTCGCCGACGCCCACCGGCTACGGCAGGACCCCGTCGTGCTGATCGGCATGGACACCCCGCAGGTCACGCCCGCGCTGCTGCGCGAGGCCGGGAAGGCACTGGAGCAGCACGACGCGGTGTACGGCCCGGCCGCCGACGGCGGCTTCTGGCTGCTCGGCCTGCGGCGACCAGACCCGGCGCTGCTCCTGGGGGTGCCCATGTCGCATCCGGAGACCGGCAAGCTTCAGCTCGACCGGCTCGAACGCGCCGGGCTGGCCGTTCACCACCTGCCCGAGCTGACCGATGTCGATACCGCGGTGGACGCCGTCGCCGTGGCCGCTGAGGTGCCCGCATCCTGTTTCGCTGCCACGCTGCGGGAGCTGAGCCGATGATCGGGGAGATCTACGCCGATGCCCTGGCGGGGGAGACCGCCGAGCTCGAATACGTGGACGGCACCCGCGTCACGCTGGAGACCGCACGCTGGTTCGAGCCGATCGACGGGGACGAGGAACTCCTGAGCCGCTGCTCCAGCCCCACGCTGGACATCGGCTCCGGTCCCGGGCGTCTCACGGCGGCGTTGACCCGGCGCGGAGTCCGCTCACTCGGCATCGACATCACCCCACGCGCCGTCGCCCTGACCCGCCGCGCCGGAGGGTTCGCCCTGCTCCGGGACGTCTTCGACGACGTCCCCGGCAGCGGCCGTTGGGCGACGGCCTTGCTGGCCGACGGCAACATCGGCATCGGTGGCAACCCCGAACTGCTGCTGCACAGGGTCAGGCAGCTCCTACGGCCGGGCGGCGCGATCCTGGCCGAGGTGGCGCCGACCGGGACACGAAGCCGGGTCGACCGGCTCCGGCTACGCCGGGGGCCACTCGCAGGGGAATGGTTCGGCTGGGCGACCGTTTCGGCGAGTGACATCCGGCGGATCGCGCTGGCCAGCGGGTTCGTGGAAGCCGATTGCTGGACCGTGCACGGCCGCTGGCTGGCACGCCTGCACTAGGACGGACGCTGGCCCGGGGACTCGAGGACCACACGCTTGGAGCACACACGGGTCACGGCGGTCACGATGTGGACCCGGGCGATTCTTGGGAAGCCTCACCTGGACCGCGCAGAGCCGATCCTCTCGTGTCCGCCACCCTTAAGCCGCACCAGATGGGCGTGGTTCACTGTCACGCGGTGCGGCCGCTGCGGTTGAGGAAGTCTCGCTCCGGGCCGGGAGGCGCCAGGGTGGCGGCCCGTTGGTAGGCGGCGTCTGCATCGCGGTGGCGGTTGAGGCGTCGCAGCAGGTCGGCGCGGGCGGCGTGGAAGGGGTAGTACTGGTCGAGGTCGAGTTGGTCGATCAGGGTAAGGGCGGAGACGGGGCCGTGTGACTCGCCGATGGCGATGGCGCGGTTGAGTGCGACGACCGGGGTGGGGGCCAGCGCGTACAGGTGGTCGTAGAGGGCGATGATCTGCGGCCAGTCGGTGTCTGCGGCGGTAGGGGCGTCGGCGTGGACCGCGTTGATGGCGGCCTGCAGTTGGTAGGGGCCGGGACGGTCACGGGCCAGGCAGCGGCGCACGATCGCCTGTCCCTCCTCGATCAGGCCGCGGTCCCAGTGGCCACGATCCTGCTCACCGAGCAGGACCAGGCTGCCGTCCGGTGCGGTGCGTGCGGCTCGGCGGGATTCGGTGAGCAGCAGCAGGGCCAGCAGGCCGGCCGCCTCGGGCTCGTCGGGCATGAGCGCGGCCAGGAGGCGGGCCAGCCGGATCACCTCACCGCACAGGCCCCGCTCGCCTGGGCTGGACTGGCCGGTGGTGTAGATGAGGTAGAGGACGGCCAGCACCGGAGGCAGGCGGTCGGGCAGTTCGTGGTCGCTGGGGATCCGGTACGGGATGCGGGCGGCCTTGATCTTGCGTTTGGCGCGGACCAGGCGTTGCGCCATGGCTGATTCGGTCACCAGAAAAGAGCGGGCCACTTCGTCGGTGGACAGGCCGCCGAGCAGCCGCAGGGTGAGCGCGACCTGTGTCTCGGCCGCCAGGGCGGGGTGGCAGCAGGTGAAGATCAGTCTGAGCCTGTCGTCGGGCACGGCCCCTCCCTCCTGGGCCGGTTCGCTGTCGGAGGCCAGGAGCGCCGCCTCGCCCAGGAGGTGCCGTTCGCGCGTCTGGCGGCGCAGGCGGTCGATCGCGCGGTTGCGGGCGGTGGTGGTGATCCAGCCACCGGGGTTGGGCGGCAGGCCCTCGGCCAGCCACTTGTCCAGCGCCAGGGTGTACGCCTCCTGCACCGCGTCCTCGGCGACGTCGATGTCGCCGAACAGGCCGATCAGCATGGCCAGCGACCGGCCGTACTCCTCGCGGAAGATCCGGCCGATCGCCTCCTGGCCCTCAGTGGTCATTCGTCGGACGTGGCGGCGAACGGGCGCACCTCGATCGGCGTGTCGATGGCCGCGGTGACCTTCGCGGCCAGGGCGAGCGCGGCGTCGAGGTCGCCGGCCCGGATGATGTAGAAGCCACCCAGGTGCTCCTTGGACTCGGCGAACGGGCCGTCGGTGGTCACGGTCTGCCCGCCGGCGGTGCGCACGACGGTGGCGGTGTCGGCCTGGTGCAGGCGACCGGAGAACACCCACATCCCCGACGACTTCATCTCCTGCTCGATGGCGCCGAGCCGCTCGTGGGAGCGCCGCATGTCCTCCTCGGTCATCGGCTCGCGTACCTGGCCCTCGACGCTGTGCACGGACAGCAGGTAGTGCGGCATGGCGGTGCTCCTCTCCCAGCGGGCAGATCCTTCCCGCCCGGTCACCTGACTACGAACAGACCTCGCCCGGATCGACACCTGCGCTCAAGAATCTAGCCTCCTTGCCCGGCGGGGACGCGGGCGTGGGCGCGGGCCTCGGCGAGGAGGTCGCGCCAGAGCTGCTCGTCGGGGTCGGGCAGGGCGACCCACTCACGGAAGACCTTGCCGGCCGGGGCGAAGGGGGGCCGACGCCGTCCTCGACGAGCTGGGCGACGCGCTGGCGCGGCAGCTTGACGATCAGCGCCGGGTTGCGCCGGTCGAAGGAGGCCACGAAGCGGCCGTCGTGGCGCAGGCAGGGCAGCCCCATCATGGTCGAGCGGGTGATCGCCTGGACTTCATCGAACTGGTCGAGATCGCTGGCCCACGGCCAGCCCGCGCTGGCCGCCTACCTGCCCGACAGTACCGGCACCTGCCGCGGCTACGGGATCATGGTGCTGTCCCTGACCGCGCAAGGAGTGGCGGAGATCGTCGGGTTCCCCGACGCTGACCTGTTCCGCTGGTTCGACCTGCCGCTGGAGGCAGCTGAGCGATGAGACTGCGCGATCTGCGCAGCCTCGGGCCCAAGAGCGAGGCGTGGCTCGCGATGGCAGGCGTCCGAGTGCTCGGGCAGCTCGCCGAGCTCGGCGCCGTCGAGGCGTACCGCCGCCCGCAGGACTCGGCCATCCCCGGGCTCTCACTGAACGCCCTGTGGGTTCAGGAACTGCACGCCGAGCTCGCCAAATACTAGCCGTCACGCTCCAAGCGGGCGCGCAATCGTTCCAGGTCCGCGGAGATGCTCCCGTGGACCCGGCGTCTGAGCAGCGGTGTGGCCCAGCGGAAGAACCAGCCCGGCTCCCCTGTCGCGTGGATCGTCACCAGGGTGCCGTCCGGATGGTCGGCGAGCTCATAGCGGATGGTCATCGGAAACGGCCGCTCCACCGCCAGCTCCACCATGCGACCCGGCTCGTCCGCGGTGACCACATACCGGTAGGTGAAGCTGCGTCCCAGGAACTTCGCCGTCCGCTCCACCTGGGCACCCGTCCGCAAAGCGCCGGGCTGGGCAGGGCGGCTGGCGGTGATCCCGCCGGTCCACTCCAGGTCGTGGGCCGGGTCGAACATGTACTCAGCCACCTCGGCCCGCGCGCGCCGCACCACGACCTGCGGACTCACCTCAACTGGCATGCACCCGATTCTGTCCGCCCGAAGCGGGAAACCCGCCGCATCCGATGAGTCGGCGCGGCGAGCCGGATCTGTCAGGGTGAACGGTCGCGACGCGACCCGCATCCGGAGTGGCCAGCCACGTCATGCATCCCCGCAACGTCTACCTCATAACCTCGACCGGACTCTAGATGTTCTGACGGCGGCACAGGACCTAGTCCCGCCGGAGGCAAGCACTCGCCGTGGCGCGCCGCCAGATCGCCGAGTCTGATCAAAAGCTGGCCCAGCATCGGGCCGCCCTTGAGGCGGGCGCCGATCGAGCGGCTCATGGCTGGATGGATTCAGGAAGAGCTCGATCGCAAGGCCGCGGCCGAGCAACGTCTCAACCGTGCCCACGTCCAGCCTCAGAAGCGGCTGGGTCATGATCAGCTGGCGAGATCACGCATAGGCCTGGTGACATGGTGCGTCCTCTCGGACTGCGGCTGATCTACCACCCGTCAAAGCAGAAAGTCCTGATCACATCTAATCGTGACCAGGACCCCATAGGCGACCGGTTTGTGTCCGAGGGGGGACTTGAACCCCCATGCCCCGCAAAGGGCACTAGCACCTCAAGCTAGCGCGTCTGCCTATTCCGCCACCCGGACTTGGTGCCTGCACGCGGGACCGTCATCCCGCGTCGGCTCAGCTAGGTTAGCAAACTCTGAGGGGTGCGTCATACCGGGAATCCGCAGTGGTCGCGGGGAGGTGGGCGCGGCGGGGTGGGCGGGTGGTTGGGCGAAGGTCTGCGGGCTGTTCCGTGGTGTGTCGGGGAGGGTTCGCGGGCGCGGGGCGGTGGGTGGCGCGTTTTTGGGGCGGTTCGGGGGGTGGGTGCTTGACCGATTCCTGGGTCCGTGCTGAAAAGCCCTTGCGAACACTTTGAGTGGTGCTACGGTTACGGATCGTTGAGGGGTGAGTCCATGGACCGGCCTCACGGCGTGAGGTCGGTTCTGGAGCTTTGGAGGTCACGTGGCAGGCATGCCGGCGCGGAGGCGGAGGGCGATGTCCCTCGCCGTGCGCCGCGTGCCGGTGGCAGTCTCGACGGAGGGCTCGATGACCGAGCGGGCGTGCCGGATGGCGCGGTTCGCGGCCGGTGCTCGTCGGGTCATCGCACGAGCGGCAGTGGTCGGCGGCCTGGTGGCCGCCGGGTGGCTGCTCGCCGTCCTGTTCGGGATGTTGGCCGCGACTCCGGCGGCTGTGGCGACTCCGGCGGCTGTGGCGACTCCGGTAGCTGTGGCGACTCCGGTGGCTCTGGGGGCTCCGGTCGCCGCGGCTCCGGTCACCACAGCTCGGGGCATCACAGCTCCGGTCACCACAGCTCCAGTCACTACAGCTCCAGTCACTGCGGCTCCGTTGGCTACCGATTCGGTTGCCACGGCTTCGGCCGACACCGGCTCCTCCGTCGCGGACTCCACCGCGGCGACAGGGCCGGGCGCACCCCTGACCGTCACCGGGCCCACCACGGGCGGTTTCCCCACGGCTGATGGCACGGTCTCGGCGTCGGACAACGCCGAGGCGATGGCAGGACTGACGGTCGACGGGCTCACCAGCCAGTCCGACCCCGGACTGCCCGCACCTTCCACCGCGAGCTCGATGCTGGACACCGATGGTCTGGTGCCCAACGGCGGTGGCGGCGGCCCGTTCGGGCCGTGCATGGGGGATGTCGCGAGGTCCGTTTTCGACCCGCGGCTCGAAGCTGGGCGCGCGCTCATGGCGTGCGTGCTTCCCCCCGTCGTCCGCACAGCGGCGGACGACCCTTCGTTCTCACCTGACTGATCCCCGCCCAGGTTCCGGCCCTTCATGTGCCGGCGGCGGAGCGTGGTCGTGATCCCCTCCGCTCGCGGGTGACACGTCAGTCATCACTGGTTCGCGAATCCGAGGTCGTGCCGTACGTGGCGCGCTGTGACCTCGTACGGCCTCGGCTGCCCGCGAACTGTCAGGTATTCCCCCCAAGAACCACATAGGAGCATTCATCATGCGTACGTGGGCGAAGGCTTCAACTCCCGCGGCTCTGCTTGCGGTCGCGGTCATGTCTTTCGGCGGTGGCACCGCCCTGGCCGACACCTCCGGTGACAACTCCATCGGCGGCGGCAACCAGGTCGACCTGCCGATCTCCCTGCCGATCGACATCAGCGGCAACTCCGTCGGCGTGGCCGGCGAGTCCCGCGGCTCGTCCCAGGGCGGCGCGTCGGTCGAGAACACCGGCAAGGGCGGCATCGCCAACAAGACGTCCGGCGACTCCAGCGTCCTCGGCGGAAACCAGGTCAACGCGCCGATCAGCGCCCCGGTCAACGCCTGCGGCAACGCGGTCTCGCTGTTCGGCAGCTCCGACGCGGGCTGCAAGGGCGGCGCCTCGGTCAAGAACTCCGGCAGGGGCGGCGCGGGAGGCAACCGGACCACCGGCGACCACAGCGTGCTCGGTGGCAACCAGGTCACCGCGCCCATCACCGCGCCGATCAACGCCTGCGGCAACGCGGTGGCGATCTTCGGGGACGCGACCGCCGGCTGCAAGGGCGGCGCCTCGGTCAAGAACTCCGGCCGCGGCGCCGGAGGCAACACCACCTCGGGGCGCAGCTCCGTGCTGGGCGGCAACCAGGTCATCGCCCCGATCAGCGCGCCGATCAACGTCTGCGGCAACGCGGTGGCGGCGTTCGGCGAGGCGTTCGCGGGCTGCAAGGGCGGCGCCTCGGTCAAGAACCCCGGCAAGGGCCACGGCTACCACCCGGGTCACGGGGGATCGACCGGCAACGACACCGACGGCCGCTTCGCGGCGGGCAGCGGCAACCAGGTGATCGCCCCGATCAGCCTGCCCATCACCGCCTGCGGCAACGCCGTGGGCAACGCGTCCGCCGGGTGCAAGGGCGGTGCGAGCGTCGAGAGCGGCCGCCGTGGCCCGGGTGCGGGTGGCAACACCACCACCGGCCGGTCGGGTGTGCTGGCCGGTAACCAGGTGGTCGCTCCGATCACCGCGCCGATCAACGTCTGCGGCAACGCGGTCGCCGTGCTCGGCGAGGCGTTCGCCGGGTGCCGGGGCGGTGCGTCGGTGAAGCACGACGGCCGAGGCGCCGGGGGCAACAGGACCTCCGGCCGGTCGGGTGTGCTGGCCGGTAACCAGGTGGTCGCTCCGATCACCGCCCCGATCAACGCCTGCGGCAACGCCGTGGCCGCCCTCGGGCTGGCCGAGGCCCACTGCAAGGGCGGCGCGAGCGTCTCGCCGCGTCACGGTTCGGGTGCGGGTGGCAACACCACGTCCGGCCGGTCGGGGGTGCTGGCCGGTAACCAGGTGGTCGCTCCGATCACCGCGCCGATCAACGTCTGCGGCAACGCGGTGGCGGTCCTGGGTGACGCCGCCGCCGGGTGCCTCGGCGGGGCTCGGGTCGGCAAGCCGGTCGACGACGGGCACCACGGATACAAGCACTTCGCCCACAGCCCCGGGGCCGCCTCCGGCGCCAAGGCCGCCGGTGGCATGCTGCCCGCACTCCCCGCCGTTCCGGTGGTGGGCGGCGTGGGTGATGTCGCCGGTGTCGCACAGCAGATGCGCGGGTCGGGCCTGCCCGTGGTGGGCGGCGTCTCCGACTCGCTCGGGCTGCCCGCCCTGCCTGGCCTGCCCGGACTCCCTGGCCAGCCCGTCACGCCGGTCAAGCCCGTCAAGCCGGGCAAGAAGGGCCGGGTCGCCGGGACCGCCGCCTCCGGCCCGCTCGCCGTCGCCGACCCGGCGACCTCGCTGGTCTCCTCGACCCCGGTCGGCGGCGCCGTGACGTCGGCCGCTCGCGGCCTGCCGGTCGGCGACCTCGGGCTGATGAGCGCCGCCCGGCCCGCCGGGCTCACCGGGATGAACACCGGTGCGCTGTTCGCCCTGGTGCTGGGCGCGATGTGCGCCGGGTCGGCGGTGCTGTTCGCGGCCACCCGCCGGTTCCGTCTCGGCCGTACGTGAGCCGTACGTGAGCCGTACGTGAGCCGCAGGTAAGCCACAGGTAGGTGCGGCCAGCGGTAGGCCTGTGAACGCTTTGCCCTTCCCTGTGACGGGCAAGCCAGACGCTTTGCCCGTCTCGGGGGCGCGGCCCGAGACGGGCAAAGCTATGTCCGCTTTACCGGGCCGCCTCGGACACCCGGCACCGTACGGCCCGGCGAGTGAAGTGAGGGGAGTGAGTGATCCGCGGCACACTTCAGAGCGTGCTGCGTACGCGCATGACCTTGCGGCGCAGCCGGACCTGACGGCTCCCGTCCGGATGGAGCCGCACCCGGGCGAGCTCCCACCGGCCGTACTCTGCATGTTCGGTCAGCAGTTGACGTGCGGCTTCGCGGGAGAGGTCGCGCGGAATGAAGATATCCATGTAGGAGTAGTCGAGCACAACGATTAGTCTCCAGGGTGAGTCAGGGCGCAGCGCTGCTCGTCGGGCCTTATTCTGCGTGCTTGTGGGTGGACCCGAAAGCTAGTGGGTAGCCCCGGGGGAAGGAAAATTCGGCGAGTCGGGTTACCTTTCAGGTCTATGCCCGCTCCCGGTAGGGGGATTTGCGAGCGAACAGCGAGGTAGGAAGCAGCGTGCCAGCCAACAACGGCAGCGCCGGCGGAACACGCCTGGTGATCGTGGAGTCGCCGGCCAAGGCGAAGACGATCGCCGGGTACCTCGGTGCCGGCTACATCGTCGAATCCAGCATCGGCCACATCCGCGACTTGCCGGAGAAGGCCGACGACATCCCCGAGAAGTTCAAGGGGGAGTCGTGGGCGCGGCTCGGCGTGAACGTGGACCATGGGTTCGAGCCGCTGTACGTCGTCAACCCCGACAAGAAGGCGCAGGTCAGCAAGCTCAAGCAGCTGCTGAAGGACGCCGACGAGCTCTTCCTGGCCACTGACGAGGACCGGGAGGGGGAAGCCATCGCGTGGCACCTGCAGGAGGTGCTCAGGCCCAAGGTGCCGGTCCACCGCATGGTGTTCCACGAGATCACCCGGCAGGCCATCCACGACGCGGTGTCCAACCCGCGTGACCTCAACCTGCGCCTGGTGGACGCGCAGGAGACCAGGCGCATCCTCGACCGACTCTACGGCTACGAGGTCAGCCCGGTCCTGTGGAAGAAGGTCAAGCCCCGCCTGTCGGCCGGTCGCGTCCAGTCGGTGGCGACGCGTCTGGTGGTGGAGCGGGAGCGGGAGCGCATGGCGTTCACGTCCGCCCACTACTGGGACCTGCAGGCGCTGTTCGACACCGGCAGGGCCGAGGAGCGGCCGCGCGACTTCACCGCGATGCTGACCGGGGTCGACGGCAGGAGGGTGGCTCAGGGCCGCGACTTCGCGAGCACGGGCCTGCTCAAGAGCAACGACGTGCTCCACCTGTCGGAGGCCGCCGCGGGCGAGCTGGCCGGCCGGTTGCGGGGCGCCTCGTTCGCGGTCAGGTCCGTCGAGCGCAAGCCGTACACGCGCAAGCCGTACGCGCCGTTCCGGACGACCACTTTGCAGCAGGAGGCCAGCCGCAAACTCGGCTTCTCCGCGAAGTACACGATGCAGGTCGCGCAGCGGCTCTACGAGAACGGCTTCATCACCTACATGCGCACCGACAGCATCACGCTGTCGGAGACCGCCATCGCGGCGGCCCGCTCCCAGGCGATCAAGCTGTACGGCTCGGCGTACGTTCCCGACAAGCCCCGCCTCTACAGCAGCAAGGTCAAGAACGCGCAGGAGGCGCACGAGGCGATCCGGCCCTCGGGCGAGGAGTTCCGGACGCCGGGCGAGACCGGGCTGTCCGGCGACATGTTCCGCCTGTACGAGCTCATCTGGCAGCGCACCGTGTCGTCCCAGATGAAGGACGCGGTCGGCGAGTCGATCTCGGTGAAGGTGGCCGGCAGGTCGTCGGCGGGTGAGGACGTCGAGTTCAGCGCGTCCGGGCGGACGATCACGTTCCACGGCTTCCTGAAGGCGTACGTGGAGGGGGCCGACGATCCGTCGACCGACCGCGACGACTCCGAGAAGCGGCTGCCCAACCTGGCCGAGGGTGACGCGCTGAGCGTCACGCGCCTCGACGTGGCGGGCCACTCGACCAAGCCGCCGGCCCGCTACACCGAGGCGTCGCTGGTCAAGGAGCTGGAGGATCGCGAGATCGGGCGGCCTTCGACGTACGCCTCGATCATCGGAACCATCCTCGACCGCGGCTACGTGTTCAAGAAGGGCACGGCGCTGGTGCCGTCGTTCCTGGCGTTCGCCGTGGTCAACCTGCTGGAGCAGCATTTCGGCAACCTGGTCGACTACGACTTCACCGCCGAGATGGAGAAGGTGCTCGACGACATCGCCAACGACCGGGCGGAGCGGGTGCCGGAGCTGCGGCGCTTCTACTACGGCCACGACGGCGACGAGGGCCTGAAGGAGATGGTCACCGACCTCGGCGACATCGACGCCAAGGAGATCAGCTCGTTCCCGATCAAGGGCACCGACATCGTCATCCGGGTCGGGCGCTACGGCCCCTACCTCGACCGCGACGGCGCCCGGGTGAACGTGCCCGAGGACATGACGCCCGACGAGCTGACCGCCGAGAAGGCCGAGGAGCTGTTCGCGCGGCCGACGGGCGACCGGGAGCTGGGGCAAGACCCGGTGACCGGGCACATGATCGTGGCCAAGGACGGTCGGTTCGGGCCGTACGTCACGGAGGTCCTGCCCGCGCAGGAGGAGGAAGGGGCGCCCAAGCGGCGCACCAGGAAGGCCGACGCGCCGAAGCCGCGGACGAGCTCGCTGTTCAAGAGCATGTCGCTCGACACGGTGACCCTGGAGGACGCGCTCAGGCTGCTGTCGATCCCGCGGGTGGTCGGCGAGCTGGAGGGTGAGCAGGTCGTGGCGCACAACGGGAAGTTCGGCCCGTACCTGAAGAAGGGCACCGACTCGCGGTCGCTGGCCTCCGAGGACGACCTGTTCACGGTCACGATCGAGCAGGCCAAGGAGCTGTTCGCGCAGCCCAAGCAGCGTGGCAGGGGCCGTGCGGCCGCTGCGGCGCCGCTGCGCGAGCTGGGCGCGGACCCCAACTCCAAGAAGCCTGTGGTGGTCAAGGAGGGACGGTTCGGGCCGTACGTCACCGACGGCGAGACGAACGCCTCGCTGCGCAAGGGCGACACGGTCGAGGACATCACCATCGAGCGGGCCGCCGAGCTGCTGGCGGAGCGGCGGGAGCGGGCGCCCGCGCCGAAGAAGACGACACGGAAGGCCCCGGCCAAGAAGGCTCCGGCGGCGCGGAAGCCCGCCGCCAAGTCCTGACGTCCCGCGACCTGGCGCGTAGTGCGCCCGTCGTGCGCCCCCTGAGAGGGCTCTCAGGGGGCTGCGCTCGCGTGGCTGGCGTGGCTCGTAGCATGACGGCGTGGTCGTGGGCTTCGTCTTGACGATGGTCGCGGTGGTCGTCACCGTGCACTTCTATCTGTGGCACCGCCTCGTGCGGTCGACCACCCGGCCGGGCACCAGGCTGCGCCGGGTGCTGACCTGGGTCGCCGTGGGGCTGGGCGCGCTGGTGATGGTGACGTTCGTGGCGTCGCGGGTCGAGGCGGGGCACTGGCTTGCCTGGCCGGGATACCTGTGGGTGGCGCTCATGTTCTACCTGCTGGTGTTCCTGCTGGTGCTGGAGGTTCCGCGCGCGGTGGCGTGGCTGATGATGCGGCGGTCCGTACGGCCGGCGCCGTACGCGCTGCCGGTCGCGGCCGTGGTGCCGGTCGGTTCGCCTCCGTCGCCGGCTGAGGCCGCCCCGTCCGGCGCCGGAGCGGGGCGCCTGTCAGATGGGGCCGCCGCGTCCGGTTTCGGAGCGGGGCGCCCAC
>NZ_QNFZ01000042.1 GCF_003313395.1 Nonomuraea lactucae | reverse complement strand
GGCCGAACGCCCGCCGCCACAGCTGCTCGCGGCGCCGCCGGCCGAGCGCGGCGAGCAGTCCGGCGGCGGCCAGGGAGGCCCCGGCGAGGTAGTGGACGAAATCGAGCCCCGGACTCTGCTCCTCGGCCTGCCCGGACCCGCTCGCGGCGTCCGCGTGCTCCCGCTTCCCGTCTTCCGCCTGCTGCTGCCGACCGCCGGTCTCGGCCCGTTCCTGCTTGCTCCCGGTGCCAGATTCTTCCTGCCTGTCTCCGCTCCCAGCCCGTTCGTGTGTGTCCGAGGTTCCGGCCCGTTCCTGCTTGGTGCCGGTGCCGTCCTGATCCCGCTTGCTCCCGGTTCCCGCCCGGTCCTGTTCCCCCTGCCCAGGCTGGCGTTCTCCGACGTCCTGCTTGGCCGCCTGCTCCGCCTCGTCAGCGCTCCGTGCCGTGCTGGTCGATGCTCTGCCAGGGTGTTCGCGCAGCGTCTGCACTCGAGCCTGCTTGACGGGTACGACATGGACGTTGCGCGCGTCGTCGGGCATGTCGAGAACCCATCCCGGCCTGATCAGATCGGCCATCCGCAGTCGAACGCCGTCGGGCTGTTCCTTGTGCTGGTTGAGCCGGAAGATCTCCGGATAGCGCCGCCCGTCGCCCAGGCACTTCTCAGCGATCTCCCACAAGCTCTCGTGGTGACGGCCGTGGGGCGGCTGCACCACGTAGACCTTCTTGGTCTTCTGGGTCTCCAGTGCCTGCTCCACGACCGGCGCGCTGTACGAGACAGCGGTCATCGGAGGGGCGGGCGGCGGCGCCCCCAGCCTGGCCATGGGCACCGCCACCGCCCCCGCCGTGAACAACAGCAACACCGCCGAGACGAGCCGGTTGGCCAACGCCTGGGTGCCTCCGGAGAACGGCACCCTGGCCGGCATCCCGACCCGGCGCACACCGGCGTACACCTCCACGACCACGCAGGCGAACATCTGCAGCCAGGCCAGCCACACCAGCAGCACCAGAACAGCGACGATCGTGGACGGCCCCACCCGGCTGAAGAGCAGGTCGAGGTCGAGCAACTCGGGCGCGAGCGGCGGGCCGACGAACGTGAGCAGCGCGTACGGCACCCCGCCGACGAGTGCGACGAGCACCACGAGCGCCCCGAGCCCGGCCAGCACATCACCAGCGCTCCGCCTGGCCGCTATTCGCGCGGGCGCCGGCCCAGGCCCACGCGACCGCCCACCTACACCGGCAGCTCCCCGCCCGGCGGGACGCGGTCGTCCCACGTAGCCGCTCTCCTGACCACCACGCCGCGGCCCGCCCACGTACCCACCCGCCGGAACCTCACGACGCGGCCCGCCCACATACCCGCCATCCTCACGACCACGCTCCGGCCCGGCCTCGTGCCCGGCCTCCGGAACGCCAGGCCGTGGCCCACCCACATACCCGCCAACCTCATGACCACCAGGCGGCCGACTCACATGCCCGGCCTCCTGAGCGCCGCGACGGGGCCCACGGACATACCCGGCCCCTGGATCACCACGACGCGGCGTGCCCGCATACCTTGGCTCTTCACCAGCGGATCCCAGCCGACCCGCATACCCCGGTCCCTGTCCGCCGGAGCCCGGAGGACCCACATGCTCCGGCCCTCGTCCATCGGAGCCCGGAGGACTCCCATGCCCCTGCCCTCGTCCATCGGAGCCCGGCGGACCCCCATACCCCAGCCCAGGTCCATCGGAGCCCGATCGTCCAATGCCCTCACGCTCGTACCGGCCACGCTCCGGCCCGTCCGCATGCCGGGGCTCCTGAGCCCCACCTGATTCAGCAGGTCCCGACCTGGCAGCACGCGCCACACCGCCTTGATCTACAGACCCCGGCCCCGCGGCGCGCATCACCCCACCCGAATCTGCAGGGCCCGGCCGATCCTCTCCCTGGTCGCCAGGTTCCCGGCCGGTGAGGCGCGGCCGATCGCCTGCGGGCGTGGCCCCATACGGGCGGGCTGGCTCTCGCGTCGGCATCGCCTCTCCTTTCTCTCGTCCAGCGTCCTTCCTCATTGCTCCCTGATCCACCGAGTGGCTGGATTCGGTCTGGCTCATCTGGCCTCGGGACCGGCCGTCGCCTGTCCTCGCATCTCTGCGCCCTGGAAGCCGAGCGCGCCGAGGAAGAACGCCGTCCAGCGCGCGTTCACGGTGACAGTCACCTGGGTCCCGCCCTGCTCCACGGCGCACGAGCCGGCACTCACCCCGTCGCCCCCCTGAGCCGCGATCACCTCATCGGCCCTGGCGCACACCTGTCCCTGGTCCAGCAGCCTGGTCTGACCGGTCGCACGCAGGTGATCGACGTCGATCTGGTCTGCGCCCGCGCGGGCGGCCTGCTCGGCGATGTCGGCGGCCCTCAGCCGCGCGTTGATCGCCGCCCCTCCGTCAACGAGCAACCCCGCCAGCATGAACACCACCACGGAGAACAGCACGGTGAACACCGACATGGACCCGCGCTCCCCACATCGTGCCCCCGCCCCAGGGACCGCCCCGGGAACGGCACAACCACCCGCCCCCACTGCTTGACCATGCGAACCCGCCAGTGCTCGCCGCCCCACTCCCGGCCAGCGGCCTGCCCAAGGTCTGGTCACAGGTCCGGCCCCCAGGTCCGCTCCGGTCCCCACCTTCGATCCCAGCCCGAAACCTCCTCCGGTTGCGGTCTCCACCACAGACCCGACCCCAGCTCGAAGCGCGCTCTCCGCCGTCGGCCCGCCAGACCGCACTCGTGATTGGAGCCGCTGCGGGGCCACCTCCCGGACGTTCACTCGACCCTCCGGAACTGCTCCAGCGGCACCACAGCTGTGCCGGTCATCTGCTTGGTGGCGTTGAAGCCCAGGAAACCCAGGTCGAGCTCACAGGTGACCTCGGCATGCACCTGTCCCCCCTCCTCCCAGCGGGAGCGGTCCAGGGAGACCGCCGGTTGCTGACAGGTGCCCTTGAGCGCCTCGGTGGTGGACGCTTCCGCCGCCGCCTTGGCCGCGTCGAACGCACGCTGAACCGAGGCGGCGCGGGCCGCGTCCCTGGCGGCTCCGTTGACCTCGCCCTGCGCCTCGACGAGCCGTCCGGCTCCGGCGAGGAACATGAGAAACAGCAGGAACACGGGTGCGAGCATGACCGTTTCCACCGCCATCGACCCGCGATCGCCAGTCCCACGCCCGCCCATGTAGTGGCGCAGCCGCGGACGGCGGCGCGACACTGCCCACCAGGGCCATCGGCCGCGCGACGACTTCGACCGGGACCAATCTGGGCCTGTCATCCACGGAGCCGGCCCTCGACGGCGTGGCAACAGCGGCCGACGCGACCGGCGGCCGACAACCGCCGATCGCCCTCCAACCGGCCCGGCATGGGCGACCGGCGCCTCCGTTGGCCGGTCGACCGCGGGCGTAGGCCATGGTCGGCAAGGCGGTTGCGGGCGCCGTCCCGTACGGTCGCTCATTCGCAGTCGTCGCCCCCGTTGTCCGGGCGGAAGCACTCCACAGGGCCCCCTGAGGTGGCCGTGATCGTGAACGTGAGCTCCGGCAGCAGCGGGATGACCTGAACCGCGCTCCCCGTCACCGTGACCCAGCGCTGGTCCGGGTCCCTGGCCGAGGTGGTCGCCGTGGCGTTGGCGAGGAGGCGGGGGCCGATGGCCTGGATGACGTCCGTGGCCTTGTTCCTCGCCTCCTCCTCCCAGGAACCCGAGTCGAAGGGCGCTGAACGCGCCACCCGCGCGCCCTCACGGGCCGCCGCCTCGGCGACCTGGCGCCCGTGGAACCAGAGCGCCACCTGCACGACGAGCAGCGCGACCGCGAGGACGACCGGCATGAGAAGTGCCAGCTCGACCACGGTGGCGCCGCGCTCTCGACGGGCGTGGGTACGGGGACGGGAGCGGATCACGTGTTGCCGCTACCGCCGCCGAAGCTGCCCTGGATGTCGCCCTGCTTCTGCTCCACCAACGTCTTGATCAGCGTGGCGAGGCCAAGGGCGACGCCGGCGATGATGGCGGTGATGATCACCCATTCGACGGCGGATGCGCCCCGGCTGGGCGCCGTGCGGGCGCGGTGGATGCGTACGCCGAGGTAGGCACGCAGGTAAACGATCCACGGATGGTTCATCAGGACCCCAACATCTTCATAGCGGCCGGAAAACTGAGAAAGATGACAAACCCAGCGCAGAGCAGCAACTGGGCGACGAGCATGGACTGGGAACGTTCGCCCGCCCGCCCCTCGATCTCCGCCAGCTCGCGGCGGCGGAGCGTGGCGGCCCGGGCGGTCAGTGAGGCACGTACCTTGGCGCCGTCGTCGGCGACCAGGCCGAGCGCCGCGGAAAGGTCTCGCAGCTCGTCGACGTTGATCTCCTCGCCGAGCTGGCCGAGCGCCTGCCACGGGGTGATGCCGACGATCCTCGCCCCGCTGAGCGCCTCGCGGATGCGGGCCATCGCCCAGTTGGGCTGGTCGCCGCTGACCGAGACCGCCATCATGAGCGCCTCGGGCACGCCACGGCCGCCCGCGAGGTTCATCGAGACGAGGTCGAGGAACGCTCCGACCACGTGCCTGAAGTCACGCCGCTTTGCCGCCGCGTCGCGCCTGACCTGTACGTCGGGGAGGAAGAAGAAGACGACGGACACCGCCACGGCCGCCCAGAACGGGATCGCGAGCGACGTGCCCCACCCCATCAGGAAGAGCCAGCCGAGCAGCACGGGGAAGGCCAGCAACCCGGCCGCGGCCAGCAGCACCTTCGTGGCCAGGAAGCCCTCGAACGACCGTCCGACCAGTGTGAGGTCTGCCTTGGTGGACCTGGCCTCCCAGCCGCGTGCCGCGTACACGCGGGCGAGCCGTACGCCGAGACCGCGGCGGAAGGCGCTGACCTCCTCATCGGGGAGCACGAGTTGGAGCCGCGGCGCGCCCGGGTCCTCCCGGACGGCCTCTATCGCGAGGAGTCGCGCCACCAGGCCGGGACGGGCCGGGAAGAGCGCGCGCAGCAAGAGGAACAGGCCGAGGCCCAGCACGCCGCCGGCCAGCACGCCCTCAACCATCGCCACCTCCCATGAGCAGGCGTGTCGGCTTGTCGAAGCGGGCGAGCCGCCGCATCCACGCGAATCCGGCACCGAAGAGCCCTGCCACGACCACGAGCACGGCCTGGCCGAGCAGGCTGCTGTATTCGCTCACGTACGAGGGGTTGAACACGACGAGCAGCGCCGCGAAGACCAGGGCGGTGACCACCACGATCTGCACGCTCCGCCTGGTGGAGCGGCGTTCGGCCTCGACGCGGCGGCGCATGTCGAGCTCCTCGCGAGCCGAGACGGCCAGCGCGCCGAGGACGTCGCGCAGCCCGGGGCCGCGCAGTCTTGAGTTGAGTATCAGCGCGGCCACCACCAGGTCGGCTGACGGGTCGTCGAGCTCGTCGGCGAAGAGGGCGAGCGCGTCGGGCAGCGCCATCCTGGTGTGCAGCCGGTCGACCAGAGCGCGCAGATGTGGCCTGAGCATGGGTGCGGCGGCCCTGATCGAGGCGGGGATGGCCTGTTCGAGCCCGGCCGCGCCGGCGATCGTGTCGCGCAGCGACTCGGTCCACGCGGCCAGCCCTTCAAGCCGTCGCATGGCGCCGCGTTCCTCGGCGGCGCCGCCGGACAGTCCACGCCAGGCGAACACCAGCAGCACCGTGCCCACCGCCACCACGGGCCAGCCGGTCGCCACCAGAACGACGGCCGCCGCTACGCCCGCGATGGCGGTGCGGGTGGTCAGCATCCTGACCAACTGCCGCTTGGGCTGCGCCGGTCTGGGACGCATGCCGTACAAGGAGAGGAAGAGCAGGTAGAGCCCACCCCCGGCGGCGGCGCCGGCGAACATCGCCAGTGGGTCCAGCGCGATCATCACCAGTCCCCCGGTGTGTAGCCGTGCGCGACGAGCTCCGGCAGGCAGGAGACGGGCGCGTGGGGCAGGGCCGATCCGTCAGGGCCGGGCACGAACACCTCGCTCGACAGGACGCGGCCGTCACAGCCGTTGACCTCGCGGATGCTGGAGACGTAGCGGCGCAGGCTGCCGCCGCGGTGGTAGTCGTTGCGTTTCTCCACGAAGACGACGAAGTCGATGGCGCCCGCTATGAGCATGTGGGTGGCGTCGATCGGGAGGCGTTCGCTGGCCTGCAGGGCGTAGGTGGCGATGCGGTTGAACACCTCCATGCTGGAGTTGGCGTGGATGGTGGACAGGGAGCCGTCGTTGCCCTGCGTCATCGCGTTGAGCATGGTGACGATCTCGTCGCCGAGGACCTCTCCGACGATCACGCGGCTGGGGTTCATGCGCAGGGACCTGCGTACGAGCTCGGCCATGCTGATCTCACCCTGCCCCTCCGAGTTGGGCAGGCGTTGCTCGAAGGCGACCACATTCGGGTGGAGCTCCGGGAACTGGTCGAGGCCGAGTTCCAGGGCGCGTTCGACGGTGATGAGGCGCTCGACGGACGGGATCTCGTTGGCCAGGGCCCGTAGCAGGGTGGTCTTGCCCGCGTTGGTGGAGCCCGCGATCATGATGTTCTTGCGAGCGGCGACCGCGGCCGTGAGGAAGCGGCCGATCTCAGGGCTCAGCGTGGCGTTGCCGACCAGGTCGGACAGGAACACCTTGCCGAGCCGGGCGCGGCGGATCGACACGGCAGGCCTGATCGTGACGTCCATGACGGCGCTCAACCGCGAGCCGTCGGGAAGCCTGAGGTCGAGCTGCGGGTTGGCGGTGTCGAACGGCCTGCTCGACAGCCCGGAGTAGGCGGCCAGGATCTGGATGAGCTCGATCAGCTCCTCGTCGGACTCGGCGACGGGCTCGTGCATCACCTCCTGGCCGTCGGCGTAGCTGACGAAGACCTTGTCGCACCCGTTGATGTCGATGTTCTCGACCTCGGGGTCGTCGAGCAGCGGCTGCAGCCGCCCCACGCCGAACAGCGCGGCGTGGATGCCCGCCGCCAGCGCCTCCTCCTCCTCGACAGTTGGCGGTGTGCGGCCCAGGCCGATCTCACTGCGCGCGTGCTCCTCGAGGACCTGGGAGATCAGTGCCCGGGCGAACTGCCGTTCGTCCTCGCCGGTCATCGCGGGCAGGCCGTTGGCCTGGTCGAGCCTGCGCTGGTGGGCCAGGCGGTCGCCGACCTCCTGGCGGAAACGCTTGACGAGGGAGTGGTCGATCACGGGTCACTCACCAGCCGTCCAGCGAGATCGCGTGCCGTACGGATCAGCAGCGAACGGTCGAGTCGGCCGCCCCACTGGCCGCGCAGCAGTTCGGCGCCCTTGGGGTCGTGGGCGAGCCCGTGCACGAACCCCACACTCGCGCCGACGATCCTGCGCACGTCGTCGATCGAGGAGCGGTAGCTGCGCGGGTCGGCGATCACCACCACGCCGTGGGCCTTGGTGATCGAGAGGCGTTCGCGCAGGTGGGCGACATGATCGAGCGTGGCTCTGGTGAGCAGCACCACCTTCTCGGCCTCAGCCAGCAGGTCGTCGAGTTGCGGATGGGAACCGAGGCGCCCGCAGTCGGCGATCACATCGGCGTTCGGGATGGCCGCGAGCGAGCGGCCCAGCGGCCCCCACAGCCAGGTGAGCCCAGCCGCCTGCTCGCCGTGGGTGAGCCCGGCCAGCACGTCGAGCCCACCGACGATCTTCTGCGTGTGCTGGTGGATCTGCGCCTGTTCCAGCCCGCGCCGTGCTGTGGCGGCGAGCGTGAGCAGGCCCTTCCCGGGATTGAGCACGCCGCCGTCGGCCGCGGGCAGGCGGTAGGCGATGTCCCCGCCCGCCGGGTCGCACTCGGCGAGCAGCACGGGCCGGGGCCAGACCGCGGCCAGGGCCGTGGCGGCGGTGGTGACTCCTGGCGCGCCCTTGTCGGCGGCCATAGCGATCAGGGCCACGTCAGCGGGCTCCCGGGAGCTCGGCCACCGCGATCTCACCGCTGGAGGCGTAACGGAGGACTTCCGGTGAAACCGACGAGTCGACGATCACGGTGATCAGTCCGCTGCTGCCGGTCCTGCTGGGCTCGCCGACTCTGAACACGAGGGCGCTCTGCGCGAGCACCTTGCTCTCGGCCTGGCTGGTACGGCCGGGCACGTGCACCACCTGCACCCGGTCGCCTTCTTTGAGGCCCGCGGGAGCCTGGCCGGGCTTCAGCGCGAGCCCCACCTTGGCCTTGCCCGGGCCCAGCTCGTCGCTGGCCTTGACGCCCATGTTGCTGGTGAGCAGGGTGCCGGGCAGGATCGTCACGGCGGCGAAGCTCTGCAGCACCTGCTGGCGCTGCGACCAGCTGACGTAGTCGATGCCCGTGTCAGCGATCTGCACCTCTTCGATCGCCTGCGCGGTGAACGGCTGGCCGGCACCGATCTGCTGCGTGACCCTGATCGCGGAGATCCGGTCACCGCTGCGCATAACGAGCAGCGTCGTGGCGAGCGCCCCGCCCAGGATGAGAAGCACGGCGAGGGCGGCCAGTGCAGGCTTCCGCTCGCGTGGAGGGACGGGGAGCTTGCGCGACGCCGGGCCGGAGAACCCTGCCGCGTTGACGGCAGGCTTTTCGGTAGTCCTCATGGGTTGGGGGGCTCCCATTAGAGAATTGTCGAATTCACGCCATTATGTGCACCCTTGGCCACAGGCGAGGCCGGAATGCGAAGAACCATGCTCGTTTCGCAGGTGGGATGGTGTCAACTAGAAATAACCGATGCCTGTTCTTTCTAACGAGTTGACGGCATTGCCTTTTACGGCTAAAGGCCACAACTGTCACATCTGCCTCCCAGTTCACCTACTTTTCGGATCCGGACACATTGCGTTCGGATCGCGACGAGGGGCCAGCGGCTACATCGCGCCCCGGCAAGCCGACTGACGTCCAACCCATCGGCCGGCTCGCCTCTCACGGCGGTCACTCCACAACTCGGCGGCCCCGCGTTCGATGGGCCTCTCATGGATCAACCCCGCAGCCACTCGGCTTCCGGGCATTCGAACCTGCCTGACCAGCACACCCTTCACGCCACAACGTCTCTGTTACAGGGGATCAAGCAGAGCCGTCACGCGCCGGTTCGTACGAGAACGGAGCTTTTCGGACCGCCATATTCAGCTCTTGTCCGCAACATCGCCACAACGCCTGCAAATCGACATGTGCGGGCCGCTCAACCACTTACCGATTCCTGTCTCCAACTGGCCCTTCACATTGCCGCCGGCCTCTATATGACCTCCTGGAGCGGAGGCCGGTCGAAGCCCACGCCCTGCACCTTAAACCAAGCCGCGACCAAGCCCGATCAGTTTTTCCACAGGCCCTTCACGTCCGGCTTGGTTATCCACAACCGGCGGCTTCCATGCCATTGGCGGCAACCCGCGGGCTTACTCTCCCTACGAGCGCTACCGTGGCGCCGAGGTCCGGACCGAGGAGACGGCACATGCGGATCATGCTCACCGTGCTCGGCGAGCAGGGCGACCGTGACGTGGTCATCGACGGCGACGTCAGCACGACGATCGCCGGGGTGTGCGAGGCGCTCAGCGGTCAGCAGCGGCTCGCCAAGGTCGTGCGGCTGCCCAGAGCCCGGGCTCCGTACGGCATGTCGGCACCCCGCTCTATAGAAGCGGCCACGCAAACCGGCTCAGACCAGCGCCGGTCCCAGAGAGGCGACGACGGCGCCTTCAGACCGGACGGGCCGCAGGGGCCTCAAGGGGGCGACCGGGATGATCCACGTACCCGGGCCCCTGACTCGTCGGCCGATCAGCGCACTGCTGCCGATCAGCGCACTGCAGGCCAAAGCTGGCCGACCGGCCACCGTCCGGCGGATCAGGGATCCCACAGCGGTCACCGCACATCGGGACACGACTCGGCATCTGGGCACCGCACGCCGGGGCAGGTCTCGCCGTCCAGCCATCCCACGCCGGGGCAGGTCTCGCCGTCCAGCCATCCCACGCCGGGGCAGGTCTCGCCGTCCAGCCATCCCACGCCGGGACACGGCTCACCGACCAACCATCACGCGCCGGGACCGGCCTCACCAACCAGCCGCCATACGCTGGGACAGGACTCGCTGACTGGCCATCGCACGCCAGAGCAGACCTTTCCCCCGAGCTGTCGCATGCCAGGGCAAGAATCGGCCGGCGACCGCACGCCCGAGCAAGGCTTGCCGCCCGGCCGCGCACCAGAGCACGGCTTGCCGCCCGGCCGCGCACCTGGGCCGGGCTTGGCGGCTGATCGGCGCGCTCCTGGGCAGAGTGACGCGTTCGGCGACGCCGGGCAGGTGCTCTGGCGCAATGGTCGTGCGCTCGACCCGCGCGCGCCTGCAAGGGTGATGCTGCGTGACGGCGACAGGGTGACGCTCGATCCGCGGCTGGCGCGGGCCACGGTCGTCGAGGAGCCCGGCGGGGTGGCCGAGGTGCGCGTGGTGGGCGGTCCCGCCGCCGGCACCGTGCACCGACTCGGGCTGGGCGTGCACGTCATCGGGTCCGATCCCATGTGCGCGATAGCCGTCGCCGACCCGTCCGTGGCCCCCGAGGCAGTGACCATGCGTGTCACTCCTGAGACGATCACGCTGGAGCCCGTGAGTCGCCCGCAGCCCGAGCAGGCTCCGCGCCTCAAACTCAAGGGCCGGTGGGCCGAGGAGGTCGCCGAGCTCACCGCGCGGGTCGCGGAGCGGGAGGCGTCCGCGATGCGGTCCGAGTCCTGGCAGAGCCCCGAGCTGGACGCCCGCCCGCTCACCGAGGCGGTCGACTGGCTCGAGCACGCGGTCCTGACCTGCGGATCGTCGCTGTTCACGCTGACCGCGATCGAGCCCCAGGACGCCCACCTCACCCCCATGCCCGAGGGTGGCGTGGCCTACAACCGGCCTCCAAGGCTGCGCCCCACCGAAGGACAGCGGGCGTTCGAGAAGCCACGCGAGCCGCGGCGCGCAGAAGGGATGCGGCTCCAACTGCTGGCGGCGCTGCTGCCCGCGGTGCTCGGGTTGACACTGGCCTTCGTGCTGCGCCAGTGGTACTTCCTCCTTATCGCCCTGATGACGCCGGTCATCATGATCGGCCAGTGGTGGAGCGACCGCCGCCACGGCAAGAAGCAGCACAAGAAAGCGGTCAAGGAGTTCAAGGAGCGGCTGAGGGCGTACGAGGAGGCGGTTGAGCGGGCAAGGGCACAGGACGAGCGGGTTCGGCGGTCCGAGGCGCCTGATCCCGCCCAGGTGCTGCTCACCGCCACCGGGCCGCGCAGACGCCTGTGGGAGCGACGGATCCACGACCCCGACGCCCTCCGGTTGCGCATCGGGCTGGCCGACCTTCCGGCCAACCTCGAGCTCACCGAGGAGCAGGGCGGGGCGATAGATCCGCCGATCTGCCGAGCCGTGCCCGTAGCGCTCGCCATGCGCAGACTCGGCGTCGCGGGCGTCACCGGGCCGCGCGACACGGCGACCGGCCTGGCGAGCTGGCTGATCTCGCAGGCGGCTACCCTGCACAGCCCGCGCGACCTGGCCATCGTGGTCCTGTCCGCGCGCACCGACGGCGAGCGCCGCTGGGGATGGGTGCGGTGGCTGCCGCACTGCGCCCCGCGCGGCGGCGAGGACTGCGTGGCGCTGGTCGGCACCGATCCCGAGTCGGCGGCGCGCCGCGTCGCCGAGGTGGCCGCGCTCATCGACGAACGCCAGAACACCTCCATCCCCGAGTTCGGCAAGATCCCCACCGGCTGGGACGACCTCGGGGGCCCGGAGACGCCCGCGTTCTCCACCTACGACGTGCGTCCGTACGACGTGCTGGTCGTGCTCGACGGCGCCCAGGCCCTGCGTGGCCTCCCGGGCATGCCCCAGGTGCTGCGCCAGGGGCCCCGCGCGGGCGTCTACACCCTCGCCGTCGACGACGATGAACGGCTGCTGCCCGAGGAGTGCGCGACCGCCGCCGCATGCGGTCCCGACGGTCATGTACGGCTGCACGGTGGCGGTCTCGACGTCATCGGCCCGGTCCTCGCGGATCTCGTGTCACCCTCGTGGTGCGACCGGCTGGCCAGGGCGCTGTCCCCGATCCGCGACGTCAGCAGGGACGATCGCTCCGGCAACCTGCCCGACACCGTGCGACTGCTGGACCTCCTCGGCTTGAGCGCCCCCACCGGCCACGAGATCGCCGGCCGATGGCGTGCCCGTGGTTCCACGGAGGCGGTCGTCGGCATCGGACCCGAAGGGCGCTTCTCGATCGACCTCGCGCTCGACGGCCCGCACGCGCTGATCGCCGGCACCACGGGCGCGGGCAAGTCCGAGCTGCTCCAGACGTTGATCTCCTCCCTCGCGGTGGCCAACCGCCCTGACCAGCTCACGTTCGTGCTCATCGACTACAAGGGCGGGGCCGCGTTCAAGGAGTGCGTACGGCTGCCGCACACCGTCGGCATGGTCAGCGACCTCGACGGCCACCTCACGCAGCGGGCACTCGACTCGCTGGCGGCGGAGATCCGGCGGAGGGAACGTCTCCTCCTCGCCGCGGGGGCCAAGGACATCGACGACTACACGACCATGACCTCGGGCACGGGCCCACGTGACGAGCCGTTGCCACGCCTGGTGCTGATCATCGACGAGTTCGCCGCCCTGGTGGCTGAGCTGCCCGACTTCGTGACGGGGCTGGTCGACATCGCACGGAGGGGGCGTTCGCTGGGCATCCATCTCATCCTGGCCACCCAGCGCCCCGCAGGCGTGGTGACGGCCGACATCCAGGCCAACACCTCGCTCCGTATCGCCCTTCGGGTCACCGAGCCCATGGAGTCGGCCGACGTCATCGACCTGCCGGACGCTGCCCACATCTCCAAGTCGACGCCCGGCCGCTGCTATGTGAAGTCGGGTGCCGGGCCAGCCACGGCTGTCCAAACGGCCCGGGTAGGCGGTCGCAGCCCTCTGTCCGCCCTCCCGGGTGGCGGCTTCAGAGGTGGGCGGCCGGCCTCTGGGACCACCCCCTCCGGCAGCATCAACGGGCCAGGCCCCCTGCCCAGCGTCGCTGCCTCCTCGAGAGCGGGGGCATACGTTCCGCCCAGGCGTCCCGGTGCAGGAGAACTGCCCAGCGCAGACGGCCATCCCCGTACGGACGAGGGCAGTTGGGGTGGCGGCCATGGCGCAGGCGGTCATTCAGGTGTGCGGGGCGGCTCTCCGGCCACCGCCGACCTTCACCGTGCCGAGGGCCTTTCCAGTTCAGACGGGTCCGGCAGTGCCAGGAGCTTCCCGGCGGAAGGGGGCCTTTCCGACACGAGAAGGCATGGTCCGGGCAGTACGAGCGGACATGGTCGTGGCAGCCTTCCTGGTGCGGCTGAGCGATCGGGGACGGGCGGCATCCCGGGGCTGGACGGGAGCACGGGCTCAGGACCAGGCAGGCTGCCCGGCGTGGGGAGTGTGCCCGGAGTGGCGGGAATCGGCCCCGGGCGTCGTGGTCTCGTAGACGTACGGGTGATCGACATGGATTGGCGATCGCTGGGCCGAGGACTGCCTCCGCCGCCGCAGCCAGCGGAGGAGGCGACGGTCAGCGATCTCTCGCTCCTCGCCGACGCGCTCATCGAGGCGGCACGGCTGGCACGGGTAGCCCAGCAGCCGAGTCCATGGCTGGAGCCGCTCCCCACTCACCTCGTTCTCGACGAGATGGCGCCGGAGAACCAGTCGCAGGCGGCTGGGCGTGATCGGCCTGCCACAGGTGGCGAGAGCTGGGTAGAAGTGCGGCCGCTGGCGTTCGGCATCATGGATCGGCCGTGGGCGCAGGACCGGCAGCCGCTCACGCTGGACCTGAGCCATGGTGGCCACCTGCTCATCGCCGGTGCGGCACGCAGCGGGAGGTCCACAGCGCTCCGGACGATCGCGGGCGCCATAGCTTCCCAGGCTTCACCTTCGGATGTGCACATCCATGCGATCGACTGCGGGTCGGGGGCACTGCTGCCTCTGGTGGCGATGCCGCACTGCGGTGCCGTGGTCACTCGTGACCAGCTCGACCGAGTCGAACGCCTTCTCGCCCGGCTCCGTGCTGAAGTCGGCCGCCGACAGCAGTTGCTGGCCGAGGCGGGCCACGCCTCCCTGGCCGAATACCGGCAGGAGGGGCACCGCCTCCCCTGGCTGGTGCTCATGCTGGACCGCTGGGAGGGGTACGTGGCCGCGTTCGAGGGCTACGACTACGGACGGCTGACCGAGGCGCTCCTGCAGTTGCTGCGGGAGGGCCCGGCGGTGGGTCTGCGCGCTGTGGTGACGGGCGACCGCTCCTGTCTGCTGGGCCAGGTGTCCACGGTCTTCGACGACCGGCTGATCCTGCGCCTGGCTGATCCCGCCGACTACGGGCTGGCCGGTCTGCCACTCAAGGACCTTCCGTCTTCCATGCCTCCCGGTCGTACCCTGTCGATGGGTGAGCACGGCCTCGTCGAGAGCCAGATCGCCTTACTGGCCGGTGATCCCTCGGGGGCGGCGCAGGTGGCCGCACTCCAGTCCCTGGCCCGCACTGTCGTTGCGGAGGGTGAGAGGGAGTTCGCTGCTGCGGGGATGACTGTCGTTCGGGCCGCGGCCCACGCGGGAAGCACCGTGCCGGGAGACGCTCCGGGGGACGGTGCTCTCAGAAGCGTAAGCGATCTTGGGTCTGCGGCCCACCGAGGCGCTGCTGTGGGTGAGGGTGATGATCCGGATGCGATACCAGCCAGTCAGCATTCCGCGGCTCACTCGAGCAGCACGGCACCGGAGAGCGCTGCCGGTGAGAATAGCGAGCGGGGCGCGGGGCTGGTTGGCCATCGTTCCATGGCTCACCCGGGCGCTGATGCCGACCAGGGGACTGAGCGTGGCAGCCGGGCGGGCGGACCGGTTGGGGGCGGCGTTCGAGGTGGATGGTGGTGGGACGGGGATCCGCCGTTGCGGGTGGATGCGTTGCCGATGCGGATGACCGTGAGTCAGGCGCTCGATCTCGTGCCTGGGTTCAGGCCTCCCTCGCCACTCTGGGCTCTGGTCGGGGCCGGTGGTGATGCACTGGCGCCGCTGGGGATCGATCTGCTCGCACAGGGACCGGGCGCTGTGATCGCCGGGCCGGCGCGGTCCGGGCGGTCGTCGGCTCTGCTCACCGCCGCTCTGTCCTTGATGTCGAACGGGACTCCGGTGATCGCCGTGACCCCGCGGCGTAGCCCGTTGCGGGGTTTGGAGGGGACGTTGGCAGTTCTGGACGGCAATGGAGCCTGTCTGGAGGGTCAAGGGGGTGGGCTACAGGAGCTCGTCGCCGGGCGGGAAAGGTACGTGGTGCTCGTGGATGACGCGGAGCTCGTCAGTCCGGATTCGCCGCTCGGGCTCGCACTCGAGGAGATTCTGCGGTCGGGCCGGGATGGGGAGCACGGGCTGATCATCGCGGGTGCCACGGGTGATCTGGCGACGGCCTACCGGGGGTTCGTGGCCGATGCGCGCAAGTCGCGTACGGGGTTACTGCTGTCCGTGCAGAGCCCGGCCGACGGGGATCTGTTCACCATTCGGCTTCCGCGCGGGGCGGTGGGTGGGCCACCTGGGCGGGGCTTGCTGGTCGCTGTCGGCACCACCACAGCTGTCCAGGCGGCTGTGCCCGAGATGACTGGCTGACGTCACGGGGAAGGCCCTGCGTGACCCGACGTACAGAGCAGTGTGTTGATGAGTGCGGCGAACCTCCCTCTGTGGAGGAACGCTGCGCTGACGGACGCGCCTCTGACCAGCCGTCGAGCGTGGGCCGGTGGTGGATCAGGGCGCGCAGATATCCCCCACCCGAGGGACAGGACGCGTGCTGGGGCGCGCAAGGGCCCCCACCCGAGGGACAGGACGCGTGCTGGGGCGCGCAAGGGCGGGCCGGAGCAGGGTTCGCCCTCGGGGCCGTGCCCGTCTTCGCCCCCCGGGGGCCGTGCCCGTCCTCGCCTCTCGGGGGCCGTGCCCGTCCTCGCCCCCCGGGGGCCCGTGCGGTCCGTGTCCGTCCGTCGGGGATCGGGCGGTCCGTGCCCGTCTTCGCCCTCGGGGCCGTGCCCGTCTTCGCCCCCCGGGGGCCGTGCCCGTCCTCGCCTCTCGGGGGCCGTGCCCGTCTTCGCCCCCCGGGGGCCGTGCCCGTCCTCGCCTCTCGGAGGCCCAGGCGGTCCGTTTCCTTCCGTCGGGTAATCGGGGTGGACGCGGCTGGAAGGCGGCGGGCGGCTGGAGGGCGGGGGCTACGCAGAGCGGGCTTTGTGGGGCGGCTGGGCGAGGGCGGCTGGGCGAGGCGGGCCAGCGAGGGTAGGCGTGGCTGGCCACACAAGGCCAGTGGGCCGAGCCGGGCCCGCGTGCAAGACCGGACGCAGGTGCAAGACCGGGCCCGGGTGCAAGACCGGGCGCGGGTGCAAGGCTGGGCGCGGGGGCCGGGGCAGGTGCGGGGCCGACGCAGGAGCCGCGGGCCAAGGCAAGGGCCGAGGCGAGTGCGCGAGGCGGGGCAAGTGCACGACGCGGGGCAAGTGCGCGAGGCGGGGCAAGTGCACGACGCGGGGCAAGTGCGCGAGGCGGGGCAAGTGCACGACGCGGGGCAAGTGCACGACGCGGGGCAAGTGCGCGAGGCGGGGCAAGTGCGCGAGGCGGGGCAAGTGCACGACGCGGGGCAAGTGCACGACGCGGGGCAAGTGCACGACGCGGGGCAAGTGCACGACGCGGG
>NZ_QNFZ01000040.1 GCF_003313395.1 Nonomuraea lactucae | reverse complement strand
CGACAACTTCTTCGAGTTGGGCGGCGATTCGATCCTGAGCTTGCAGATCGTGGCTCGGGCCAGGGCGGCGGGGCTGCAGCTGAGTGTGGGTGATGTGTTCGCGCGGCAGAGCGTGGGTGAGCTGGCCGCCTCGGTGCGCCACGCTGCTACGCCGGTGCTGGCCGAGCAGGGGGCGGTGTCGGGGTCGGTGTTGTTGACGCCGATCCAGCATTGGTTCATCGAGCAGGACATCGCTGATCGTGATCATTGGAACTGGTCGGGCATGTTCGAGCTGGCGTCCGGTGTCGATGCCGCCGGGTTGGGGCGGGCGGTGGATGCGGTGATCTCGCATCATGACGCGCTGCGGATCCGGTTCGTCTACGACTCGGTTGTGGGGGCGTGGGCGCAGAGCGTTGTTGAGCGGGAGTCGGGTGAGGTCTTCTCCGTCGTGGACGCGGCCGGGATGGGTGAGGCCCAGGTCGCCGAGCGGATGACGCTCGCGCAGATGTCGTTGAGCCTGGCCGATGGGCCGTTGATCAAGGTGGTCTACTTCGATCGGGGCGAGGAGCCGAGCTGGCTCGGGGTCACGGTTCATCACCTGGTGATGGACGGGGTGTCGTGGAACGTCCTGTTGGAGGATCTCGATCGCGCTTACCGGGGTGAGCGGCTGCCTGCCAAGACGACCTCGTTCCAGCAGTGGGCCGAGAAGCTGCAGAGCTACGCCGCCTCGGATGAGGTGCGAGCGCAGCTGCCGTACTGGACGGAACAGGTCGAGTCCGGCTTCAGCGTGCCGGTGGACGAGCCGGGCGGGGCCAACACCGAGGCCTCCAGCGAGATCGCTCGGGTGACGTTGGACGCCGAGACCACGGCCGCGTTGCTGACGCGGGTGCACAAGGCGTACCGGACGCAGATCAACGACCTGCTGCTGGCGGCGCTGCTGCAGGCGGTGGGTGAGTGGGCGGGCACTGAAACCGTGACGATCGACCTGGAGAGTCACGGCCGGGAGGCCATCGCCGAAGAGCTCGATCTGTCCCGGACCGTGGGTTGGTTCACCTCCATCTTCCCGGTCAGGCTGGCCGCCGCCGATCTGGGCGATCCGGCTGTGGTGCTGAAGTCGGTCAAGGAACAACTGCGGACCAGTCCTGATCGTGGTGTGGGCTATGGCGCTCTGCGCTACCTGACCCGCGACCTCAGCGATGCGCCGACCCCGCAGATCATCTTCAACTACATGGGTGGCGTCGACGTTGCCGGTGATGAGGCGGTGGGGCTCCTTGCTCGGGAGCTTTCCGCGGAGTTGGCCGGTGCGAACGCCAGTCTGGCTCGAGTCCGGTCCCATGTGCTGCAGATCGAGGCGTCCCAGACCGCTGACGGTGGGATGGCGTTCGAGTGGCACTACTCCGCGAACATGCACCGTGCCGAGACGATCGAGCGGGTCGCGGAGAGCTATGTGCGGGCGTTGCGGGCTTTGGTGGAGCATTGTCTGTCGCCGGGGGCGGGTGGGTTCACGCCGTCGGATTTCGCGTTGGTGAAGCTGGATCAGGCGGCGGTGGATGCGTTGCCGGGTGGTGGGCGGATTCAGGATGTGTATCCGCTGGCGCCAGTGCAGCAGGGGATGCTGTTCCATGTCGTCGAGGCGCCCGCTGATGGGCGGGGTGTGTACTGGGCGCAGGGCCTGTACGAGCTGACGGGGCGCAGGCTGGATCCGGCTGTGCTGCGGCAGGCCTGGGATGTCGTGGTGCAGCGGCATGCGGCGTTGCGGACGGGTTTTGTCTGGGAGGGTGTGCCTGAGCCGGTTCAGGTGGTCTATGACCGGGTCGAGGTGCCGTTCGAGGTGCTCGACTGGTCGGACGGCAGTGCTGGTCGGGAGCGGCTTGAGGAGCTGCTGGCGGCTGATCGTGAGCGCGGGTTCGATCTGGCGCGTCCGCCGTTGATGCGGGTGTATCTGGTCGATCGGGGTTCGATCTGGCGCGTCCGCCGTTGATGCGGGTGTATCTGGTCGATCGGGGTGATGACCGGTACTGGATGGTGTGGTGCCTATATCAGGGTGCCTTCGATGGGTGGAGTCTGCCCATCGTCATGGACGAGGTGTCGCGGGCGTACGAGGTGCTGCGCCGTGGTGAGCAGCCGGTGCTGCCGGCGGTGCGGCCGTACCG
>NZ_QNFZ01000037.1 GCF_003313395.1 Nonomuraea lactucae | reverse complement strand
TGATAGGCCGGAGGTGGAAGCGCGGTAACGTGTGGAGCTGACCGGTACTAATAGGCCGAGGACTTGACCACAAAGCGCTTTTTCTTCTTGCTCGCGTCCACTAGGCAATTCTGAGACAGCAACCAGCCCGTGTGGTGGTTGTGTGTCTTGTGGGGTTACGGCGGTTATGGCGGGAAGGAAACACCCGGTTACATTCCGAACCCGGAAGTTAAGCTTCTCAGCGCCGATGGTACTGCACTCGGGAGGGTGTGGGAGAGTAGGTCACCGCCGGACAATTGTTGGGGGAGGGGTTTCACCTGTGAGGGTGAGACCCCTCCCTTTTTTTGTGTCCTGGAAGCGGCCGGGCGCGGCTACCGGCTGTGGCCGCGCAGGACGAACACGCCCCAGCCCAGGTACTGCCTGCCGTATTCCAGATACGAGCGGCGGGCACGGTCGAGGAATTCGCTGACGGCCGGCGCTTCAGGGTCATCGGGGTGGTCGCGTAGCCAGTCGCTCAGCGTCCACCACTGGCCGGCGGCGTAGCGGTCCCAGGTGTCCTGGTTGGCCAGGACCATCTCCAGCAGTTCGAAGCCCGCGCTCTCGAACCGCTCCGCCGTACCCGCGAGCGAGGTGAATGCGTCCTCGTCGATCTGCAGCGACTCATATGCCTCGGCAGGTGGCGGCACACTCCAGAAGCACTCGCCGACCAGTGCCAGCCCGCCCGACCTGAGCGGACGGCGCATGAGGTCAAGCGTGCCGAGCAGTCCGTTGCCGATCCACGTTGCGCCGATGCACGAGACGATGTCGTACGTTCCCGGCCCGTCCTCGTACGTTGCGGCGTCGGCCTCGACGAAGCGCACCCTTTCGGCGACCCCCAGCTCGTCGGCGCGGTCACGGGCCGCCGCGAGGAACACCTGGCTGATGTCCACGCCCACGCCGACCGAGCCGTACCGCTGGGACCAGCGCGTCAGGAGCTCGCCCTTCCCACATGCCAGGTCCAGCTGGCGCGTAGCCGGTGTGACGCGGCAGATCTCGCCCAGCAGCTCCAGTTTGTCGTCGGTGAGAGGGTTCAGGATGCGGTGCCCGGCCTCGGCGATCTCGTGGAAGCGGAGTGACATGGCGAGCAGTCTTCCTGAAAGGCTGCGAAAGGGGCGACCGAATAAGCAGGCTTGGGAGGGGTCCGTTGACGTTCGAGGGCTTGCTAGGCTGGAGTAAGCGGGCCACCCCCCACGGGTGGCCTTCGTCGCGTAAGGCCCGAGCGCGGGCAGCGACCAGCCACGGCGGCCGTCATGTGCGATACGGGTCCGCTGAGTGAGCCAACGAAATGGACCAGAAGTGAACAGAGACAACGGACCGGACGGCGAACAGCGCGGGCGAGACGAGCACGGGGAGAGGCGCTCGTACGGAAACAGAGGCGGCAGCGAGCCCGGCTCGCGCGGGCGTGGCGAGGACGCGGCCAGGGGGGACCGGGACCGCCCGCACCGTTCCGATGAGCGCTCCACCGGCCGCGACGACCGGCGGTCCTTCCAGGATCGCGGGTACGGCGAGCGGTCCGGCTATCGTGGGCGCGACGACCGGGGTGGTTACCGCGACGACCGTGGTCCGCGTCGTGAGGGTGGCTATCGGGAGCGCCGCGAGGGTGGGCCCCGCGGCGACCAGGGGGGCTTCCGGGATGACCGGGGTCCGCGTCGCGATGATGACCGTCGCTCGTTCCGTGATCGCGACGATCGTGGCCCGCGTCGTGAAGGTGGCTATCGGGAGCGCCGTGAGGGGGGGCCCGGAGGCGACCGGGGTGGCTTCCGTGACGATCGTGGTCCGCGTCGTGAGGGTGGCTTCGGCGAGGGTCGTGGTCCGCGTCGTGATGATGATCGTCGTTCGTTCCGTGATCGTGATGATCGTGGTCCGCGGCGGGATGGCGGGTTCCGCGATGACCGTGGGCCGCGGCGGTCGTTCGGTGATCGCGATGACCGTGGTCCGCGTCGTGAGGGTGGCTATCGGGAGCGCCGTGAGGGTGGGCCCGGAGGCGACCGGGGTGGCTTCCGTGACGATCGTGGTCCGCGTCGTGAGGGTGGCTTCGGCGAGGGTCGTGGTCCGCGTCGTGATGATGATCGTCGTTCGTTCCGTGATCGTGATGATCGTGGTCCGCGGCGGGATGGCGGGTTCCGTGACGACCGTGGGCCGCGGCGGTCGTTCGGTGACCGCGATGACCGTGGTCCCCGCCGTGACGGTGGCTTCCGCGATGACCGGGGTCCGCGCCGTGAGGGCGGCTTCCGCGACGACCGGGGTCCGCGCGGCGAGGGCGGGTACCGCGACGACCGTGGTCCGCGCCGTGAGGGTGGCTACCGGGAGCGCCGTGAGGGCGGGTTCCGTGACGACCGTGGGCCGCGTCGGGAAGGCGGCTACCGCGACGACCGTTCGCGGCCCTTCTCTCGCGACCGCGAGGACCAGTCCGCGGGCGGCACTCGCGCCAGGTACGGCAGGCAGGACCGCGAAGACGCCCCCCAGCGCGAGCGGTTGCCCGACGTCGCACCGGACATCACGGCCGAGGAGCTCGACAAGGAAGTACGCGACGAGCTTCGCTCCCTCCCCGGCGACCTGGCCGAACTGGTGGGCAGGCACCTCGTCGCCGCGGAACGCGCTCTGGAGGACGACGACCCCGATCAGGCGCACGAGCACACGAAGGTGGCCCGCAGGTTCGCGGCCCGCATCGGTGTCGTACGGGAGGCGGCAGGCATCGTCGCCTATCGCGCCGGTCACTTCTCGGAGGCGCTCAGCGACCTTCGCGCCGCCAGGCGGATGACCGGGTCCGAGGCCTACCTTCCGGTGATGGCCGACTGCGAGCGCGGCCTGGGCCGTCCCGAACGCGCCCTCGACCTGGTCCGTTCGCCGGAGGCCGAGCGCCTCGACAGGGCGGAGCGGATCGAGCTGTCCATTGTCGAGTCCGGTGCCCGCCGCGACCTCGGCCAGCACGACGCCGCCGTCATCACGCTTCAGCGCCTGCCCGAGCTGCGCGACCCGGAGCCGAAGCCCTGGTCTGCCCGGCTCGCGTTCGCGTACGCCGACGCGCTGGCCGACGCCGGGCACCATGAGGCCGCGACCGACTGGTTCGCCCGGGCGATGGCGTTCGACGAGGACGGCGAGACGGATGCCGCTGAGCGTTACGCCGAGCTGACCGGCGCCATCATCGAGGACGTCGAGGAGGACTTCGACGACCTGGACGACCAGGGCGCCGCGGACCAGGCGGACGCGCCGGCGGAGGAGACCGAGGACACGGGCGCCCCGGCTGAGACCGACGATCTCGCGGAGGCCGCGGAAGGGGAAGTCGACCTCGTCGAGGAAGCGGAGGAGGACGACGTTCCGGAGGACGACGACCTCCCGGAGGATGGCGCTCTCCCCGAGGCGGACGCTCTCGTGGAGGAGGACGCTTCCCTCGACGAGCCGAAGGACGACGAGTCCGAGGCCGACTTCGCCGACGTACAGGACGAGCAGACCGTCGTGCAGGACGGCACCGAGGCCTCCGAGTCCGGCACGCCTGGCGACGTCCTTGCAGCCGAGCAGCCCGGTGACGCGGCCGAGACAAGGGACGAAGCGTCTCCCTCGGCGCAGCCCGTGGACGCGGTCCCGGACATCAACCTGGCTTTCATCGAACCCGACTTCGGTGACATCCTCGACGAGCCCGACGAGCCCGACGAGCCCGACGAACCCACGAGGGACCGGCCAAAGCGCGACGACTGATCAGCTGTCCCCCCTTGAAGGGGCACGGCAGGCAGGAGCGCCACGCATGTCCGCCCGCAAGGCCGGCGTCCGCTCACGGTCTGGGGCCGCTTCGACCGTGGGGTCGTGTCCGTCGGCGCGGCCCCGCAAGGCGTCGCGGCTTGTGGCGAGGTGGTGATGGAGACTGTGTGGCGCGCACGAGCGTAATCGCGGCCCGCTGTTCGGCACGACGACACGCGGCGCCAGGCCGCCGCCTGGCGCCCTGTTCGCGGGTGGAGGCGCCTCGGGAGAAGAACGTCCCCGGGAGGGGGCCACCCGGGGGACGTAGGCAAGAGTCCAGGCCGCCCTGGCATGTCCCACTCGCAAGGGGGCGGGTCCGCAGGGTCCCGTTCGCAAAGGGGCGGGCTCGCAGGGTCTCGTTCACAGGGGCTCGCAGGGGACGCGTTCGCGCGGGACGCGGTCTTGAGTGAGGAGAAGGCACGCAGGCTTGAAGGCCTCCGCGCGGGAGGGACCCGTAGAGGAGGCACCCCGCGAAGTTGGCCCCCACGGAGTTGGCACCCCACGGAGTTGACACCACGCGAAGTTGGCACCCGCATGCAGGCGGGGCTCGCGGCAGGCGGCGCATTTGCCATGTGGGCCGGGCGACTGCCACAGCAAGCGCTGGGGGCAGCAGCACGAGGCCGCCTGGCCCAGTGCGGTGTGATGGCCGAGCTCAGGCGCCTGCTGTCATGCTCCTCAATCGTTGCGCTGTGCGGCGCTTCGCCGTCGGTTGCGCCGCGCGGCGCCACAAGTCACGGCGAGACGCGGTTGAGCCAGTGGAGGATGCCGGCGACGTTCGACGGGGCGCCGCTCAGCAGCTCGAACTGCTCAGCCGTCTCGTCGTCGGACTTGAGAGCGGTGTAGCGCTCCTTGGTGCGGTCTCTGACCATGGCCACGGCGTGGTCGAGATCCATGCCCTCCGCGTGTGCCTGGCGTGTCAGGTCCACCCAGATGCGGAGCTCCTCCGCGGAACGTTCGAGCGTCTCCTGGACGGCGTTGACCGGCCCGTAGTGGCTGAACAGCAACCGCTGCGGCCCCAGCGCTTCGAACAGCGCGATCGAGTCGAGCGCCGTCTGCAGGTCGAAGTCCGGCGGGGGCGTGGCGGGGCGCAGATCGCCCGTCTGTGGCAGGTACACGCCCGCGGCGTCGCCCACGTACAGGTCGCCGGTGCCCGAGTCGACCAGGCCGACGTGGTGTTTGGCATGGCCGGGTGAGTAATGGCTGCTGAGCGTCCTGCCGTTGCCGAGGTCGATGGATCCCGTGTCGCCGAGCGCCACGATGCGTTCCGCCTCGGTCGGGGACAGCTCACCGAAGAGCGTGTCGAGCCGATCGCCCCACACCATCCGAGCGCTGGCCATCAGCCGGGACGGATCGGCCAGATGTCGGGCACCCTTCTCGTGCACGACGACCTGCGCGGATGGGAAGAACCTCGCGATGTCCCCCACTCCTCCGGCGTGGTCCAGATGGATGTGCGTGACCACGACGGTCGCCAGATCATCGGGCCCCACCCCCAGCGAGGAAAGCGCGTCGCGTACCACGGGTGACGAGGTCGACGTGCCGGTCTCCACCAGGCAGGGCCGGTCGCTCAGGATCAGGTAGCCGGCGGTGATGCCCGAGTAACCGGCCATTTTGGTATCGATCTCATAGACGTCGCCGCCCAGGGCGGTGATGTTCTCCACAGGTGCTCCCAGAGCCGCGTCCGTTGTCCCCAGAACGGCATTCGAGCCGTTCCAGCCTCCCCTTCATCGTAAAGAGTGATCTCCACCTGGGCATCTACGATGGGAGGCGACAGTGGACCGCAACGAGGTCGTGCTGGTGGGAAGGCTGTCCAGCGCAGCCGAGGACAAGACGCTGCCGAGCGGCGACACTCTCACGAAATGGCGCCTCGTGGTGCGGCGCCGCCGCCGTCACAGACGTGGCGGCATCCTCACGGACAGCATCCCGTGCGTGACATTCGACCCGGAAGCCGCCTCGCTGGTCCGCAGCCTCAAACCGCCTGCTCTGCTGGAGGTCACGGGCGCGTTCCGCTGTCGCATCTACGGTCCGGCTAGAGCCAAGATCTGGCGTTACGAGGTGGAGGTCCTCACCGCCAGGCCAGTCGACGCCGAATCGGTCGCCCTCTCCGAGCACGACGAATCGGCGGAGTCTGCTGGGCCGGTCGGATCTGTCGGGTGCGCAGGGTCGCTTGGGCCGATCGGCTCGCTCGGCTCACTTGGGTCGATCGGGCCTGTCGGAGTTGGGCCCGTGGTAGCGGTCGGGCCCGTCGGCTCGGTCGGGTCGGTGGGCCGTCCGGTGGGTCCGATGGGTCCGGTGGGTTCGGTCGATTCGGTCAGGTCGATGGGTTCGGTGGGTTCGTGGGTGTCGGTGAATCCCGTCGGTTCGGTCGGGTCTGTCGGTTCGGTCGGGTCTGTCGGGTCTGTCGGGTCTGTCGGGTCCTGAGGGCCGCTGGGGCCGGTGGATCCAGCCGGTTCGGTCAAGTCCCTCGGGTCCCTCGGGTCCCTCGGGTCCCTCGGGTCCCTCGGGTCGCTCGGGTCTGTCGGGTCCGTGGGGTCGGTGGATCTTGGGTTCGGTGGGTTCAGTCGGGTCCGTTGGGTCATCGGGTCGGTAGGGCCGGTGCGTTTCGGTCGGCCGGATCGGGGCGATTGGGCGGTTGGATCGGTCGGGTCGGTGCGGCCCTCCGGGGCGGTCGGGGCGAAGAATCCATGAAGTCGACCGAGGTTACTGAGCTGCCGCAGCCGGTCCGTGAGTCGGCGGAGGTCACTGAAGCCGTCGAGTCGGTGAGGTCCACCCAGAGCGGCAAATGCGCAAAGACCAGGAGGGCTACGCCTCTCAAGCCTTACCCCTGCGGGTGCTCGGGCCAACAGTCGGCCGGCATCTACTGGGCCGGCGGTCTGCGTGCTGGCCGAGATCCAGCCGGCTCGCAACTGGCCCGAAGCCGGCTGACGGATGTGCTCGGCACCTGTGCATCCGACCGTGGCGGTGGGGATACCTGCGGATGCCATCTGCGAGGCGCAGCAGTCGATTGAGCCCCTGGACACCGATTCGTCGGCCCGTGCCCCCGAGCATCGCCTACCGCGATCGGATGACGTCGTGCCTACCCTGTGCGGGCTGGAAGGGCCTGGCCCTGTCCGCAGTGGGAGGGGCGGTCTTTTCATCTGAAGTGCGTGTTGTACGGGATATGTGCATCGGCGAAAGGGTTGAAAGGGTTATGGGCGTCCGGCCGTTCGCTTCGGTTGCCTAGCGGAACGGCCGGTGGGCGGTTGTGGGTCACTCGGCGGCGAAGGTGCGCAGGACGAAGCCCGTCCTGGGTTTGGGGCCGAAGGAGGTCGACTTGCGAGGGACCCGTTCGCCGTGCGCCGCCACGGCGAGCACGTCCTCGACGGCGAGCGGCTTGAGGATGACCGCCGTGCCGCCGGTCCGGAGGGCGAGGTCGATGGCGGCTTGCGCATCGTGGTGGACGATGCGCACGGACTGCTCGTCGTCCTGCATGCCCCACACCTTGGGCATGACGAACCGGGTGAGTATGGAGGTGTTCAACGAGTTCCAGCGATCGGAGCGGTCGGCGGGCATGGCCTGGGCCAGCTGCACGGGGTCCGGGTTGGTGAGGAGGTGGGTGCCGCCCTCACCGGCGAGCAGGAAGGCGGGCTCCGCGGCGGCTGCCAGCGCGGTCAGGCCCTCGGCGAGGCTGGGGTGATCGCGTACCCGCCATGCCCCCTTCGCCCTCGCGGTCGCCTCGGTCAGGGGGAGACCGGGGATGACCCGGTGGATGGCCTGGAGATTGGGCGGGTACGCGGTGGAGTCCACGAGCAATGCCAGCCCGAAGTCCCACGGCCCGCCCGTAGGACCGGACGCTCTGGCTTCGCCAACTGCCTGGGCTGGGGTCTCTGAGGCTTGAGGGACTCCTGCGTTCGATGATGTCTGCCCGGTTGTTTCCGCCGGAGTCGGCTGCTGCGCCGCTGGGGAGTCCTTGGCTACTGCCGCTGCGGCTGGTCCGTGGGGAGGTGTCGGCACGCCCTCTGTCCGGTCCAGCCGTGCCTCTTGGGAGAGAGTGGGCGTTGGGTGTTCGGGGGTGGTGTGGGTGACGTGCTCCTGGCGCTGAAGTATGCGGTATGTGGCGTACCTGTGGTGGCCATCGGCGATGAGGGCCTGGCGGGTGCGGAGGTCGGTGTTGACGGCGTCGATTTCCGCCCCGTCGGTGATCGCCCACAGGCGATGGTGAAGGCCGTCGGCCGTGCGGGCGTCCACCAGGGGAGTGCGCGTTGAGGCGACCTCGTCCACCAGGCGCGTGGCCGCGCCGTGGTCGCCGTTGTAGAGGAGGAAGATGGGTTCGAGATTGGCCTGAGTGGTGCTCATGAGGGCGAGACGGTCGGCGATGGGGCCGGGGAAGACGTCCTCATGGGGCAGGATGACGCCCTGCGTGGGGTCCGCGAGACCGACGTCCCCGATGAGGCCGCGCTGCAGGACGCCTGGGCCGCTCTGCTCGTAGACGTAGAGTGCCGGGAGTGCGTCACGTACGAGGACGCCCGAGTCCAGCCAGGCGCGCAGGGTGTCGCGGGCGACGCCATACCTCTCCTCGGTGGGCCGCTTGCCACTTGATGGGCCGTCCGCTTCGGGGACTGACGTCGCGTCGGATGCCGGCGTCGCGTCGGAGGCCGCGTCGGATGCCGGCGTCGCTTCTGGCGTTGACATCGGGTCGGGTGTTGACGTGGATGCCGCTTCGGGTGCGGATGTTGCTGGTGGTGGCGTGGCTTCTGCGGGATGGGCGGCGCCCGCGGGTGGGATGACGTGCCATGGGTCGGATGCAGGAAAGGCTGGGGACGCTTGCGAAGCGTGGGCACGAGCCGGAGCCGGTCGCTGACTCGGCCTGCTTTCGGAGGCAGGAGGGACCTGCGGGCGCATGGTCGGCGAGGTGGCCGTGGTGGCGGCCTGTGGGGTGGCTGGAGGAGTGGATGTGCAGGGAAGGATGAGGCGCACCACATTGTTGGGATGGGAGTCAAGGAGCGCGCGGACGTCGCCGTCGGAAATGAGGTCGTAGGGCGGAGAGGTCACCTTGGCTGGATCGTCGACGGCGAAGCGGACGCCGCGGAAGGGACGTAGCACCAGTCCATCCGGCACCGGCAGTTCAGGAGTGCCCATACCGGGCATGCTCCCATAAAGGCCTGTGTCCTCTAGAAGTCGCCCCAACGCCCCAGTCGCTCTTGATGCCGCGGCGAACCGAGCGGATCCGTCGTCTGTCGATGAAGGAGACGTCACGCATGGTCCAAGGTAGAAATGCCCACGATGATTCCCCCGGCACCCCCGAGGGCCACGTTTACGACTGGTATCAGCGTGGGGTGAAACTGCTGAAGGAGGGCAGTCCGGCGGCAGCCGCCGCGCTGCTCGAACGGGCCGCGATGGCCGAGCCCGAATCGCGCAGCATCCGGGAGGCGTTGGCGCGGGCCCAGTTCAACTCCAGGCAGTACGCGGAGGCGGCGGAGAGCTTCCGGCTGATCGTCGATGCCAACCCCGCGGAGGACTACGCCCACTTCGGGCTCGGGCTGGCGTTGTGGCGGACGGGCGATGTGGAGGGGGCCCAGGAGCCGCTTGCGATCGCTGTAGCAATGCGGCCGGATGAGCGCCACTATGTGTCGGCTTTGAAGAGCGTGCGGGCCACCTTGCGTGCTCGCCGGGAGATGTGACGATACCGACAGGTCCCGAGAGGCTCTGACAGGTCTCGACAGGTCCCGCCAAGGTCCCCGCGGGATCCGAGAGGTCCCGACAGGTCCCGCCAAGGTCCCCGCGGGTTCCGAGTGGTGCCGGCAAGACCCGAGTGGTCCTGACAAGGTCCCGACAGGTCCCGATAGTTCCCCGCCGGTCCCCGACAGCTCCCGACAGAGGCAGGGCAGGCAGCAATGCCACGGAGACGACACGCACCGGCCGACGCGAGCTCGGGCCGATCGGTGGTCAGGATTGTTCGACCATCTGGCCGTCCACGAGGTGGTGCCTCTGCCCCATGCGTTCCGTGAGGTGGTGCCTCCATGCGTCCACGACGTGGTGCCTCCATGCGTCTGAGAGGTGGTGGTGCCTCCCCTCCACGCGTCCGAGAGGTGGAGGCTGCGGACTCATCTGCGAGGCTGGTCCGGGTGCCTCGACAGGCTTTCCGCTGATCGGTGGGATATGGGCTGGTGGGCGACTTGGTCGTCTGGTGTGCCCTTGTGTTCTGACAGGGCGTGGCTTCGCAGTTCTGGCGCGGGGTCGTTCTGATGCGGCGTCGCCAGTGAGGGGGGCATGGTCGGGGTGGGCGGTGGTGCGTGGAGGAGGCGGCGCTAGAGTCGCGCACGGACGTCAGTGTGCTTACGAAAAGGGGCCACGTGCTGATCGACGGCTACGACACGCTGCTGCTCGACCTGGACGGGGTTGTCTACCTGGGCAGTCATGCGGTGCCGGGCGCGCCCGAGGCGCTGGAGGGGGCGCGGGGGCGGGGACTGCGGCTGGCGTACGTAACCAACAATGCCTCGCGCACCCCAGCCGCCATCGCGGCGCACCTGCGGGAGCTCGGCGTGCCCGCTACCGCCGAGGACGTCGTCACCTCCGCTCAGGCGGCCGCCCGTCTGGTGTCGGAGCGGGTGCCGCCTGGCTCGAACGTGCTCGTCGTCGGCGGATCCGGGCTGCGGCTGGCCGTACGGGACCGGGGGCTCAGGCCCGTGACGACCTCACTGGAGGCGCCTGTCGCGGTGGTGCAGGGGATCGCGCCCGGGCTGTCGTACGGGCTGCTGTCGGAGGGGGCGTTGGCCGTGCGGCGGGGTGCGTTGTTCGTGGCTTCCAACGGGGACAGCACCATGCCCACCGGCCGGGGCGAGTTGCCCGGGAACGGGTCGATGGTGCGGGTGATCGCCACGGCCACCGGTGTCGAGCCGGTGTACGCGGGCAAGCCCGATCCGCCGCTGCACCGGGAGTCGATGATCCGCACCGGGGCTCGCAGGCCGCTCGTCGTGGGGGATCGGCTGGACACCGACATCGAGGGGGCCACGAACGCGGGCGTGGACGGGCTCCTGGTGCTGACCGGGGTGGCCACGCCGCTCGACCTGCTCACCGCCGCGCCCCGGCACCGGCCCACGTACATCGCCGAAGGGCTTTCCGCGCTGCTGGAGCCCTATCCGGAGGTACGGCACGGCGCGTGCGGCGGGTGGCGGGCCCGGTGGGTGGACGGCGTGCTGCGGCTGGAGGGCGACGGGAGCCGGATCGACGCGCTGCGGGCGGCCTGCGACGCGGCCTGGGCGGACGCGGGCGGGGGACGTGCCGAGGAGGACGCGGTCAAGACGGTGCTCGCCCGCATCGGCTGAGACGCGCGCTCGGCGCCGACCCTGTCAGGCACCGACCCTGTCAGGCGACGCGTTCGGCGGTCTGGCGGGCGAACTGCCAGGCGCCCACGGTCAGCAGCAGCGACGCCGCCACCACCAGTGCCCCCAGCGACACGGGCACGCCGCCGCTCCACCCCCGCAACACCAGCAGCCGCATGGCCTCGATCGCGTACGTGAGCGGGTTGAAGCGGGCCACGACCTCCATCCACCCCGGCATGGCCGACAGCGGCACGAAGGCGTTGCTCATGAACAGCAGCGGCAGCGACGCGAACCCGGTGACCGCGAAGAAGGTCCCGTGTGACGGCACCGCGCAGGCCAGGGCCATGGCCGCCGCCGTGAGCGCCAGCGTCAGCAGCCCCGCGGCGACCAGGATCGCCAGCACGCCGGCGACACCCGCGGCCGGGCGCACCCCGAGCGCGAGGGCCACGAGCAGGATCACGATCACCTGCGCCGAGTTCATCCCCACCTGGAACACGAACCGGGACACGATCAGCGAGCTGCGCCTGATCGGCATGCTGAGCAGCTTGTCCAGGTAGCCCGTCTCCTTGTCGAACAGCAGCGGCATCGCGGCCGTCACCCCGTTGCCGACCACGGTGAAGGCGATGACGCCCGGCACGGCGAAGGCGATGTAGTCTCCCGTCCCCACGACCCGCGCGTCCACCGCCCCGCCCATCGCGCCGGCGAAGAACACCAGCCACACGGCCGGCTGGAGCACGCTGAACAGTAGGTTCAGCCGTTCGCGGAGCGTCATGAGCAGCCATCGGCGCGACAGCGCGAGCACCTCCTGCGACCACATCAGACCGACTCCTCCCGCAGCGCGTGCCCGGTGTGCCGGAGGAACACCTCGTCCAGGGAGTCCGCGCCCAGCTCGGTCTTGAGCCCGGCGGGCGTGCCGCTCGCCACCCGGCGGCCCCCGTCGATGATCGTCAGGCGGTCGCAGAGCCGGTCGGCCTCGTCCATGTAGTTGGTGGCCAGGAGCACGGTCGTCCCTTCCTCGCAGAGGGCGCGGATGTGGTCCCACACGCGGTGGCGCGAGTGGACGTCGAGCCCGAGCGTCGGCTCGTCGAGGATCAGCAGGTCGGGGCGGTGCAGCAGGCCGCAGGCCAGGTCGAGCCGCTTCTGCATGCCGCCGGAGTACTCCTGCACCAGCCGGTCGGCGTGGGCCGACAGCCCCATCAGCTCCAGTGTCTCGGCGACCCGGGCCTTCACCTTCCTGCGCGGCACGTGGTAGAGGGCCGCCTCGATCTCGGCCTTCTCCCGGCCGGTCAGCATGTAGTAGCCCATGGGGGAGACGTTCTGCATGACGTAGCCGATGCGCCGCCGCACCTCGCCCGCGGCCCGCACGACGTCGAACCCGCACACCCGCGCGGTGCCCGAGCCCGGCGGCAGGAGGGTCGAGAGCATCCTGATCGTGGTGGTCTTGCCTGCGCCGTTCGGGCCCAGCAGGCCGAAGACCTCGCCGGCGGCTATCGCCAGGTCCAGGCCGTCGACGGCCAGGCGGTCGCCGAAGGCGCGGCTGAGCCCCTCGGCTTCGATGATGAGACCCTTGTGTTCGCCCATCGCCCAATAGTTAACGAGAGCATTAAATATTTCAAGGGGAAGGGGGGTCAGAGGAGGCGGCGCAGGCGCAGGAGGTCGCCGAAGCTGGCGTCGATCTTCACGCGCCCCCCGAGCAGCGCGCGGGCCAGGTCGAGCTCGCCGTCGACCAGCGCGATCAGGTCGTCGCTCACGATGGTCAGCTTGACGTCTGCGCCCTTGCCGTTGGCGGGCGGCTCCTCCCGGAACGGGTCGAGCCCGTCGTGGTGCAGCCGTCCGTAGAACGTCATGTCGATGTCGGAGACCCGGCAGCTCACCGTGCGCTCGACCACATGCCTGGCCCGGTCTCTCTCGTCGATCTCGTCGAACTGGGCGACGAGCTTGGCCAGTGCCACCCGGCACTCCTCGACGCTTGCCATGATGCGCATCCTTTCTGGGCCTTCTGGACGTAGCGTTCCACATTCGTGGCACCCCGTATGCCCTCTCAACGTGTGACACACCCGCCGAGGTGCCGGGCGCTCGCGCGAGGCGTTACCGTCGTGTCATGAGTGCGCTGCCGGAGCAGACCGGAGACGAGCGGGTCGACGCGGTGCTCACCGGGCTCGGCCGCCTGGCCGAGCTGCCCGTGAGTGAGCACGTGGCGGTGTTCGACGAGGCGTTCTCGGGGTTGGAGTCCACGCTCGCCGCCGTGGACGAGCAGTGACCCGCAGGATACGCCTGGACAGCGAGATGGTACGGCGGGGCCTGGCCCGGTCGCGCGAGCAGGCGGTCCAGCTCATCGAGTCCGGCCGGGTCACGGTGGGCGGCCAGCGGGCCGGCAAGCCGGCCACCCAGGTCGACACCGCCTCGGCCATCGTCGTCGCCTCGTCCGCCGACGGCCCCGACTACGTCTCGCGCGGCGCGCACAAACTGCTGGGCGCGCTGGAGGCGTTCGAGAGCCTGCGGGTGGACGGTCGGCGCTGCCTGGACGCGGGAGCGTCCACCGGCGGGTTCACCGACGTGCTGCTGCGCGAGGGGGCCGCCCACGTGCTCGCCGTAGACGTGGGCTACGGCCAGCTCGCCTGGTCGCTGCGCACCGACGAGCGGGTGACCGTGATGGAGCGCGTCAACGTGCGCGACCTCACCCCCGACATGGTCGGCGAGCCGCCGGCGCTGGTCGTGGGCGACCTGTCGTTCATCTCGCTCCGGCTCGTGCTGCCCGCTCTGACCGCCGTGGCCGCTCCGCGAGCCGACTTCGTGATGCTGGTCAAGCCGCAGTTCGAGGTGGGCAAGGACCTCGTGGGGGCGGGCGGGGTGGTGCGCGACCCGGAGCTGCGGGCGCGGGCCGTACGAGACGTGGCGGCGCGGGCGGGGGAGCTGGGCCTGTCGGTACGCGGCGTCACGGCCAGTCCCCTGCCCGGTCCGTCGGGCAATGTCGAATACCTCCTGTGGCTGGGCAAGGGAGAGGGGGAGCCGCCGGTGGCAGACATCGAGGCCGGGATCCGGCGGGCCGTCGCGGAGGGGCCGCAATGAACCACACCACCACGAAGCAGACCAACGCCGACCGCACCGTGCTGGTGACCGCGCACACCGGGCGGGAGGCCGCGGTCGAAAGCGCCCGCCTGGTCATCGACCGCCTGGTCGGCGCCGGTCTGACGGTCAGGGTGCTCGACGTGGAGGCCGCCGAGATCGGCTGCGGGGGCGTCGAGGTGGTGCCCTGCGACCCCGGCGCCGCCAAGGACGCCGAAGTCATGATCGTGCTCGGCGGCGACGGCTCGCTGCTGCGCTCGGCCGAGCTGGCCAGGCCGGCCGGCACCCCGCTGCTGGGCGTCAACCTCGGCCACGTCGGGTTCCTGGCCGAGGCCGAGGTGGACGACCTGGCCGCGGCGGTCGACAGCGTGGTCGCGGGCCGCTACGACGTCGAGGAACGCATGACGATCGACGTGCTGGCCAGGCAGAACGGCCAGATCGTCGCCGACACGTGGGCACTCAACGAGGCGTCTGTGGAGAAACGGGACCGCATGCTGGAGGCCGTGGTCGAGATCGACGGGCGGCCGCTGTCGCGCTGGGGCTGCGACGGTGTGATCTGCGCCACACCGACCGGCTCGACCGCCTACGCCTTCTCCGCCGGCGGGCCGGTGGTGTGGCCCGAGGTGGAGGCCCTGCTCCTGGTGCCCAACAGCGCCCACGCGCTGTTCGCCCGGCCCATGGTGGTCTCGCCCCGCTCCACGCTCGCCGTCGAGATCCTGCCCGACACGCCCGGCGGCGTGATGTGGTGCGACGGGCGCCGCCGCTTCGACCTGCCGTCCGGCACGCGCGTCGAGGTCCGCCGCGGGTCCGAGCCGGTCCGGCTGGCGCGGCTGCACGGCGTGGAGAGCAGCGGCGCCCCGTTCACGGACAGGCTGGTCGCCAAGTTCGAACTACCCGTTCAGGGCTGGCGCGGAAGGGTGCGTCCCTGAGTCAATTGGCTGTGAGGCGCGTAGGATCACATGCGCACAGGTGTTCGGAGCGACGGGAGTGGGCAGTGCGACCAAGGGTCGAGGAGGTCCGCATCCAGGGGCTCGGCGTCATCGACGAGGCCGTTCTCGAGCTTTCGCCGGGGTTCAACGTGGTCACCGGCGAGACCGGGGCCGGCAAGACGATGGTCGTCACCGGGCTCGGGCTGCTGTTCGGCGGGCGGGCCGACCCTTCGCGCATCCGGCCGGGCGCCGAACGGGCCACCGTCGAGGGCACGCTCGTCATCGAGTCGGGCGGCCGCGTCGCCCAGCAGGTCGAGGACATCGGCGGCGAGGTCGACGGCGGGGAGCTCATCATCTCGCGCGTCGTCTCCGCCGAGGGGCGTTCCAGGGCCTGGCTCGGCGGCCGCACCGTGCCCGTCGGCACCCTGACCTACCTCGCCGACGACCTGGTCGCCGTGCACGGCCAGATGGACCAGCAGCGCCTCCTCCAGCCCGCCAGGCAGCGCGCCGCGCTCGACCGCTACGCCGGCAACGACCTGGTCAAGCCGCTGCGCGCCTACACCCAGGCGTACAAACGGCACAAGCAGGTGGCCGCGCAGCTGGAGGAGCTCACCACCAGGGCGCGCGAGCGCGCCCAGGAGGCCGACGTGCTGAGGTTCGGCCTCGACGAGATCGAGAAGGTGGATCCCAAGCCCGGCGAGGACGTCGAGCTGCGCGGCGAGGAAGAGCGGCTCTCGCACGCCGACGCGCTGCGCGGCGCGGCGACCGGCGCGCACACCGCGCTGCTCGGCGACCCCATGCAGGCCGTGGACGGCGCGCACGACGTGGTCTCGCTGCTGGGCGAGGCGCGCGTGGCCGTCGAGGCGGTGCGCGACTTCGACGCCGAGCTGGCCGGGATGGCCGACCGGCTCGCCGAGGCGGGCTACCTGATCTCCGACGTGGCCACCGACCTGGCCGCCTACGCCGAGTCCGTCGAGGCCGACCCCGTCCGGCTGGCCGCGGTGCAGGAGCGGCGGGCGCTGCTGTCCGGGCTGATCCGCAAGTACGGGGAGGACTGCGCGGGCGTCCTGGCGTGGGCGCAGCGGTCGGCGTCCCGGCTGGCCGAGCTGGACGGCGACGACGACCGCGTCGAGGAGCTGACCCGCGAGCACGACGAGCTGACCGTCCGGCTGACCGAGCTGGCCGCCGAGCTCACTAAGGTGCGCCAGGCCGCCGCCGAGCGGTTCGGGCAGGCCGTCACCGAGGAGCTGACCGCGCTGGCCATGCCGCACGCCAGGGTCGTCGTCCAGCTCACCCCGACCGCCGAGTTCGGGCCCGAGGGCGTCGACGAGGTGGAGCTGCGCATGGCCGCGCACCCCGCCGCGCCGCCGCTGCCGCTCACCAAGGGCGCCTCCGGTGGCGAGCTGAGCCGCGTGATGCTCGCCATCGAGGTGGTGTTCGCCGGTGCCGACCCGGTGCCGACGTTCGTCTTCGACGAGGTCGACGCGGGCGTCGGCGGCAAGGCGGCGGTCGAGATCGGGCGCAGGCTGGCCAGGCTGGCCCGCACCGCGCAGGTGATCGTCGTCACCCACCTGCCGCAGGTGGCGGCCTTCGCCGACCAGCACCTGGTGGTCGAGAAGACCGGCGACGGCAGCGTCGTGCGCAGCGGTGTCGTCACGCTCGACCACGAGGGCAGGGTACGCGAGCTGTCGCGCATGCTGGCCGGGCTGGAGGACTCCGAGCTGGGCAGGGCGCACGCCGAGGAACTGCTCGGGCTGGCCGCCGCCGAGCGCTGAGCTGCGCCGGTCGGCCGCCGCGGTCCGGGTGAGCTGAGTGACATAGCGGACACGCCCCGCGATGAGTGGCCGCTCAGCTGTTTCACTCTGGCAGGATGTTCTTGATGAAGGTTCCGGGGAGCAAGATGCCGGGCCTCCGCGGGAGGAAGGTCGGTGACCTTCCCGGTGTCACGGCAGTGGCGAGAATCGATCGGCGGACGAAGAGGCTCACCAAGCGCCTCAAGCCCGGTGAAATCGCGATTATCGACCATGTCGACGTGGACCGGGTCAGCGCGGAGGCGCTCGTCGCATGCGGAGCGGCGGCCGTGGTCAACGTCGCGGCCGGTATCAGCGGTCGCTACCCCAACCTGGGGCCCCAGATTCTGCTCGAGGCGCGTGTGCCGTTCGTCGACAACGCGACCCCGGAGCTGTTCGAGCGGGTCAAGGACGGTGACGTCGTACGCCTGCACGACGGTGTCGTCTACCTCGACGACGAGCCGGCGGGCAAGGGCGACGAGCAGAGCGCCGACGCGGTCGAGGCCGCCATGGCCGAGGCCCGCGCGGGGCTCGCGGTCCAGATCGAGGCGTTCGCCGTCAACACGATGGAATACGTTCGCGGCGAGGGCAAGCTCCTCATCGACGGAGTCGGCGTGCCGGAGATCCGCACCCCCATGGAAGGCAGGCACGTCCTCATCGTGGTGCGGGGCTACCACTACAAGGAGGACATCGCCACCCTCCGCCCGTACATCCGCGAATACCGGCCGGTGCTCATCGGCGTCGACGGCGGCGCCGACGCGCTGATGGAGGCCGGCTACCTGCCCGATGTGATCGTGGGCGACTTCGACTCCGTCTCCACCAAGGCCCTGACCTGCGGCGCCGAGCTCGTCGTGCACGCCTACCGCGACGGCAGGGCGCCCGGCCTGGAGCGGGTCCACCAGCTCGGCCGCGAGGCCGTGATCTTCCCCGCCACCGGCACCAGCGAGGACATCGCGATGCTGCTGGCCGACGACAAGGGCGCCGAGCTGATCGTCGCGGTCGGCACGCACGGCACGCTGGAGGAGTTCCTCGACAAGGGGCGCTCCGGCATGGCCAGCACCTTCCTCACCCGGCTGCGCATCGGTAGCAAGCTCATCGACGCCAAGGGCGTCAGCCGGCTCTACCGCAGCCGCATCTCCACGCCGCAGCTCATCCTCCTCGTGGTCACCGCGCTGATCACCATGGGGGTCGCGCTGTTCATCTCGCCGATCGGCCAGACCTGGCTGAACGGCCTGCAGGACGTCTGGAACGCTTTCATCTTCTGGTTGGTCGGACTCTTCTCGTGATCGATTTCCGTTATCACCTCGTCTCCATCGTCGCCATCTTCCTGGCGCTGGCCGTGGGCATCGTCATGGGCACCACGCTGCTCCAGTCGCCCGCGATCGACGCCGCCAAGAAGACCAGCGACCTGATGACCAAGGCCAACGACGGTCTGCGCGCCGACCTCGACATCCTGCGCGGCAGGGAGGCGGCCAACGACGCGTTCGTCACCGCCCGCACCCCGCACCTCGTCGCCGGCGAGCTGAACGCCCAGCGGGTCGTCTTGATCGAGGCGCCAGGCTCCAACACCACCTACAGGGAGGCGCAGGAGCAGGTGCTCCTCCAGGCCGGTGCCACCATCACCGGGCGAGTCGCGCTGACCGACGCCTTCCTCGACCCCAAGGGCGCCGGTGTGATCGACCAGCTCGTCACCACGCTCAAGCCGTCGGACATGAACTTCTCCCCCGACACCACCACCGCGGCCAAGGCCGGCGCGCTGCTCGCCGCCGTGCTCATGACCGGCGACCCCGCCCAGGCCGGCACCCCCAACCCGGCCACCGCGGCCGTGCTCGGCGCGTTCGAGACCGGCGGGCTGCTCAGCACCGAGGACGAGCCGGCCAAGCGGGCCACGCTCGCCGTGCTGTTCGCGCCCGACAAGCCGTTCGAGGGCAAGAACGCCGAGGCCCAGGCCGCCTCCCTCGCCGCGCTCGCCGACCGGCTCGACGTGGCCGGCAAGGGCGCGGTCGTGGCCGGCAGCGCCGCCACCACGACCACCGGCAACCTCGTCTCCGCCGTACGCGATGACGGCGACATCGCCAAGCGCGTCTCCACCGTCGACACCGTCGATATGCCCGCGGGCCGCGTCGTGATCGTCTACGCTCTGCGGGAGCAGCTGAACGGGCGGGCCGGCCAGTACGGCATCGGCAAGAGCCTGCCCCCGCTGTCCACCGCGTCCCCGTCGCCCACCGAGTCAGGGAGCTGACCATGGCCAGCCGACCAGGCCGCCTGCTCTGCGCGCTCGCCGGAGCCGCCATCGGCGCCGCCGCCGCCCGCGTCGCGTACGCCGCCCTCACCCGGGCACGGCCGCACGACCCCGGCGATCGCTGGACCCGCAAGAACCACCGAGGCGAGCCCGTGACTCTCCTCGAGGGCCCCGCGTTCGCCGCCGGTTCCGGCGCCGCGGTCGCGCTCACCCCCGGCCTCCCCGCCCGCGTACGGCTGGCGGCCCTGATCGCCGGAGCCGGCAGCGGAGCGCTCGGCGCCTACGACGACCTCTACGGCACCACGTCGTCCAAGGGCTTCAAGGGCCACCTCGGCGCGCTGGCGCGGGGCGAGGTCACCAGCGGAGCCGTGAAGATCATCGGCATCGGCGCCACTGGGCTCGCGTCCGCCGCGCTCGTCTCGCGAGGGCCCGCCGACACCCTCGTCAACGGCGCGGCCATCGCGGGCGCCGCCAACCTCGCCAACCTCTTCGACCTGCGGCCCGGCCGGGCGATCAAGGTGGGGCTGCTCACGGGTGGTCCGCTGCTGGCCGCCTCCCTCGTGCGTGACCGGCCCGCCGCCGCGCTGGCCGCCGCACCCCTCGGCGCCGCCGCCG
>NZ_QNFZ01000001.1 GCF_003313395.1 Nonomuraea lactucae | reverse complement strand
CTGGACCTCGCGGACGCGGGCGTGCGGGTGTCGGCCATCGTGGACGTGCGGCCCGCGCCGGGCGCGGAGTGGGCCGAGCGGGCGCGCGAGCGCGGCATCGAGCTGCTGCCCGGGCACGTGGTGACGGCCGCACGCGGCGACGGGGAGGTCTCCTCGGTCCTGGTCACCGGGGACGCCTCGGGGGAGCGCACGTTCGAGGCCGACCTGCTGCTCGTGTCGGGCGGCTGGAACCCCGTCGTGCACCTGTTCAGCCAGGCGGGCGGGAGGCTGCGCTACGACGAGGCGCTCGGCACGCTCGTCCCGGACGCCTGCCGCCAGGAGGTGGAGGTCGTGGGCTCGGCCAGGGGCGTGTTCACGCTGAACGGCTGCCTGGCCGACGGCGCCGGCCTCCCGCCGGGCGATCCCGAGGTGACGGGGCAGCCGTACTGGCTGGTCCCCGCGGCGGACTACTCGGCGCACTTCGTCGACCTGCAGCGCGACGTCACCGTGGCGGAGGTCCAGCGGGCCACCGGCGCCGGGCTGCGCTCGGTCGAGCACGTCAAGCGCTACACCACCGCCGGAACCGCCCACGACCAGGGCAAGACCTCCGGCCTGCTCACCTCGGCGGTCGTCGCGGAGGCGCTCGGCGTCCCGGTGGCCGAGCTGGGCGTGACCACGTTCCGCGCGCCGTACCTGCCCGTCAGCTTCGCCGCGCTGGCCGGCCGCGACCGCGGCGCGCTGCACGACCCGGTCCGCGTCACCGCGCTGCACGAGTGGCACGTCGCGAACGGCGCGCTCTTCGAGAACGTCGGCCAGTGGAAGCGGCCCTGGTACTTCCCGCGCCCCGGCGAGGACATCGAGACCGCGGTGCTGCGCGAGTGCCGCGCCGCCCGCGAGGGCGTGGCCGCCATGGACGCCTCCACCCTCGGCAAGATCGACGTGATCGGCCCCGACGCGGGGGAGTTCCTGGACCGGCTCTACACCAACCTGATGAGCTCGCTGAAGGTCGGCTCCATCCGCTACGGCGTGATGTGCCGCCCCGACGGGATGGTGTTCGACGACGGCACGGTCATCCGTCTCGGCGACGAGCACTTCCTCGTCACCACGACCACCGGCAACGCCGCGGCCGTCCTCGACTGGATGGAGGAGTGGCTGCAGACCGAGTGGCCGTCGCTGCGGGTGCACTGCACGTCGGTCACCGAGCAGTGGGCCACGGTCGCCCTCGTCGGCCCGCGGTCGCGCGAGGTGCTCGCCGGGCTCGCCCCGGGGCTGGCGGCGGGCAAGGAGGACTTCCCGTTCATGACGTGGCGGGAGGCGGATGTGGCCGGCCTCCCGGCGCGGGTCTGCCGGATCAGCTTCTCCGGCGAGCTGGCGTTCGAGATCAACGTCACGTCCTGGGACGGCCTGCGCCTCTGGACGGCCATCATGGACACCGGCCTCGTGACCCCGTACGGCACCGAGACCATGCACGTGCTCCGCGCCGAGAAGGGCTACCCGATCGTCGGCCAGGACACCGACGGCACCGTCACGCCGCAGGACCTCGGCATGTCCTGGGTGGTGTCGAAGAAGAAGCCCGACTTCATCGGCAAGCGCTCCTACGCGCGGGCCGACACGTCCCGGACGGACCGCAAGCGGCTCGTCGGCCTGCTGCCCGAGGACCCGGACTTCCTGCTGCCCGAGGGCGCCCACCTGGTGTCCACGGACGCGCTGCCGGAGCCGCCGGTGCCCGTGCTCGGCCACGTGACCTCCAGCTACCGCAGCGCCGCCCTCGGCCGGACGTTCGCGCTCGCGCTGGTGAGCGGCGGGCAGGAGCGGCTCGGCGAGCGGCTGTACGCGCCCGTCGCGGGCAGGTTGATGCCTGTGACCGTGACCTCTCACGTCCTGTACGACCCGGAAGGAGCGCGCCGTGATGGCTGAGCGCAGGAGTCCGGCCGCCGCCTTCGCGGACCGGTTCGCGGCGGCGTCCGAAGGCGGGAGCCTGCGGCTGGCCGAGCTGCCGTTCCTCACGCACGTCAACGTGCGCGTGGACCCCGGGAGCCCGGCGGCCGAGGATCTCGGCGCCGTGCTGGGGGCGCCCCTCCCCGTCGAGCCCTGCACCGCCGTACGCGCCGGATCGGGGGCGGACGAGCTGACGGTGGCATGGCTCGGGCCGGACGAGTGGCTGGTGATCGGGCCGGAGGGCTACCGGCACGAGCTGCTGTCCAAGGCCCTCGGCGAGCGGCACGGCTCGATCGTGGACGTGTCGGCGCAGCGCACCACGCTGCTGGTGGCCGGACCGCGCGCCCGCGACCTGCTGGCCCACGGCTGCGCGTTGGACCTGCACCCCGGCGTGTTCGGTCCGGGCGCGTGCGCGCAGACGACGCTGGCCCGGGCCCAGGTGGTGCTGCTGCCCCGCGACGACGACGGCCTGCTGGTGCTGGTCCGCTCCTCCTTCGCGGCGTACCTGTCGGAGTGGCTGCTCGACGCGGCGACGGAATACCTGCGATGAGCATCGGCGTCTTCGATCTGTTCAAGGTCGGCATCGGCCCGTCCAGCTCCCACACCGGCGGGCCGATGGCCGCCGCGCACCGCTTCGCCCGCGGCCTGCGCGACGACGGCCTGCTCCAACGCACCGCCCGCGTCCAGGCCATCCTGTACGGCTCGCTCGGCCTGACCGGCAAGGGCCACGGCAGCGACAAGGCCGTCCTGCTCGGCCTGTCCGGCGACAAACCCGAAACCGTCGACGTCGACACCATCGAACCCCGCCTGGCCCGGATGCGCGCCGACGGCACCCTGACCCTGTTCGGCAGCCACCCCATCCCCTTCGTCA